>CAYQIX010000038.1:0-13961 GCA_964417765.1 uncultured Desulfurococcaceae archaeon
CGCATACTGACTGTAATGAGGGAGGAGGAGCTAAAGAAAAAGCAAGGGAAGAAGTGATGAGGAGAACGAAATCTAACCTAATTTACCATGAATTAATAGGACTTAGGGTCCATGTTAAGTTTCATACGGATAAGTCACTAACTAACATTAAGGGTAAGGTAGTGGATGAAACTAAGAACATGTTTGTTATCTTAACTGATGAGGGGAGAGAGAAGAGGGTACCTAAATTTGGTGGAGTATTTGTTTTTAAGCTCTCGGACACCGTGAGTGTAGAGGTGCGAGGTGACTTGATAGTGGGTAGACCGGAAGAAAGATTGAAGAAGTATGGAGGTGGTAAGTAGTGAGTGAGAAACCTAAGGTTAGGGACATAGGTATAAGGTATGAGGGGCTGAGGCCTCCCGAGAAAGAGTGTGATGATCCGCTCTGCCCCTGGCATGGTCACCTGAAGGTTAGGGGAGGCCTGCTCGTAGGGAAGGTTATTAAAGCGAAGATGAGGAAAACCGTTGTTGTAGAGAGGGAGTACTTAGTTTACATAAGGAAGTATATGAGATACGAGAGGCGTAGGTCTAGAATACACGCCCATAATCCACCGTGTATTAACGCGCAGCCTGGCGATACTGTATTGATTGGTGAAACTAGACCTTTAGCTAAGTCTGTAGCTTGGGTAGTACTAGGTGTGCTTGAGAAAGGTGGAGGTGAGAGCTGATGCCTAAGAAAGGTGGTGCAGCATTTAGTAGGGTTAGGCGGGTAGAGGGGATACTAGTAGGCACGCGCTTAAAGGTAGCTGATAATAGCGGAGCTAAGGAGGTTATGGTAATAGGTGTTCCAGGCAGGAAGACGAGGCTGAGGAGAATACCTAGTGCGACAGTTGGTGATCTAGTGGTGGTTACAGTGAAGAAAGGTAATGCCGACCTTGTTGGACAGGTGATGAATGCCGTTATCATAAGGCAAAAGAAGCCATTTAGAAGGCCTGACGGTACATGGATTGCTTTCGAGGATAATGCGTGTGTTATAGTAACACCTGAAGGTGCTCCTAAGGGAAGCGAAATTAGAGGGCCAGTAGCCAAGGAGGCAGCAGAGAGGTGGAGCGGTATATCAAATCTCGCAACAATAATTATTTAATTTTGGCTAGGTGGTAAGTATGAAAACTTCATCAAGACAGCCTAGGAAGCAGAGGTTAATGCTCTATAATGCCCCGCTCCACAGGAGACACACATTGTTTAATGCAAAGCTATCCAAAGAGCTAGCTGAGAAATTAGGTGTTAAGAGGCTGCCTGTCAGGGTTGGTGATGTAGTTAGAATAATGCGTGGTGACTGGGCAGGGCATGAAGGGAAGGTAGTTAAGGTAGACTACAAGAGAATCAGAATACACGTTGAGGGAGTAACTATCAAGAAAGCTGATGGAACGCCAGTCTACTACCCCATTCACCCATCAAAAGTCATGATAATAAAGGCTGATGTTAGTGACAAGGTCAGGAAGAAGATAATAGAAAGAAGGAGAGGTAAAGTTCCTGTTGAGGAGGTTGAAGAAGTTAAAAAGGAGGAAGAGGAGAGGAAAGAACAGGTAGGTGAGGAAAGTGGCTAGGATGGGAGGAAAGAGACACCTAAAGAGGCTCGCGGCTCCTGATTTTTGGCCTATACTTAGGAAAGAACATAAATGGGTGGTCAAGCCATCACCAGGACCACACCCTATTGAGAGATCTATTCCTTTACTTATTTTAGTGAGAGATATTCTGGGTTACGCTGAGACAGGCAGGGAGGCTAGAAAAGTTATTGCTGAGGGGCATATTAAGGTAGATGGTAAGGTAAGGAAGAATTACAAGTATCCAGTAGGGCTCATGGATGTTATTGAGATCGTAGATACCGGCGAAACCTTCAGAATAGTTCCTGTACCAGTTAAGTTCATGATGCCTGTACCCGTAAGCAAGGAGGAGGCATCATTTAAGCTGTGTAGAATAGAGAATAAAACGACGGTACCGGGCGGACATATTCAGCTAAATCTGCATGACGGCAGAAACGTCTTGATTAGAGTGTCAGATCCCACAAATCCTGAGGAGGACATATACAAGACTATGGGTACCGTCAAGATTTCCATACCTCAGCAGAAGATCCTAGACTACTACCCGTTAGAGAAGGGATGTGTAGTAATAGTAATTGGTGGTAGGAACGTTGGCAGAGTAGCTAGGCTAGTCGGCGTTAGCGAAGGAATGAGGCACTACAGAAAGCAAGTAACACTGGAAGACTTCAAAGGAAACACGTTCTACACCACACTAGATAAAATAATGGTCATAGGTAGGGACAAACCTGAAATAACTTTACCTGAGGGGGCTGTATGAGTCTGAGTAAAGTTAAGTTTACCATTGACGAGAATATAATGAATGAAATACTTAGGAAGTGGAACAGCAATCCAATGCTAAAGCCTAGAATAGCTAAAGTAACTGTCAACATAGGTGTAGGAGAATCAGGTGAGAGACTGCAGAAGGCAGCCAAAGTCCTTAAGGATTTAACAGGGCAGGAACCCTCTGTAAGATATGCCAGGAGGACCATAAAGGAGTTCGGAATAAGGAAAGGTGAGCCCATAGCTGTAGTAGTTACACTAAGAGGGGAGAGAGCTAAGAACTTTCTTGAAAAAGCGCTCGAGGCAATAGGCCGTAGAATTAAGGCGTCAAGTTTCGACGACTACGGAAACGTATCTTTCGGCATACGCGAGCACATAATGCTGCCAGGCGTTAAGTATGATCCTAATATAGGTGTCTTCGGTATGGATGTAGCCGTAACTCTTGAGAGGCCAGGCTTCAGGGTCATGAGAAGACGCCGCAGAAGGTCCAGAATACCTCGCAGACATAGGGTCTCTAAGCTTGAGGCAATTACCTACTTTATTAAGGAGCTAAATGTTAGGGTGGTATGACATGGGTAAGTACAAGCCACCTGTAATAAGGAAGTATGGAAGAGGAGTGCAGGTGTGTGTTAGGTGCGGTAGCAGAGATGCTGTTATCCAGAAGTATGGGCTCTACTTGTGCAGGCAGTGCTTTAGGGAGGTGGCCCGCGAGCTCGGATTTAAGAAATATAGTTAAGTGGTGAGCCGATATGGTCTCGATGGATCCATTAGCTAATGCTCTGTCAACAATAATGAATAATGAGATGCGCGGTAATAGAGAGGCGGTGATAACGCCAGCGTCAAAACTAATTGCTATGGTACTTAGGGTAATGCAAAAGTACGGATACATAGGTGAGTTCGAGCACATAGATGACGGTAGGTGGGGGAAGATAAAGGTGCAGCTGCTTGGGAGAATAAACAAGTGTGGTGTAATAAAGCCAAGGTTCTCAGTCAAGTATAAGGATCTACGAGAGATGCCGCAATGGTTAAGGAAGTACCTACCATCAAGAGACATAGGTATAATTATACTCTCGACACCGCAGGGCGTTATGTCACACCGTGAGGCATTAGAGAAGAGAATAGGCGGTGTCTTATTGGCTTATGTTTACTGAGGTGATCTGAGATGCCTAAGGAAGTAATAGTGAGGGAGGAGGTACCAATACCTGAAGGTGTGAGCGTAGAGATTAACGGTAAGGAGGTTCGCGTTAAAGGACCTAAGGGTGAGGTAGCAAGGGACTTCAGCTTCGCACGTAGTGTGAGGATACTTAAGGAAGACAATAAAGTAATTGTTGAGTCATACTTTGCTAAGAGAAAGCAGAAGGCAGTGACGTACAGCATAGCTGCCCACATACAGAATATGATCGATGGGGTAACCAAGGGATATAGGTACAAGCTCAAGATTATTTACTCACACTTCCCTGTCACAGTTAAGGTTGAAGGAGATAGAGTGGTAATTGAAAACTTCTTAGGTGAGAAGGCGCCGAGGATAGCTAAGATAGTCGGCAACGTCAAGGTAACAGTAACTAAGCAGGACATAATCGTAGAAGGAGTCAACATCGAGGAGGTAGGGCAGACAGCAGCTAACATAGAAAGAGCGACAAAGATAAAGGACCTGGATAGGAGAGTTTTCGTTGACGGAATATATATCTACGAGAAAGGTTATGCAGAGGGGTGAGTAAGTGATGGAGAGCAGTGGGGCAAGTACTCAGGGTGAGACTAGAGTCAGTAGTGAGAAGTTGATTAAGATGATAAGGAGCAAAAAGAAGCCAGAGTTCCTTAGACATCTATGGTGGAAGTTCCCGAAGTTCAAGAACTACCCTAAGTGGAGAAGGCCTAGAGGTATAGATAACCCTATAAGGATGAAGGAAAAAGGGTACCCACCAATAGTTAGCGTGGGCTACCGTACACCACGGTGTATTAGGGGGCTTCACCCAACTGGTTTAAAGCCTGTCGTAGTTCATAACATAAAAGAATTAGAGAATCTCAATCCATCAGAAGTCATAGTGTATATAGGTTCCACAGTAGGCGCTAGAAAGAGAGCTGAAATAATTAGCAGAGCTAAAGAATTAGGTTTCTTAATTGCTAACGCGAGGTGAGCAGCAAATGGTGGATCTAAGCACTCAGAAGAGGCTGGCAGCTGAGGTCTTAGGGGTAGGTGTCTCAAGGATTAGAATAGACCCTGAGAGGATAGAAGACGTAGAGGCGGCTCTCAGGCGCGAGGACATAAAGAGGTTAATTAAGGAAGGCGCTATTTGGGTAGAGCAAGCACATAGAAACTCACGTGGCAGGTGGAAAGAGCGTCATGCGAAGAGGAAGAAAGGCCATAAGAGGGGTCCAGGAAAAAGGAAGGGAGCTAAGGATGCCAGAGCTGATAGCAAAGAAAGGTGGGTTAAGACAATAAGGAAAATACGTAGGTACTTAAGATGGCTGAGAGATCACAAGGTATTCAGCAAAGATGAAGCAGAAAATAGGAGAATATATAGGAGGCTTTACATGCTAGCTAAAGGCGGGACGTTCACCTGCTTAGCAGACCTCAAGAGGTATCTGAGAGATATGGGCTATGAGGTAAGATAATCATGGCGCGCGGACCAAAGTATAAAGTACCAAGAAAGAGGAGAAGAGAAGGTAAGACGAATTACTACAAGCGGTATAGGATGATCAAGTCGGGTAAGAGAATAAGAGCTGTCGTGAGAAAAACAAATAAGTATATAATAGTACAGATAATAGAGTTCGCTCCGCAAGGAGACATAACACATGTAGGTGTTAACAGTAAAATATTATTTAGGTTGGGCTGGAAAGGCGATCCCAATAACACTCCAGCAGCATACTTAACCGGACTTATTGCTGGATTAAAGGCTAAGAAGCTCGGGATAACCTATGCAGTACCTGACATAGGCCTTCATAGACCTGTAAAGGGCTCAAGAGTATTCGCAGCAATTAAGGGCTTGAGGGATGCAGGTATTGAAGTTCCTGCCTCAGAGGAAGTACTGCCTAGCGAGGAGAGAATACGGGGCGAGCACATTGCTAAGTACGCGAGCATGCTTTATGAGAAGGACCCAGCGTTATTTAACTTGAGATTCTCTAATATACTGGCTCGCGGATTAGACCCTAGAGATATGTCTAAGCACTTCGAAGAGGTTAAAAGAAAAATTATTGCAACCTTTGGTGGTGAGGAGGCATGAGTCAGCAGAGTCTGGAGGAGTGGGTGCCTAGGACAAGGCTTGGGTGGATGGTTAAGGAGGGAAAGATAGCAAGTATAAAAGAAATATTTGACATGAACTTAGTTATTCAAGAACCCGAGATTGTAGATTACTTACTTCCGGACTTAAAGCATGAGGTAGTAGATATCAACATTGTTCAAAAGCAAACTGATGCTGGTGAGGTAACGAGGTTTAGAGCTATGGTTGTTGTTGGCAATTTTGATGGTTACGTAGGCATAGGATTAGGTAAAGCAAGGCAAGTGAGGCAAGCAATCGAGAAGGCAATACGTGATGCTAAGCTAAACATCATTCCAGTTAGGAGAGGATGCGGTAGCTGGGCTTGCTCATGCAGCGAACCTCATAGTGTGCCGTTCACGGTGGAAGGGAAATCAGGCAGTGTGAGAGTTAGACTCATACCGGCACCTAAGGGTACTGGACTTGTAGCTGGTGACGCAGCAAAAGTTGTTCTAAGGTATGCAGGGATCAGGGATGTGTGGACATGGACTAAAGGCGAGACAAGAACTACCATAAACTTCGTTGCAGCAACATATAATGCACTGAGAAATACGTACAAGTTCGTTACTGTATATGACTGGAGTAGGAGGTAGCATGTTATGACTCTTTACGCAATAATAAGGATTAGAGGAACGGTCGATGTTCACCCTAAAGTTGAATCAACCTTAAGAATGCTTAGGCTCGTCAGGAAGTTTCATGCAGTACTTTATCCTAAGAACCCAACTATAGACGGCATGCTAGAGGTAGTTAAGGACTGGGTGACATGGGGAGAGATTGAAAGAGACGTGCTTAAGGAATTGATTCTCAAGAGAGGAAGGCTTGTAGGAAATAAAAGGATAACAGAGGAAGCGATAAAAAAGATATTTAAAGTCAATAGTATAGACGAGCTAGTTGATGCGCTGCTTGAAGGCAGAATACTGTGGCACAAATACGATGAATATGTAAAGCCTGTTTTTAGATTGCATCCGCCAAGAGGAGGATTTAAGGGAAGCATCAAGAAGCCTTATAAGACGGGCGGAGAACTCGGTTACAGAGGCAAGGAGGTTAATGAGCTACTTAGGAGGATGATATAATGGTAGTGAGGAGGAAGAAAAAGAGTAGGTACATGAGGGGAAGTAGAACTCATGGATACGGTAGTATAGGCCAGCATAGGAAGAGTGGTAGCAAGGGTGGCAGGGGGGCAGCAGGCTTCCACAAGCACATGTGGTCATGGGTAGTAAAATACTTCCCAGACTGGTTCGGTAAGCACGGCTTCACCAGGCCAGTAACTATTACGACCGAAGTAAGGTCGATAAATGTTGGTGAGCTGAATGAGATAGTCAAAGAGCTGGAGCTGAGAGGTGAACTTAAGCGTGAGAACGACAAGTACGTAGTAGATTTGTCAACCTTCGGTATAAACAAGCTGCTCGGACGTGGCAAGATAGAGAGGAAAGTTAAAGTTATAGTGTACTCAGCATCTGAGAAAGCAATAAGCAAGATAGAGGAGGCAGGAGGAGAGGTAGTGCTATTGAGGAAAAGCAGTGGCTAAGGTTCGGGCGGTTGAATTAGGCTTAAATTTTCTTTAACTATGTTCGTGGGGCTAAGATATGGGTGTGTTAAGTGCGCTAGCAAGGATAGGTGAGTACTTTCCGTCCCCACCTAGGCCGGCACGTAAGCCAGATCTGAAGAGAAGATTATTCTACACTTTCTTAGCTCTTGTAGTATACTACTTAATGGCATCCACGCTGGTCTTCCCATTAGCTGCCTACCCTGAGGTTAAGGGGCTAGAACTACCTTCGATAATTAACATAGTGTTTGCTTCCTCTAGGGGTAGTATAGCGCAGCTAGGTATAGGTCCCATGGTCACAGCAGGCTTAATCATACAGATTCTAGTTGGTGCTAAGATCATAGAGTTAGATTTGACAAACCCGAAAGACAGGAAGTTATTTACCCAAGCAGAAAAGGGTCTTGCATTCATAATTGCGTGTGTCGAAGGAGCCGGCTTTGCAGCCTACTATGGCTTAAACATATTCATAACTATAGCAATACTGCTCCAGTTCCTCTTTGGAGCTATGGTTCTAATGATTCTTGATGAAGCAATACAGAAAGGCTGGGGCATAGGCTCAGGAGTTAGTTTATTTATACTTGCTGGTGTAGCCCGCACAATAGTTTGGGACCTCTTCGCGCCAATTAAACCAACTAATGTAGACCAGTACTATGGCTTTATTCCATACTTAATTCAGGCATTTACGCAGGGTCAACTCGACATGAACAGGCTGTTCTTCGGAGCTGTGGCGGGAATAAGAACAGTTCTGCCTTCCTTGACCGGCTTAATAACAGTAATTGTGCTAGTAACTGTGCTAGTATATCTTCAGCAAATGAAAGTAAATATACCTGTTACAATGCAAAGGCTTCCAGGCATTAAGAGTAAGGTACCGCTGCAGTTCATCTACGTTACCAACATACCCATATTGCTTGTCGGGATAGTTTTTTCGGATCTAATACTCCTAAATAACCTATCAGCACCATACCTAAGCGATAAGGCTCCATGGCTGGCTAATGCGCTGCGGACAGCAATATACTACTTAGCGCCACCAAGAACTGTTCTCGAGCTAGTATACAACCCGGTTAGGGTAGCTGTCTACTCTGTACTGCTTATAGGGCTTGCAGTACTTTTTGGGTTGATGTGGGTTGAAATAGCTGGATTAGGACCCTCAGCCCAGGCAGAGAACTTAATTAAGTCAGGTCTTCAAATGCCAGGAATTAGGAGGAATCCAAAGCTTCTTGAGAAAGTACTCTCCAGATACATTTACCCGCTAACAATACTTAGCTCTTTGATTGTAGCGCTCATAGCACTAACTGCAGACATCTTTAGCGCGTATGGCACAGGTACAGGCATATTGCTTGCCGTAGGTATCGTTCAGCAGTTCTACACCCAGATAGCCTATGAGAGAGCACTTGAAGCGTATCCGCTGCTCAAGAGATTAATTGGTGAGTAGGCATGAGTAAGGGTGTTAAAATAGCTGTGGTTGTGGGCCTGCCAGGTGTTGGAAAATCAACTGTCCTGAACTTAGCTAGGGAAGCCCTAACTAATAAGGGCTACTGTGTTGAGATAGTAAACTTTGGCGACTACATGCTTAAGTATGTAGTTTCACTCGGTTTAGCTAAGAATAGAGATGAAATAAGAAAGCTACCACTACACGTGCAGAGGAAGGCGCAGGAGGAAGCAGCTAAAAATATTCGGAGAGACTTAGAAGCCAAAGCGCAGACCGAGGAGAATGTTGTTGGCTTCGTTGATACCCACGCAGTCATAAAAACTGCAACAGGATACTGGCCTGGACTACCACTGCATGTTGTCACTAACCTGATGCCTAACACAATAATAGTTGTTGAAGCCGAACCAGAGGAGATTGTGGCCAGGCAGCTGAGGGACAAGACAAGGTACAGGAGTGATTATGCAGACATTAATCTAGTTAGAGAGCTGCTGAGCCTAAACAGAATGTTTGCTATAGCTAGCGCTGTATTAGTGGGTGCCTCAGTGAACTTCATTCTAAATAGGGAAGGTAAGGCTAACGAGGCTGCTGAGGAACTGGTTAAGATAATAGAGAGGCTGTAATGAATGATTACACTAATATACGCGTTCGTTACTCTTCTTTCATTTATTCCATTTACACTTATAGTTAGGCAGTACTCACGAAAAATAGATATAGACAATGTAATTGCAGAGTTAAAAGAGTTGAGCAAGAAGTTAGAGAATATATCACCTGAAAAGGAGAAGAAACTAAGGATCTTGAAGAATAGGTATAATAAGCTGAAGCGCATGATTGACAAATTATTCTTTCTGAACCTTGGTGTGATCTGGCTAGGGATACTAACAGCTATAGTACTGAGCAGAGTTGTAGTTGACATCGTAGCTCAGATTCTTAACTTGCCTCCGAGACCTCCATCACCGCTTATGCTTCCTGGGATATCCCATGATGGGAATCTCAATGAGTACGTAATATTTATAGCTGTCATCCTAGGATACCAAGCTATTCATAACAAGGTGACCGGATTTAGCAAACTAGCTGCTCTAAGAAGATGAGCGGTAATTAAAGCTTTTTATATTACTTTCACTATGATTGGAGGCAGGGAGAAGCTATGGTGAGGCCTGGGCTGAGGTCTAGGTCGAAAAAGAGAATAAAAAGGAGAGTGCCGAGCGGAGTTTCACGCGTATATTATGTAAAGCGAAGAAACTATGAGGCTGTTTGCGCTGTATGCGGTAAACCACTTGGCGGTGTGCCTAGAGATTACAACATAATTAGGTGGGGACCTAGGACAGCAAAGAGACCTGAGAGATATTTTGGTGGAGTAGTATGTTCCTCTTGTCTTGCGGCAATGCTGAAGCTGAGTGTTAGGGGTACTGAAACTTAGAGTGAGGGACCGGATTTGACGGAGGTCAGCGAGGCCTGCAAAGCGGGTTTAGTAATTGCTATTAGCGGTCTTCCTGGCAGCGGTAAGACTTCTCTAGCAAGAAGATTAGCAGAAAAATTAGGTCTTAAATACCTATCGTTAGGAGAGATCTTTAGGAGGCTAGCGCGAGAGAGAAAATTAACGCTAGAGGAGCTCTCACGAATAGCTGAAGAAGATGCAAGTATCGATAAGGCCATAGATGATAAAGCTATTGAAGAAGCCTCTAAAGGTTGCATAGTAGTTGATGGCCACATATCAGCTTGGACACTCGAGAATACAGCCCACTTAAAAGTACTAGTTATGGCGCCAATTAACGTGAGAGCTGAGAGAATAGCAAGGAGAGATGGCAAGAGTATTGAAGAAGCTTTGACGGAGATTAGGGTTAGGGAGGAGTCTGAGAGTAGGAGATTTATGAAGTTTTATGGAATCAACATCTTTGACTTAAGTATATTTGACTTAATAGTAAACTCAGAGAAATTCAGCGAGGAAGAAGTATTTGAGATAGTCATGACTGCAGTGAAGGCAGTATTAAGCAAGCTTAGTAAAAGTCGAAAAGCTTAAAGATTCCCCTCAATCATGGTTACTAGGTGATCAGGGATGCCAGCCATTGAGGTAGGCAGAATATGCGTTAAGTTGAGAGGTAGGGAAGCAGGGAGAAAGTGTGTAATAGTTGATATAATAGATGATAGGTTCGTATTAATTACTGGACCTAAGCAGTTAACAGGCGTAAAGAGGAGACGCGTAAATATAGATCACATTGAGCCAACTGATAAGAAAATAGATATAGAGAAAGGAGCTGATGACAAGGAAATACTAAAAGCTCTCGAAAGTGCGGGACTGGTAGAGTTCATGAAGGAGAGGGTAAGAATAACGAGAAGAGAATTCCTAGAGGCAAAAACATTAACGTAACTTATCCTTTAATACTCTTCCTTTAATACTCTAAGAGTATTGTCTCTCAAGAAAACACGTTTTAACCTGACCCTAGCTCGCCTGCGAATTTAGAGCAGTCTGCCCACAGTTTACTTCCTCTACATTAGATATTTAATAAAAGCTATATTCGTAAATTAAAGAGGTGGTGAGTTAAGGTGGAAATTACTAAGAGAGGTATTGAGTTCCTGCAGGAACTTGATACATTTGGAGATGTTAGAAGGAAGTGGATTATCAAGAAGGAGGCAGAGACAGATCCTAAATACGGTAAGCTGCCACGTGATAGGACTATTAATGAATTACTCGATTACGGCATCATAAATCTTGATAAGCCTCCAGGTCCTACAAGTCACGAAGTGGTTGCATGGATTAAGAAACTCCTTAACTTAAGGAAGGCAGGTCATGGAGGAACCCTAGAGCCCGCTCACCCATGAAGGGTGGCGGGCGGGGTCATCCCAAGGTTTCTGGGGTATTACCAATAGCTTTAGGTAGCGCTACTAAAGTAATAGGTCTGCTAATGCTGTCTAACAAAGAGTATGTTGCAATTATGCAGCTTCATAAGCCCGTTAACGAAAAGAGGTTAAGGGAAGTAGTAAGTGAATTCATAGGTAGGATATATCAGAAGCCGCCTGTTAGATCTTCAGTGAAGCGAGTGCTTAGGATAAAGGAGGTGTATAACATAGAAATACTTGAAATAGATTATCCTTACGTCTTGATGAGGATTTCATGCCAGCACGGAACTTATGTTAGGAAATTAATCCACGACATAGGCGATGTCCTAGGTGTAGGAGCGCACATGAGGGAGCTTAGAAGAGTGAAAACAGGCCCGTTTAAAGAGGATGAAACTCTAATAACACTGCATCAACTTTCAGAGGCACTTTACGTTTACAAGGAGCTTAAAGATGATAGCTTACTTAGGAAAGCAATACTGCCTATAGAGTATGCTGTTTCACATCTTCCTAAAATTGCTGTGCTTGACGGTGCGGTGGGAGCGTTAACTCATGGGGCAGATCTAGCAGTTCCTGGAATTGCGATGATTCATGAGGGAATAAGAAAAGGGGATACTGTAGCGATTTTTACTCTTAAGGGTGAGTTGGTAGCAATAGGCCAGGCACTTATGCATAGTGAGCAGGTAGTGGAGGTAAGCAAGGGCATAGCTGTAAAAATTAAGAGAGTGATAATGCCGAGAGGAGCGTATCCCAGACAATGGAAGAAAAAGCAGTTGAAATAAGCAGACACGTTCTAAGGATATAATAGAGCCTCTAAGGCAATATAATTAGAAAAATTTAAGCTTCTAGCTACGGTAAATAGTAGATGAGCCCAGATGTAGTGCCGGGGTGCCCGAGCGGCCTAAGGGGCCGGCCTGGAGAGCCGGTGGGGTACGTCCCCACGCGGGTTCGAATCCCGCCCCCGGCGCCATACTGTATTAACTTATCACGGTATGCTCATTGCTAGACTTCAGATTAGCAGCATGTGATGTCAATCCAGCATACCTTATACAGTGCTGAATGTATAATTGAGGTCGCGGGAAGTCTCTGCCAAATTCGGCGTTAAAGCTTAAATAGCCGTTGAGTAAAGGGATGGGTAGGTAGGGGATGAATTAAATGCCGGAAGAAACGTATAAGCACATAGTTAGGATAGCAGGTGTCGACGTAGAGGGAGATCTCCTACTACCTCTAGGTATAGCTAAAATAAAGGGAGTAGGATACAACTTAGCTATGGCCGTAATCAGAAAACTGGGGTTAGATCCTAACTTAAGAGTAGGATTTCTTTCGGAGGAAGATGTAAGAAATATCGAAGACGCAATAACTAATCCAGGAAAGTATGGCATACCATCATGGATGTTTAACAGAAGAAAGGACTATGTTACAGGCAATGATCTTCACCTGATAGGAGCCGACCTAATATATGCTGCCAGAGAAGATATTGAAAGAGAGATGAGAATTAGGTCGTGGAGAGGTATTAGACACTCACTAGGGCTTAAAGTTAGAGGTCAGAGGACACATACAACAGGCAGGTTCGGCCCCACGGTTGGCGTCATGAAGAGAAGGAAATAAGGGGGATAATTTATGGGTGATCCAAGAAAACCAAGAAAGAAGTGGATAAGACCCGGTCACCCATGGATTAGGGAGAGACTAATAGAAGAGATGGAAATTGTTGGGAAATATGGACTAAGGAATAAGAGAGAATTATGGATCGCTCAGACACTGCTAAGGAAAATTAGGGAGAGAGCTAAAGCATTGCTTAAGCTACCCCCTGAAGAGCGGGCTGTAAAAGAGAGAGAGCTTGTTAGGAAACTCTATAACATGGGCTTACTGGAAAACGAGAACGCAACACTTGATGAGATACTTGGATTAAGCGTTGAAAGCATCCTTGAAAGGAGACTGCAAACAATCGTATTTAGGAAAGGCTTAGCAAAGACTATACATCAAGCTAGGCAGCTGATAGCTCACGGTCATATCGCCATAGCAGGTCAGAGAGTTAGGTCGCCTGGCTACCTAGTTCGTAGAGATGAGGAGGACTTAATAGATTACGCACCTACCTCTCCTTTCGCTAAAAGGAGAGAGGAGGCAGTAAGTCAGGGGTGAGGTAAATGGCGTTTACGTCTAGAGAGATAAAGTGGGGAATCGCACACGTATTCAGCTCATTCAATAACACCATAGTTCACATCACCGACTTGAGTGGAGCAGAGACCGTATCGAGATGGTCTGGCGGTATGGTAGTGAGAGCTGACAGAGAAAAGCCTTCACCTTATGTAGCAATGATGATCGCTTATAGAGCAGCGCAGCAGGCAATGGAGAAAGGCATTATGGCAATCCACATTAAGGTAAGAGGTCCTGGAGGTCACGGCCCGAAGATCCCCGGACCCGGAGCACAAGCAGCCATTAGGGCTCTCGCTAGGGCTGGATTCATTATTGGTAGAATTGAGGACGTAACGCCAATACCTCACGATACCACGCGGAGGCCTGGCGGAAGACGTGGTAGGAGAGTCTAAGGTGCTTTACTAATGA
>CAYQIX010000039.1:0-13700 GCA_964417765.1 uncultured Desulfurococcaceae archaeon
GTAGGTCAGCTATGTAGTCGTCGAGCAGGTTCACCTCATCAATGTACAGGATATTCCTGTTAGCCTCAGCTAGCAGGCCCGGCTGGAACGCTCTCACACCTTCAGCAAGTACCTTCTTAACATCGATGGTACCTACGAGCCTGTCAGCCGTCACGTTCAAGGGCAGGTTAACTACCCTCATCTTCCTCATCACCACCTCAAGCTCCTCTCCCCGCACGTACCTCGAGTAGCAGTTGTCACACATCTCGAGCGGGTTATACGGGCTGCAGTTGAATGGACATCCCTTAACTACGGGTATCTCAGGAAGCACATCAGCAAAGGCTCTAACTAGCGTTGACTTGCCTGTGCCCTTGTCGCCGCTTAGCAGGACCCCGCCTATAGTTGGGTCAACAGCTACAGTCATTAGAGCTAGCTTAGCCTTATCCATGCCAACTATAGCCGCGAAAGGAAACACCAGCACTCTCTCAGCTTCCGTAGCATCTCCCACTAGAGCACCCACTACCTAAAGTGAGGAGTACCCTATAAAAATGTGAGGTGCACCAGAAGCAAGCTTTAATACAATCTCTAGGGCGTATGTAGTAGAGTAGCAGCTGTTAGATGTTAGAAGTTAAAAGTTCATTCCAAGGTAATTTTTTAGTGTGTAATACCTAAATGTGTCTTGAGTCCCGCGGGTCGATAAGGAGGTGATGCGTTGAAGTACGTTCAGGATAGCGCTATCTCAGCATGCCTTAGCTACAAGACATCGCTAGCGAGCTATCTGTCCCAAGATCTTCACTACTTCCTCAGTATTACCCAGCAGTTCCAGAGGTACCTTAGGGAGTTGCTCAGCACTCTACACGCTAATGGAGCTATAAACTTCGTACTCTACGTAGATACGTACGCTACTTCAGTTAACATACCCGTACTCACGCTTGCCTCACTACTCCTTGCTGAAGTAACTCTCATTTTCCTGCTCAGCTACCACAGCGTGCTGGGACTGATGTACTTCAAGGTTAAGGGCAGGCTCACGCTCAAGGGCGGATTTAAGCCTGGGTCAGCCCTACTTAACGGCAGGGGCAAGTACCTGCTAACGGTCGTGATGCCCATTAAGAACGAGCCAATTGACTTAGTAGTTGAGACCGTTAGGGACGGGCTGAAGCCCCTTAGAGAAGTCAGCGGCGTTGAGGTACTCATCGTGAGCGACGACAGCGAAGACTACGTGAGGGAGCTCTCATCTAAGCTACCCTACAAGAACGTGAGGGTGGTTAGGAGAGAGAGAAGTGAGGGCGGTAGGTCAGCTGCCCTAGACTTCGGCTTTAAGCTAGCTAGGGGCATATACGTAATGTACGTTGACGCTGACGCTAGAATAGGACCTGAGATGGCTAAGAAGATACTAGAGAGCTTAGGGAATGGTGACGTCCTCGTAATTCCGTGGAGAGGCTACTATGACAAGAGAACTAAGTTAGGTGAAGCGCTAGCGTACTTAACAACCATGTACTCATTCCTCTACCACACCCTCAGGTCAGCACTCAACTTATTCGTCTTCCCGCTAGGCTCAGGCACCATATACAGGAAGGAGGTCCTAGAGTCAATTAACGGGTGGGGGCCAGGCATAGTTCAGGACGACATATGGTTAGGGACTAAGCTAGCTGTTAAGGGCGTAGAGCCTAAGGTGCTTAACGGGTGCTACTTAGACGTCCTAGTGCCGTCGAAGTACACGGCGTTCAGGATACAGCAGTGCAGGTGGGTTTACGGTACCTCAGAAGTACTCTCTAGGATGTTCTGGCGCATCTTGCGCGCGCCGCTCAGCGCACTAAAGAAGTTCGAGATGATTGTGTACATGCTGCAGCCAGCAGTAAGCATACCTGTATTCGCTTCAATCCTCCTAGCTACCGTAGCTGCCGTGGTTGACGGGCACCTAGGTATTATGGCACTACTTCACTCACCTATTGCTATCGGCTTAGGCACTGCAGTAATTGTTCTATCCATTCTCTACTCGGTAATAGAGATCTGCATTGCTAGGGACCTGGGGTACGGGTCCGTTTGGAAGATTTCGTGCATGCTCGGCAGGCAGGCAGCATTCCATACCTCACTACTTCCGCTGCTGGCAATCTACTCTGTGCTTGGCTTCCTGAGGAGGAAGCTCCCCTACAGAATAACGCCTAAGGGCTCGCACGAAGATCTGCTCGGCATCGACACGCCATTGCTGATAATGACCGTAATAATTGCAGCACTATTCACTCTATGCGTCATTAGCTTAAATCTAGTAGCTGCTGTAATGGTCTTTGCCTTCCTCGTGCCATACTTCTACACAATCATAAATTTCAATAAGTAGGCTTAAGTGCAGACGCACTCGCCATCCTCATTACTCCCTCGAAGCGTTCTAAGGTCTAGCTATTTATACTGCAGTGCAGGTGTAGGTCACGGTGGGCTCCTTGAATGTCAGCTCTAGAAGGCGGCTCACACTCCTAGCTGTCGCAGCAGTCGCAGTACTAGCTGTAACGTACGCAGTAGTCAGTCAGTACGCAAGTGTAGCGACTGAGACCACGACTTCAGGCCGTGCGACATGCAGGTACTGTATTACAGGACCAGTCAGTGGGGAAGGAACAACAGTTATTAATGGTGTAGAGTACTACGTAACTCCCGTCACCTCAGCCACAGACTTGAGAACCGGCGTAGTATTTCACGGAGTGAGGTTCATTCAGCTACCAGTTACTACTACTGGGTGCCGAGGAGATTGGTTCCTCATACTTTTTCCTGACGGAACTTCAGAGGTAATCCAGATATACTACTCCTGCACCGGAACGCCAGTTAAGGTGCCTGCAGCACTCAGTAAGCACGAGTGCCCTAGAGCAGGAGTCATGTATAAGGACGGCGGGCTCTACCTCCTCGTAAGCAAGGGATGCGTAAGTACTGCGGAGAGTGCTGTTAGTAAGAAAGTTGAGGACTGGGTCATCAGACTGGTAGCACCATCCAACATCTCACTAAGCAGCCCGAAACTTCTCTACGAACTTATTTATGTCGGAGAGGGCTTCTCAGCTGCTTCAACATGGCTTCCGCCTACACCATGCAAGGTACTTGTGAGGGCTCCCAGTGGGAGCGGGGTCGCCGTCCTAGATAGGGGCATCTGTCCGTGGATAAGAGTTAATAGTACCTACATACAGCCTGGGTACACGTACAGGCACTGGATAGACCTCTCAAACATAGCTAAGGAACCAGGTAAGTACTCCATCACTGTTTACGTGTCCTGTACATTAGGTAAGATAAATTACAGAATCAATACTATAGAGAACATTTTGGTTAACACCATACTGTCTATAATAGTAGACATCAAGTAGATCACGACGTATTAACCTTCTCCGCAACCCTGCTTAAAGTAGCCGCACTGATCTGCAGGTCCTATTCTCAGCCTTGCACGTCACACGGCTGGTGGCAACTCTAGATTTTTATGTTTATGCATACAGTTCACATGGTGTACTTCGTGGGACTTGCTAGCCGCAAGTCTAGCTACCGTTGGGTAGTTTTAGCCTTCGTGGGCGCTGCATATGTGATGTTCAGCGCCTGCCAGTACAGCATTTCGCCAGCTCTCTCATCTATAGGGAAGGACTTAAACTTAGGTCACGCAGAGCTAATGAGCTTAATGACAGCTTTCATGATGGGTTACGGCCTGTTTCAGGTGGTTTCAGGTGTGCTGTCCATAGTTATAGGGGCTAAGAGGGCTTACGTAGTAGCTCTAAGTATTGAAGCTGCGGCTACATGTCTTCTAGGTTTAAGTACGTGCTTCCTGGACGCCTTCGCCTACAGAATATTGTCAGGTTTGGGTGCTGGGCTCTTCATAGGTGCGTCCACAGCTGTCCTCGTTCAGTGGTTTAGGGAGTCAGAACTAGGATTAGCTATTGGTGTAGCAGCTGGAACATGCTTCGGTCTTGGTATAGCATTAGCAGAGTCCTCAGTCACGCTGGTGGATGTTCTTGGCTGGCGAAGCTACTTAGTAGTACTTGGCATTGCAGGACTCGCTGTCGCAGCAGCTAACGCTGCTGCTGTGAGGTATAGGAGAGAGCTAGTATCTAGGGATATATGGGTGAGTCTTAAGCAGGGATTAGCAAGAGTCGTCAAGCACAGGAGTATTTGGTTAATAAGCGTAGCATCAATAGGTGCTTACGGCACGGCCACAGCTTTTCTAGCAATGCTCCCGACGTACCTAACGGACTTCTGTAGGTGGGACTTAGGTGCGGCCTCAGCAGCTTCTAGCATCTTAGGCCTAGGCTTCATACCTTTCGGCCCTCTTGCTGGAGCGGTAGCTGACAGACTAGGTCGTAGGAAGCCAGTGATTATTCTAGGTTCTCTACTCTGTGGTGTGTGCTACTTAATGTTCCTAGTTAGACAAGACCTGCTAGTATGGGCGTCTGTCACGCTGTTCCCTCTAGCAATAAATATGGTCCTCATAAACCTGCTGGCTATAGTTAGTGAGTACCCGGAGGTAGGTGCTGAGTACAGTAGCGCTGCTGTAGGCCTCTCTATGGAGGTCGTCATCCTCGGCAGCATGTGGATTCCATGGCTCGCCGGATTTGTGCTTGACTCAGCAGTAGCCATCCTAGGGACCAACCCAGAAGCATATAATAACGTCTGGATCGCGATGTCAGCTCTCACTCTCCTCACCTTACTGGCGATCCCCGCCAAAGATGTCGTCAAGCATAAGTAGGTACTGAGTGCAGCACCAGAAATATACTTACCTGATGGTCGATAGCACAATCACACACTTTTTCGTTTTATCTGCTTACCTTAATATACCTCTATCTGCAAAACTCAGATACGGTGGCTAACGTGCGGAGAATGAGGGTGATAACTGCCTTAACTATGACACTACTCGTATTAACTGCTGCAGCATCAGGCGTGGTCACTCACGGGAATTTCCCAATAACTACAAAGGTTGCTAAGAGCTACGAAGCACAGAGGTTTGTTACGCTAAAGGTACCTGCTGTATATGTTGATAGGCAAGGACGTATGCACGGTGTCTCCACTGAGCTTATGGCAGGTGTAGGGTGGCCAGGCAGCGGTACTGTCTACTTCTCTGCTGAACCACTTACACAGATAGATATGCAGGCTGCTACCCGAGTTGCTGCAATGATAGCGTGCACGTATGCAGGAGTTAGTATGAGTAACTACGATTTCTTCGTGAGGTTCAGGTCAGCATCTGAGGTAGTCGGAGGTCCCAGCGCCAGTGGAACGACGACAGTAGCTCTGCTAGCTCTGCTCACAGGTGCTAGTCTCCTGCCAAACGTCTCGATGACCGGGATGATAGAGCCTGACGGGACAATAGGCCCTGTTGGTGGAGTGCCTGAGAAGCTTGAGGCTATGGCTAAGGCAGGTGTAAAGGTCTTCCTCATCCCTAAGGGACAGGCAGTCATCAAGGAATTAAGGAAGGTGGTCGAGAATAAGACTGTAGGCGGCACAGTAATAATTACTGAGAAGGTAGTTCCTGTAACGACCAACGTTACTGAGCTAGGTAGGAAGCTAGGTGTTAGAGTTATTGAGGTAGGAAGCGTTGCTGAAGCTTACAAGTACTTCACTGGCAAGGAGCTGAAGCTACCTCAGTTTAAGCGTAAGTACCCTGACTGGCTCAAGGACATGTTCGTCAAGATAGGTGAGGTTATGGTTAAGTCAGCTCAATCTAACGTAACTGAAGCTGAGGCAATACTCAAGAAGACTGGCTTAGTTACTAAGTTACTCGATGAAGCGAAAGAGAAGCTCAGGAAGTACAAGGCATTGATGAGTGAGGGCAAGTACTACAGCGCTGCGTCAGAAGCATTTGGAGCTGCCATACTTGCTTCCTACACGTACTCCCTCGCCAAAGCTAGTAAGGGTTTGACGACTCAGGACGTAGTTAGCGTTCTCAGGAACGAAGCACTGAGGTACATCAGCGCCAGTAAGGAGATAATAAACATTACTGAAGCTAACCTCAAAAAACTATCTAAGCAGACACTCACAGACATTAAGCTTCAGCTAGCTATAGCTGCCTACCAGAGGTTAGTTGACGCTAACGAGTCCTTAAGCGCTGCCTACCACGCGAGACTCTACCCTGTCTCCGTAGGTAGCGACGCACTCTACTACTCCATATACTCCTACTGGAGGGCGAGAACTGCCCGAGACTACCTCAACATGGCCCTCTCGTGCTCCGAAGGCGTGGAGCTCAGTAAAGACCTCCTAGCTAGGGGCTTGAGCACGCTGCTGTACTTCGCTGTTAGTGTTGACGCTTACTTAAGTAGCTTAGGGGGTAGGAGCTATGGAGTGGACATACCTGGGACCATGGACCTCATAGCCTCCGGGAGGTACATTGAGGCAGCTGCTTACGTCGTCACTGCTCTATCTTACGACGTGTCTGCGATGCACGCACTATACAACACCCAAGAGGAGCTAGCTCCCTACGCTGAGAGCGGAGCTGAGGTGCTAGCAGGTAGGGTAGAGGAGCTCGGGCTAACTCCAGTACTGTCAATGCTGTACTTAGAAAGAGCTCAGACAGTGAATGACTCGATAGCTAAGATAAACTTATATGAGGAAGCTTCAGCCTACTCACTACTCTTAATCAACTCTGTACCTCAGAAGAGCCTGCTAACACCTGCCACACCTGCGGTCAAGACAGTAACGGTTACCTCGACAGCAACAACTACGATTACAAAGGAGGTCACCTCAACAACCACCCTCACACAGTCCTCGACAACTACGGTGACAAGTCCTGCACCAACTGCTCAGCTAAACTACACTTCAGTCGCTACGTACGTATTCGTATTCGCAATAGGGGTTCTAATAGGACTCATAGGATCTCTAGCTAGTAGGAGAAGAACACGGACTACCTAGAGGTCCTCAAGTACTCAACAACCTTACTGATGAAGTCATCGACAGCACTTCTATCCTTAGTGAAGTCACTGATTGACACGTACGCTATGACTCTGTAACCTAGTGACTCCAGCATCACCTTAAACTTAAGGGCATAGTCCTTTCTCAGATTCGCAGTCGTGAAGCATGCTATGGGTCTAGTCACCTTGCCCTTGTACTGCTTTATGAATGACCTCATTGCAGGAGCCACTGTCTCGAACCATATTGGGGTGCCGAGTAGTAGCACGTCAAATGCTTCAGGGTTAAAGCCTGCTAAGCCTCTTATCTCGACTAACCTACCTGTCAGTGTGTCGTAGATCACTCTGGGATTCAGATGCAGGAACCTCTTTGAGTACTCCCTAACCTGCCTAATCTCATATGTGTTAGTTTGAAGGCCTAACTCAGCCAACTTCTTCTCTACATACAGTGCCACCTGCCTCGTTCTGCCTGTTTTGCTGTAGTATACGATTGCTGCTCTCATGCTGCTCACCCACCAGTAAGTACGTGTAGGTAGGAGAGCTACAATCTACTTCATGTGCTTAATCAGCTTGTGAAGTACGTCAGGTATCCTGCTGCTTCCTCTTGCCTTACCGCTCCAATTAAGTATAGCTACTGAGGTTTTATACCCTTTCAGAACCTCGACTGCAGCTACCCACGCTGTCGCTTCTTCACGAGTAATCTCCTCTTTCACTCGGTAGTCGCACTTCCTAATGAACTCCCGCATTTTAGTTAGTACGCTGTTTCGCTTACTCAGATGCACTATCAGCACTTCTTCCTGAGCTCTACGTCTAGACTCTCATACAGCATCTTGAAGTGCTTAGCACAGAACACTGCACTCGACCCTGAGTACTTGAGTAAAAAAGTTACGCATCACAATTACGCATGTTGCGAAGTTAGATATGTATATTTCCTCAAACTCCCTCGCGAACCTGCACAGGAAGCACTCGTCCTCAGACGCGGTCTCTCCACGTGAGAGGACTTCAACGTACTGAGACAGCATGTCCTCGTATATTACTGTAGCTCCTAAGCTATTTAGGACTTCAGGCTTCGTAGCTACTTCAGCAAATGCCATCGCATGGTACGGATAGTGACCTAGCGACTTCCTTAACTCACTGCGTAGGTCCGGGTCATTAACCCCCTCATAGAGTATGTTCTTAATAGTCCTCTACTCGACCTCCCTCACCAGCCTACATATAGGACAGCCTGGCCTGCTCAACCCATCCTCAACAGATATTAGTAGCAGGCTAGAGCACGACCTAGACTTACTACTTGTTCCCCGCCCACTTGAAGTATCTCTGCTTACAGGCGCCTACCGGCTAGTTAATCTACACTACAACTCCTTAATAGATAGTAGAGAGAAGCTTGGTTTAGTTCAAGGAATGCGTTCTCGATTAGGAGCTACTTTAAGTACCTAACTCAGCGCCGCATTGAGGAGGATCCGTTAATTAGCTAAAAGATATTAGTGCAATCGCTGAAAACTTTTGGGACCTCTCTTGAGAACGAATATACTTGTTATTGGCGGCGGTCCCGCAGGAATAGTAGTTGCCTTAACAGCTAAGCAAAGGTACCCGGACAAGGAGGTAACTGTTATTAGGAGGGAGAAGTTCGTTGTAGTGCCCTGCGGGATCCCATACATCTTCGGGACCCTCAGGAGCGTCGAGAAGGATAAGATACCTGATGAAGTACTCACAAAGAATAACGTTAACTTAGTTATTGATGAAGTAGTTGATGTTGACCTTAAGGATAAGGTAGCTAAGCTGAAGAGCGGTGACAGCGTATCGTTTGAGAAGTTAGTTCTAGCTACCGGGTCAAAGCCCTCTATTCCGCCGATAAAGGGTGCTGACTTAAAGAATGTCTTCCCGGTCTATAAGGATCCTGAGCACCTGAGCGAGATGCTGGAAGC
Source organism: uncultured Desulfurococcaceae archaeon (assembly GCA_964417765.1). GTDB lineage: Archaea > Thermoproteota > Thermoprotei_A > Sulfolobales > NBVN01 > B83-G16. The sequence continues at coordinate 8,756 of CAYQIX010000039.1, forward strand.
TGTTAATGAGTGTGAGAGGATAACCATAATAGGCGGCGGCTTCATAGGTGTTGAGTTCGCTGACGACTTAGCGAAGATCGGGAGGAAAGTGACTATTGTCGAGATCCTCCCGCACGTACTAGCCCTCTCCTTCGATGACGAATTCTGCGAGCTAGCGGAGAAGAAGCTCAGGGAGCTCGGCGTCGAATTAAGGACTAACGCTAGGGTTGTTAAGATAGAAGGGAAGGATAGCGTTGAGGAGGTAGTTCTGGATAGCGGCGAGAGAATAAAGAGTGACATGGTGATACTTGCTACAGGCGCTAAGCCAAATACTGACTTAGCTCAGAAGATGGGGCTTAAGGTAGGTAAGTATGGTATTGAAGTAGACGAGTACATGAGGACCTCACACCCCGACGTCTTCGCTGTCGGGGACTGCGCCGAGAAGAGGGACTTCTTCACGAGGAAGCCGAAGCCAGTAATGCTTGCGTCAGTAGCTACGGCAGAAGCTAGGATAGCTGGCGCGAACCTGTACAAGATAACCGCGTTCAGGCAGATGAGAGGTACGCTCGGCATCTTCGCAACTAAGGTAGGTGACTTAGCTCTAGGTGCGGCAGGACTAACTGAGAGGGTAGCTAAGCAGGAGGGCTTCGACTACGTCGTAGGGAGAAGTAAGGTGCTCGATAAGCACCCAGGCACGCTCCCGGACGCCCGTGAGGTATACGCTAAGTTAATCTTCACGAGGCACGGCGGGTTCTTCCTAGGTGGGCAGCTCGCTGGAGGATTCACTATAGGCGAAATGATTAACTTAGTAGGGTTCGCTATAGAGAGCGGATACACCGCAGCTGAGTACATGAACCTACAGATAGGCACCCACCCATTCCTTACGCCAGCACCGACAGCTCCAGCAACGCTTAAGGCTGCTGAGGACGCGTTAAGGAAGATATATCCTAAACCATGAGGAGTCGGTTAAATCACAGCTACCTTATTTTTCCTTAAGCTGACTAGCTACTAACTTAAATAACTAAGTAACTTCTTCTCCGCGTCACGCAGCTTCAGTAAATAGAATCAGATATGTATAATATCCTCTTACCCCCTATCTAAGCGGGCAGAACAAATGGTTTATGTTTCCCCTTTCTACTCGCTGAAGGCTGTAGTTGCTTCTGAACATCCTATCGCTTCTGCTGTAGGTGCTAACGTTCTTAGGAGAGGAGGGAGTGCTGTTGATGCTGCAGTGGCTACGGCGTTTGCGCTGTCTGTTGTACTTCCTCACCTTGGTGGGCTTGGCGGCGATTTCTTCGCACTTGTGAGGGATCCTGACGGCAACATCTCCTTCATTAATGGCAGCGGTCCTGCCCCTAAGCACCTAAGTAGAGAGCTCATGGTGGAGCTGGGCTACAACTCCATGCCTGAGCACGGGCCGCTCTCTATATCTGTACCTGGGTTTGTTGACGGTGTCTACACTCTCTGGAGAAAATTCGGTTCTGTGGAGTGGGGTGAGTTGCTTGACCCAGCTGTCAGGTTAGCTAGGGAAGGATTCCCTACCTCTGAGATCTTAAGTGACACCCTGCTGGCCCTACGTGACCAGCTATCTTCAGACTACGGCTCTAGAATGACGTACTACCCGATGGGTGAGACTCCGAAGGTGGGTGACATCATGAAGTTCGAAGGTCTAGCTAGAGCTATAGAGCTCATTAAGGAGGACCCCAGGAGCTTCTATGAAGGTAATGTTGCTAAGAAGATAGTCAGTTACGTCAAGTCACTTGGTGGGGTTATTGAACTCAGTGACCTAAAGGACTACCATGCTGAGGTCTCAGACCCTATCAAGGCTTCCTATAGAGGCTGCGTGATCTACGAGATGCCGCCTAACACTCAAGGCATAACGACCCTCCACATTCTTAAGATACTGGAGGGCGTCAGCTTGTATAAACTAGACTCCCTCTCAAGTCGGAGACTAGCTACGTTCTTAGCTGCTGCTAAGGTCGCCTATAAAGTGCGTGACGAGTACGTGACGGACCCTAGGTACATGAAGGTATCGACTAAGCAGCTGCTATCTGATTCATTTATTGACGAACTCAGGGTTAGGTTCAGGGAGGTACTAACTGGTAGGAAGAGTGAAAAATATGGGGGTGCTGCTGCAGAGGAATCTGGAGGTGGCGACACTACATTCTTCGCTATAGCGGACGGTGAGGGGCGGCTCGTAGCAGGCATTCAGAGTCTGTTCTATCCGTTCGGCTCATACGTCACTGAGCCGACCTACGGCTTAACCCTAAACTCGAGAGCTTCATCATTCTCCCTAAGTAAGGGCCACGTCAACCACCTAGAGCCAGGGAAGAAGACCATGCACACGCTGTCAGCTATGATCATTGAAAGAGGAACCGATCTCCTCGCCCTGGGCCTGTCTGGCGGGCACTTCAGGCCTCTACTGCATGCTGAGATATTAACTAATATGGTCGACTACTTCATGAGGCCTCAGGAGGCTATAGAGCACCCGCGCTTCGTTTGGCACTTGTGGAGTGACCTCGTTGACGTTGAGGAAGGCTACATATTTGAGGGGATTGAAGGCTACGTATTTAGAAAGGTCAAGTACCCCTCAAGACTAGGAGTGGCAGCTGCTGCGGGGATCAGAGGGAAGTTGAGGGCTGGATATACTGATATGCGAGGAGACGGACTGCCCATTGGACTGGTGTGAGCAATCACCTACTGATGAGGCAAAGGTGGCTGACTAGCTTAGGTGCGTACTATGTAGATTAAATAGCTTCTCTCTCCATAATTAATGAGGCTACCACATACACCATTGCGCAGGTGTGGTTAGCAATGCTCTACCTGCTAGCACTCTTCGCGGGCGCTCTAGGTATAGGCTTTGTCTCAGCTATTACTGGGATAGGTGGCGGCAGCCTGATGGTTCCGTTCATGGTGCTCGCTCTAGGTTTCGACGTTAAGGTAGCTGTAGCAACTAGCTTGCTGTGCATCGTCGTTACTTCATGCTCTGCAGCGAGTGTGTACCTGAGGAGGGGGTTAATTGATATTAAGTCTGCTCTACTTCTAGAGCCAGCTACCGCCTTAGGCGCTATTGCTGGAGCGTTCATTACGCTAACGCTGCCTGCTAAAGCAGTTAAGTGTGCACTGGGCTTCATCTTACTCTACATCTCAGGAATGATGCTGAGAAAAGCGCTGGCGAAAAATCAGAGCAGAGAGTCTCCTTCGAAGCTATTGCCTGCCCGCAAATTAATTAGTGTCTTAATATCATTCATAGCAGGACTCACTTCAGGGATGTTCGGCATTGGCGGCGGCGTAATAAAGGTCCCTGTCTTAACTATGATTTTAGGGCTGCCTATTAAGGTGGCTGTCGCCACGAGTTCATTCATGGTAGGGCTGACAGCTGCTAGTGGCGGAGTAGTTTACTTAGCTAAGGGATTCACAGACCCTGTGGCGGTTCTCGCCCTAGCTGCCGGTATCATGCCGGGCGCTACCTTAGGGGCTAGGTACATGAGGAAACTCGACCCTAAGGTGGTGAGGATTGTGTTCTCACTCATACTCCTCTATGCAGCAGCCAGGCTCCTGTACTCAGCACTTACGTGAGGTGATGAGAGCTGCATAAGCTACCTTCAGTAATAATGAGGTATGGAGTGATTGCTGGCCTAATCATAACTCTAGCAGGGATTGTTATTAAGTACGTCTTAGGGGACGGCACCCTCGTAATGGTTGGGCTGTTGGCGGTTGTGGTGACACCTATAGCTTCTTTAGCTGCGATTAGTGCTGACCTAGCATCTAGCAAGGATAAGCACGGCCTAGCGCTGTCGCTCCTAGCTATAGCTATCATACTGGCGTCTATAGTGCTGTCGCTGAGTAGGTGAAAAATAAGGTACCTCCGTAACTTCCCTCATGCCTTAAGTATCTGGGCTAGCTTCTCGACAACCTCAGCTAGGTCCTCCTCATCATTGTAGAAGTGAGGTGAGAATCTGAGGAGCCCTCTCCTAACGCTCGCTATGATTTTCCTCTCACCTCCCATAGATAGCTTCTCAGCTACCTCACCCACGTCTCTACCGTGAACCTTGACGGTCACTATAGAGCCTCTTTTCTCCTGCTCTGCTGGAGTAACTAACTCAACACTAGGTATGTTGCTGAGCTCGTCGATTAAGTACTGCGTTATCTTCATGTTGTGGCTAAATATAGCTTCAATACCTAAGCGCAGGAGGTACTCTATTGACTTAGCCATACCTAGCTTAGCTCCGTAGGCGCTGGTGCTGTACTCGAACTTCCTAGCTGTGTCAGCATACTGAATTTCCGTCGATACCTCGAGGGACCACATGTTCTTCACTGACCGCCACCCTACTAGCCCAGGCTCCAGCTCTTCGTAGAGGTCCCTCCTGATGTATGCTACTGCAGCACCCATAGGCCCTATGAGCCACTTGTAGCTTCCGGTGATGTATATGTCTACATCCAGAGACTTAACGTCTAGTGGCACGTACCCAGCCGCCTGCACTCCGTCAACTACTAGCAGAGCACCTACTTCATGAGCTTTCTCAGCAATAGCTCTCAAGTCAAATCTCTGCCCAGTTAAGTACTCTACGTGGCTCAAGCAAACAACCTTGACGCCGTCACTAATTTTTGATAGCAGCTCGTCCTCATCGACCAGGTAATTCCTCGACCTAACTAGCTCAACCACCCAGCCCTTCTCCCTACCAACCCTAACCCACGGGTACACCACTGTCGGGAACTCTACATCTGTTGATACCACCTTCCCCCTGCCAGCCCTGATGCCCCAAGCAACCGAGTTGAGCGCTTCAGTTACGCTACTGAATATAGCTACCTCATCTACTCCGCAGTTCATCAGCTTAGACGCTGCAGCCCTCAATCCCTCAAATGCCTTCTCCTCCTTCTCCTCATCTAAGTAGGCAGTACCTTCAGATAGAACCCCCTCCAAGTACTCTCTGACGACCTCAATTACCGACTTAGGAGTTAAGCC
>CAYQIX010000040.1:0-6400 GCA_964417765.1 uncultured Desulfurococcaceae archaeon
TCCTTAACCGGGACATGAGTGATTTAGGAGGTATTAAAAATACCTAAAATAAATTTCCTCACCCCTTCTTTCCTCTAAAGTTAGATTAACTTCATTAGGTAACACGACCTACTAACTACATGGTACCTGGTAGGTGAGGACACTTGGGTGCGGTAGCGAAGGCTGCTGCTCTACTTGCTGTTGCTGTTGTGCTATCGCTTGTGCTTGGGTACTACATAGGCAGCGGGTACACCATGGAGGTAAGGTACTTTACTGCTCCGATGCCTGCGCGTCTTGCAATCAAAAACTTCACCTCTCCTGTCGAGTACCCGGTAATGCTTGTTTCGGGATTAGCGTATGAGAAGGTATCAGTAAATCTTACTGAACCTGCCAGATTCCCGAAGCCGCCTATAAGTGAAGGGAATATAACTTGCCACTTGAAAGCAGGCTTAGGATATTACGAGTGTACTGGCTCAGGCTACATCTACATGCCAGTAGGTAGGAAGCTGGAAGTCCTGAAGGATTATGAAGTATCACGGTACTACTACAGCGGCGCCCCATTAGGTCCTCACGGAACCTACATAATACTCTACAGCTATAAGTTCTCTCAATTCATTCTTGCGTTCGCCGTACCTATAGCGAACATATCAATCGCTCTGGCACTACTCAAGTACACATACGGCAGACTGCCCAAAGATTTATTCATGCTGACCTACATAATGTCAGCTGTGCTCTCTGCAGCAATGATATACATAGGAGGAATTAACGGGCTATACATTGTGCCAGAAGAGCTGGCTCCACTGGAGGAGTACATAAGTAAGGTCGTTCTAGTAGCTTCTTGTGTTACAACTGGAATATATGGGATAACATACTTGCTATATTTAAAGCTAGGCAGAAGAAAGTGATGTAGCTGAGTAAAAACGGGGGGATTAAAGCCTATGTAGCCACTTAGGCAGTTTAGGTACTGGCTTAAGTTTGCTTGTATAGTACCCTACAGGGCACACATACTGGCAGGTATTACAGCCGCTATACCCGTGCCTCTTCTTAAATACCTTATTAAACATCCAGCACGTTTCGAAGTCAACATATCCGTCAGGCTTTATAGCGTGTACCTCGCAGGCCTCTATGCAGCGATTACAGCCTAATATCCTTCTCGCAGCTAAGCAGAGGTTCTCGCTTAAGGGCCTCCCAGGTCTAAGCGGTGCGTTAGTTATTACAGCTCCTAGCCTAACTCTCGGACCGTACTCCGGTGTTATTAGTAGAGCGCTTATGCCTACCGAACCCATACCGGACTCTTGAGCAAATATTTTGATAGGTACCATGGTCTCCTCCTGTACCTCAGTGTGGTGGGCGGTAGGCGAACTCGATGCTGCTTCAGCACCGAATATTTCATAAATTGGAATAGCATCATAACCCAAATCCTGAAGATACCTACCGACCCAGTAGCTAATTTCATTCAGTAGCGTGTTCATCATGATGTTTTGTCTCGAGACAAGTATTCCCGGTCTCATAAGAACTGCATCAACGTTCCTCAAGGCAAGAATGATGACTGACTTAGCATCATCTAGGTAGTGTTGAGGTGGTACCCATAGGAAGTATTCCTTTGCTATCTCAGCCGCTCTTTCAACTGAGATAATAGAAACTAAATCGGCGCCTTTAGATTTAGCATACTCAATTACTTTTTTGGTTAACTCATCCCTGGTTATTTCTTCTTCTATTTTTTTCTTTTCCTTAAGTATGCTTTCGAGGAATTCAATCCATTCTTTAGTATTTTTTGGGTCTTTCATGACGTGTCACCATGTGTTAGAGGTGTGCCATTAATTTGGCTTATATTTTGGATAAAAAAATACTTTAAATTTCTTACATCAGTAATAATCATTATTCAAGTCTTTTGTTTGCTAATTCATGTATCTTTGCGACTCTCTCTGGATTCGTAGGTTTGGTGAGAAAGCTAATTCCTATGAATAGTATTACATTCACTAATAATCCCCACCAACCAGACATTATTCCTAAGGACTTAATTGCTGGTGGTGGGGCAAATTGCATCCAAATTGTAACCAGAGTTCCTCCTATTAATCCTGCTAGGGCTCCTGTCTTCGTTGCTCTTTTCCAGAATAAAACACCAAGTAGTAGTGGAAGGAATTGAGCTGTACCACTTGTAGCAACAGCTCCTATATATGCTAGGAAACCGGGCTTTTGAAGCGCCATTATGTAGGCTGCTGCAAGAGATACCACGATTAAGGCTCTACCTAAGTTTACTGCAGCAGATTCAGATATTTTAATATTCAGGCCCTCGGTTATGTCCCTTGCAGCTAAAACAGAAATTGCGTGGGCCTGCTGATCAATAGTGGACATTGCAGCTGCTAAGCCACCAGCTAGGATGATGCTAGCTAATGCTACTGGAGTATACTTTATCAATAATACAGGCATGATCATGTCTGGATTAGCAAGATCGGGTTCTAGTATTCTGCCTGCAAAGCCTATGAACATTGACATGACGAATGCAGTAGCGAGTATTGGTAGTAGACCGCCAGTAACTCTTATAGCTTTTTCACTCTTTGCAGACAGCATATTAAGTATCATCTGAGGTCCCATAATACCTCCTAAAGCTATGATTGGGAATGAAAACCATAGTCCCCATAAGACGGGGCTATTAATCGTTACTAACTCTGGATGATGTTCAATTATCCAATTAACTATGTTCTGGGGACCACCAGCTAAGCTCACAATTATTGCACCTCCAACGAATATTCCGAATGTGAGTAGGATACCCTGAATTATGTTAGTCCATGCAGCCGCACGTTTACCGCCTATTGCGGTATATATCATTATTGTTAACGTAACTATGAGAGCACCTAGCCAAAATGGAACTAGTCCTTGAGTGCTAGCCTCAAATATATAGGCCGAACCCATTATTTGAACCTGCATGTACGGTATGGTAAATGCTATCAGTACTATAGCTAGGAGAAATCTAAGTAATTTTGAAGAATAATAGTCCTCAACTATGTCTCCAGGGCTCACATACCCCAGTCTTCTTCCCAGCCTCCAAACTCTAACACCAACAACTACTAAGATCAAGCCGAAAATGGCGTTAGTCATCAGATTAGCTAGAAAGGTTATACCTTTACCGTAGAACCAGCCATTTGAACCTAAAAACGCTAAGGCACTCCACCATGTACCAGCTGATAACCAGAACACCGCGAAGGTACCTAATTTTCTCCCAGCCACGAAGAAGTCCACTATGGTCTTTTCTCCCTTACGCCTAGCTATCTCACCAATAACTAACACTATAGCTATGTAAGCTATAATTATTGTTAAAGGTATGTATGGATTAAACGCCACGCTATATCACCTCCTTGATGCTTCCAATAACCAGTGCAACGAAGAATATTAGGAACCATAGCAAAATCCAAGCAGCAAGTAAAGGTAATCCAAACACTGTGGCCGGCCTATTGAAAAATTGAGCAATGGGAGGCAAATACATTATGTAAGCAACTACAATAATGGTCATTATAATGTATTTGCCTACTTTCTTGTTTGTTACCATGTCAGACACCAGACATCATAATCTCTATGCGTGAGTATAAAAAGTTTGTAACAGTACTAATTGTAAATACAAAGTCTATGTTTAAGAAAACCAAGCGATTATGGATTAGTTGTTGCAAATTAGGTATTAAATTTTGAACATCTGCTCTTTATCGTGATATTGTTGTACCATCATTACTTAATTTTAATTAAAATATGTATATTTAAAACTTGGGGAAAAGCAAAGTTAATAGATATTAGTTAAAATAAATTGTTAGTAATTACTTTGGCGCATATATTACCTTATACAGATCTCTTCTCATCAATTTAAGTACAGGCAGAGTTACTCTAGCCTTCTCTACTTGATTTATATCTAATGTTTGTTCGTAATATTTTTCACCTATTCCTAGGTCAGCTAGCACAACGCCTAGAGGGTCAATTACCATGCTCCTGCCGGTGTAGTTGCTGCTGTACTGAACACATAGAGCTATGTAGACAGTGTTCTCGTGAGCTCTCGAGCGTGCTAGGAATGCGAGAGTCTCTTCCTTGAGAGGCCCTCTGAACCATGCTGATGGTATAGCAATAAGCTCTGCACCCTTAAGTGCGTAGATTCTGAACAGTTCTGGGAATCTTATATCGAAGCATATAGCTATAGCTACCTTGACTTTCCCTAAGTCATACACTCTTGATGGGTTCTGTCCTCGTTTAAAGTAGCTTGACTCTCTGAAGCCGTATGCGTCAAATAAGTGAGTCTTCCTGTAGGTGCCAATGAGCTCTCCCTTAGGTGAGATCAGGACGGCGGTGTTATACACACCGTCAGGACATGACTCAAGAATACCCGCGATTATGTATGCGGAGTACTCTTCAGCTAATTTGATGAGGTTTGACGTGAAGGGACCTGACAGAGGTTCTGCAGCAGCGGCTACTTCAGCTGGTGTGGCTTGAGCTACATCATACATGCTGTACTCAGGCATCACTATGATGTCAGCGTCTGGGCTCTTTATAAGTGACTTAATCTTGCTGAGGTTACGCTCCTTGTCCTTAGTGGCTCCGAACTGTAGGATCCCGACCCTAACTACGCTCACGGCACACCCTACTAGTTAGTTCACAAGAACTTAAATAGACTCTACCCTACCTGCAGGTTCTTCACCAGTACTCAGGAGGACAGGACCTCCTGACCGTGCCTTCCGGGTCGTTGCTAAATCTCCAAAGACCTTTCTTTAGGCTCAGTATGACTATTCCTAGCTCCTCACCTAGCGCGTCGCTTATGAGGACCTCCCTCTCTATAGGTGAGATTACTAGGTCAGATGTCACGGAACCTACTACCCTGTCAGGTTCAACCACTGAGACAGTACAGGCTCTCTTAACTACATACATCGCTATGTCGCCACCCGCGGTGCTGTACTCAACCGCCCTGCCTGCACCTAATTTACTAACGTCAATGCCATTAAGTACGAGCAGCTTGTCAGGTACGAGTATCTGCGGCTCGTCAGTCTCAAAACCGCTGTTAACTAGGGCAGATGTTTCAATTACCTTCTCCTGTATGTTGATCCTGACCTTTACCCTTACAGCCACACTCACTTACCTCCTCTTTAGCTTTAAGTGCGTATATGTGTCCCACTCTCGGCTTCTTCTTATTCTTCACGTATATGTGTCCTATTCTATACTTCATCTCACGCTACCACTTACTGAGTTGCTTTAGAGGTAATCAATGTGTTGCGGGCTTCACAGAAATGCGTGTCGGTGGAGGTAGAACATCACTGCTGCATATGAGAGTGAGATGAGCTCTATAACACCTAGCACTAAGGTTAGAGCTACTAGACCCTCAGCAGCTGCGTAGGGGATATTTAGCTGTGCTGCAACTGACGATATCTCGGAGGGGTCTTGTAGGGCGTGCACTCCGTAGTTAATAGCTAGAGCTCCTAGAACTAGCGGGATCGGTATAGATACTGAAGCTAGGAACAGCCCCATCGAGCTGCGCCTCTTCATTCCTCTAACCGATATTATGACTGGAAACATGAGTATCAGAGCTGTTATTGCGAAAGCTAGGCCGAAGAAGCCGCTGAGGATGAAGTACGGGATTAACCCAATTATGTAGGCTCTGTAGGCTGACTTAACCTTGAGTGCTAGATTAGTGAAGTCGTACCTCGCAGCTCTAGAGTACCTGAGTACCTTGTCAACCTCCTTTACGTACTCCTTAACCCCTTCGCTCTTCAGGTTTACCGTAGCTTCCTTAAGCTTTGAGGAGATTCTTAGGAGGAATCTAGCTAGCTCAACATTATCTACTGTAACCTCCTTAGATAATCTAGCAAGGTTCTCCCTAGCTTCTGCTACATTCTTCAGCAGCTTCTTCTTAAGCTTATCAGGAATTACCCTTACCTTAGGTATGAGATCTTCTACTTCCTTAAGCTTAGAAGCTGTGTCAGCGAGTAGCTTCGGGCTCTTCATCAAGAAAGTAACCTCCAAAACCCTACTTTATACCTTAAATATTTAGTTTATGGAGAAAAGAGTTTTGACCTTTTACATTTAGCAGAGCTATTTCTCCTCTTCAGCTGGCTGGAGCTTTACCCCAGCCTTCAGGAGCCTGCTTAAGCTCCAGGCCATCAAACCTAAGATCACTCCCCACCCTAAGATCAGGAATGCTATAGCTGAAGCCTCCACATCACTCACCTCCTGACCAGTATCTCATTTGTAGCGAGTTCCTCACCGTACTTCTTCTTGATCGCGATGAAGGCTTCAATAGCGCCTATTATAAGCGCTACGTATACAGCTATTCTGGCACCAATCACTAGCGGTATAGACTGCGGGTAGGACCCGCCTAAGACATTCGTTATGTAGTACTCGGAGGGCGGCCAGCTCCACGCACCCTTAAGTGCGTAGTCCCAGGAATTGCCTA
>CAYQIX010000040.1:6500-13527 GCA_964417765.1 uncultured Desulfurococcaceae archaeon
CAGGAATTGCCTATAAGTAGGAATACTATGTATAGTGGAGCCACTATCATAGCTATGTAGTAGTACACCTTAGGCACCTTCATCAGCGCGCCTTCGTGAAGTTCCTTCCAGAATTTCTTCGGCCCAAAGAGCCAGACAGCAACTATGAGGTCAAATAGTCCTAAGACAACTAGCAGGTATGAGCCTACCCAGCTGTCGAGCTCGCTGAGGTAGACTAGCGTCGGGTCTAAGGCTACTGGCAGCCCTAAGCAGAAGTATATTATGAATACAGCTATAGCTCCTATTGACCTCCTCAGCCCGACATCCTCCTGCAGGAGAGCTACTAAGTAGTTGTACATTGCTATAGCTGATGTGAATCCAGCAAACCACAGCAGCAGGAACCAGAGAGTGCCGAACGCCCTCCCTCCGACACCGCCTATCATGGAGAATACGTTGGGCAGCGCCATGAATGAGAGGCCTACTCCTCCCTTGATGGCCTGCTCAGGCCCTAGGAAGGCGAAGGCGATGGGTATGGCTATAGAGCCTCCTAGGATCACTTCTGCGAATTCATTGAGTGTAGTTGTCGTGAATCCTGAGAGGGCTATGTCGTCCTTAGGTCCTAGGTAGCTAGCGTAGTTCTGGATTATGCCCATGCCCAGGCTGAGTGTGAAGAATATCTGCCCTGCTGCAGCTAGCGCTATGGTGAAGAAGTTGCTTGCTAGGACGTCGAATCTGGGAGTCCATATATAGCTAAGTCCCTCAATAGAGCTCCACTCTGGCTTAACAGGTGACCCGAGCGTCAGTGCTCTAACAACTAGGATTATAGCTACTGCGTAGAGAGTCGGCATCATGACCTTACACCACTTCTCTATACCTCCGCTGATACCCCTAGCTACACAGACGCCTATGAGCGCTAAGCTGGCGCCCCACGATATGAGTACTGCAGGGAAGTTGGCTACGTGGCTCAGGAAGAACTTAACTGTATCTACGCCGAAGTACGTCCCTGCTGCGCTGTAGGCTGTGTAGGCTGCTGTCCACCCAATGACGTGTATGTAGTAGCTATTCAGTAAGGCACACACAGCAAAGGCAAACATCCCGCCAATTATCCCAAATATTATTGCACCTCTAGGCCTTAGCCTCTCTCTGGCCATTAGGTAGAATGACGGACCTAGAGTACCGTGCCCGTACTTACCACCGTACCTGCCTATAGTCCACTCAACCCACATGAGCGGAATGCCGAGCAGGAAGAGCGCCATGAAGTACGGTATCATGAATGCGCCGCCACCATTCTTCGCGAGTACGTACGGGAATCTCCAGAAGTTTCCTAAGCCTATAGCGTTACCTGCCATAGCTAGTATTAACCCTATTCGAGTCGCCCACCTACCCCTCTCCTCATATGTTGCAGAACTCAGAACTACCACCCCCTACCGGGTGTACCCACTTCAAAAGAATTTCTCGGTTCCCTTATAAATCTCTTTAACTTTTAAAATAAGCTCCATTACCTAAACTCACCCGAACTACTTACCCAGCACTTAGGGGGTTGTCCATAATCTGAAAGAATTTTCTAACACACAGCGCTGTGAGTGCATGCTGCGAGCTAATGCTAAAGAAAAGTTTATATAGGGTAATTATTTACCTGGACATAAATTTACGATAAGAATAAAGAAAATCTTAATGTCTGGGCTTGTTGCTTGCGTATTAGCGGTTGCTTTAGTTTCAATAGTATCTTCAGCTCAGTCTACACTGCCGCCAGTACCTCGGAATGAGCTGAAATATCTAATTCTGAGCCACCTCCACTGACTCCTAGTTCAAGCACTTCCGAAACCCCTCCAGCACCTCTTCCTCCACCGACTCCTACTAGGCTTAGTAGGGACGATGCTTTGAGAGAGCTCAGGCACGCGTACTACGAGATATGTGCTACTTTAAACCTGACTAAGTATGCTAGCAGTTTAGGTGTTCAGGTACCTGCTTCAGTTAATGACTTGATGGGGACTGCCTACACAGCCTATGAGAAGGCCAGGACGTACTATGAGGGGGGTAAGTACGTTGAAGTACTCGCATATGCACACTTAAGTATTGAGGCGTGCCACAGTGCTAGGCAGGTGCTTGAATTTGCGCTGGGTGAGGCAGGCATAGTTCCTCCGCCGCCATGACGAAGCACACTACATTATTAGGTTGAGTACTAATAGTTAGTGATGATTGTTAGTGCCGCTACCTCCAGTGCATCCGGACATTGTAGAGCTGTTCCTCTGGGTCGTTATTGGTGCTTTAGCGCTGATGTTTGCTGTTAGGACAGTAAAGTACATCATTGATAAGCTATCTGCACCATCAAGTACCTCCCGCACAGCTACAGCACCTACAGCTGAGATCAGGGAATTACAGGAGACTATGCGCGAGCTAATAGCTGAGATGAAAGCCCTCCATAAAGAGATCGTCGAGCTGAGGAAGGAGCTGTGAAGCCTAATTAAAAGCTACGTACTTTTTATCTTGGTAACAGTCGGCTTAGTGCCTCTGGTGATCAGTATTGAGTAGCGAGGAGTCTGCTGACGTTTGGGAGAGGTTAGCGTCCTTGTACTCGGCCCTCTCTCACCCAATTAGACTTAAGATACTGGCGCTCTGCTCTGTTAGAGAGAGGACGGCGAAGGAGCTGAGGGAGATGCTTAAGATCTCTAAGCCCCTCCTTATAGCTCACTTAAAGGTCCTTCTGCGCGTGGGGCTCCTGGAATTTAGGGCTGAATTAGATACTAAGAGATACATAGTGAGGAAGTACTACAGGACTAGGGACTTCAAGCTATGTGTGAGTGGAGAAGAGCTCTCGAAACTCCTAAATGAGGGCTAGGGGTTCGCGATGAACCACGCAAGACCAGCAGAATAGAACACCAGCGACACCGCTGCGAAGGCTATACTTTTAGGCGCAATCAGCACGTCTTTCCTACTTGTAAGTCTTAGCTTAATAGCGGCAAGTGAGGGGAGTATGCCTGAGTACATACTTGCTCCGACAGCACCTGCGAAGCTCAGCCACTGAATGAATGACGCTAGATTTAGGAGCGCCAGAGCAAGGGGAGATGCCAGCGCTATGGTGAGTGAGGCCGCATCACCCCACTTACCCATCTTCCTAAAGTAGCTCTCATTTATCTGTTTGAATGTGTGTGCTGCAGCTATGAAGGACGTGAGCGTCGTTAAGTACCCGAAGGCATATCCAAGCAAGTAAGCTTCAGGCAACTTACCTAGCTCAGCAACAGCAATGGGAGCTGGAAGCCCGTCTAAGCCATTATATAGCTTCCCTGACGGAGCACCTACGAATGGCGTGAAGTACTCGTTAGGCCGTATTATGAGCATGTACGCAGCTGACCAGAGGACATAAATCGCTGCTGAGAGCAGAAAGCCTGAAGCAACTAGCTTAGGGTACCTACTGCCTCCTCCGAAAGTCCTGTAGGCTGTAGGTATTGCTGCGTGAATAGCGTACGCAAATAGAACTATGCCGAAGACGTCCAAGGTCCTGTCCCACCTCCCCCAAGCTAGGTTACTCACGTCTGCTGATGAATTGGTAGCACACATTACTGCATTTAGGATTAATAGTGCTGCGAGTGCCGCAACCATAGCTCCCTCAGCTGACGCTATAGCCCTCCTGCCACCAATGACGACTACCACGCCCAGCATCCAGTATGCTACAATACCAGCCCAAGTAGGTATTGAGTAACCTGAAAGTGTTGATGCAGCTACTCCACCAAATATTAGGTAAGCTGTCATAGCGCTAGTGAGTAGGAGAGCTATAGATAGGTATGACAAAGCAGCTGCTGCAGGTCCCAGAGCCTCACGCATTAGTTCAGGGAATTCAAGGGGGCCATAAGCTCTAATACACTCGATGATGTAGAATGCTGTCAAGACCTGGAATGTCAGAGCTAGCATCAGCATGGCAGTACTGGGCAGAAACCCAGCACCTGAGACACCGAACCTTATCGGCAAACCAAGTATTCCCGCACCAATAGCGAATCCTACGACGAATGTGACAATTTCAAAACACTCCTTAAATACGGACCTCTCTGTCAAAGCACCCTTAATAATATTTAAATTAAGTAATTTAATTATCTAACCGCTTATACATATTAATAGCCTGTATTAACAGTATAAGTACATACGAGCCTGTTAGCTGCGTCTTTAATTTGAACTTCAGGTGCTGGACCTACCTGCTGAGTTGTTTGTGTTTCTCACTACTTGCTGTAAGCTTAAATTTTGCAGTAGCTGAAGACCTTATTAGATCTACTGTGACTTTAGTTATCTCAGCTTTAGCTCCCAACTCATCTAGAATGTACTTTAGGTCTTCTATCCAGTCATAAAGTCCGCATGTAGTGCAGAATGTTCCGTGAAACTCAATAGTTGCGTAATTTCCTCTAGCTTCAATTACTGTTGCTACTGACTCAGGTGCTCTATACCTATATATATTCTTACTACTTCTTCAAGGTGCTTACGAAGGCTTCTCTTCAGCTCCTGCAAGTTAGTTACCTCCTTAACCTGGTTCGATATCTCTAATTATCTGGTAAGAAAGTTTAAATAACTTAATTAGTGTTTTCTAGGGCTAAAGTTTATTATTATTACTAGCGCTAAAATAATCGGTGGCTCTAGTTGGTTAAGGTCCGCGTTAATAAGGAGACGTGCATTAGCTGCGGTGTGTGCTGGTCACTGGCTCCAGAAGTATTCGAGCAGGACCCGCAGTCAAGTAAGTCAAGGATTGTCGAGGAGTACAGGGTCAGTGACTCACCCGGAGAGTCTGTTGGCGAGGTCCCTGAGGAGCTGAGGGAGAAGGTCGAGAGTGCTGCTAGCTCCTGTCCTACGTCGTCAATAATCACTGAGTAGGAAGTGCTGGCACATACTTAAATGACTCAACAGCTTTTTCTCCGGAAACTACTGAAATATCTTTATATAGCTGTAGCTCTGGAAGCTGGCGCGATTCACTTAGTGGTGCTCAGACTCATGCTGAATATGTTTTAGTATGTTTTAGCTTTGGGTATATGAGTGTCTCCGAAGTATAGAGGGGAGGCTGAGCTGGCCGAGAGTGTGGTGAAGAAGATCTGAGTGAAGAAGTTGATTAGGATGCAGTCCAAGTTGAGCGTTAAGCCTATATTGCTGGTGCGTTCTAGTTACACTGTACGGTGGTAGAGTGCCTGCCCTAATATTTGACTTGTTCGGCACGTTGATTGACGGGAGGTCTGACGAGTTAGCTCACGAAGAACTTTCTAAGTTCTTAGCTGAGGTGCATGAGGCAGCCTTCAGCCCTGACGAGCACTTAGCTATATACAGGAAGTTAGTTGAAGGACGCGACATAGGTAGTGCTGATGCTGTGTGGGCTGCTCTAATAGCGCTATCTAAGCAGAAAGACTTCAAGATAGCCGTGAGTAGAGAGGACATCGAGACAATTCATGCAGAATTCCACGGCAGATACGCACTTATCTACGATGATGCTGAGGATGCCCTCAAAAAAGCTAAGTCTGCAGTAGGTAAGTTAGGGCTCGTGAGTGACGCCGATGCAGTTGTAGCTGGCACCATACTCGATGCTTTAGGGCTCAGGAAGTACTTTAATGTAGTAGTAACTAGTGGAGAGCTAGGAATCAAGAAGCCTGACCCTAAGCTATTCATTGAAGCTGCTAGGAGGCTCCGCGTCAGTACGCGTGAGTGTGCCGTAATAGGTGACTCCTGGAAAGACGTAGAAGGAGGAAAGAAAGCTGGAATGAAAGTAGTACTAGTACAAAGGGCGGCACAGCAAGCATGGAGCACGGCATACAAGCCAGATGACCGAGCAAGCAACCTAATTGAGGCGGTCCAGAAGGCACTGAAAATACTCACAGTCCAGTAACTTGAAAGCCAGTACATCATCTCAGTCTGGCATTCTTCATAGCCTCTTCACGCAGTAAACTAAATTAGCGTCCTCGACCTAACTTCTTGAGGAGCCTTGAAGTTAGCTGTACTAGGGTGCGGATCTATCGGCTCAGTAATCGTTAAGTTCCTGAGTAATGACTTCGTGGGTGCGGACGTAGTGGTTCTAGATAAGTTCGCTAGCGCATGCAGAGAGAGGCTAGCTAGTTTAGGAGTAGAGGACATCTTAGTGGATCAGGTTGACGCAGGTGACCTCAGCACATTAACTAGTAAGTTAAGGGGGTATGACTTAGTTATTGACTCACTACCTGGGTACTTAGGATTTAATGCGCTGCTAGCAGCTATTAAGGCTCGCGTCGACTTAGTGAGTGTGTCGTACATGCCTCAGGACCCTATGGAGCTGAGTGAGGAGGTGGCTAGCAAGGGAATTACTGTAGTTCCTGATGCAGGTCTAGCTCCAGGACTCAGCAATGTCTTAGTAGGCAGGGTGGTGTCGGTTCTACGTAATGTAGATGAGGTAGGGATATATGTGGGTGGGCTGCCGAAGGAGAACGTGCCGCCTCTAGGGTACGTAATTACTTGGTCAGCTGTAGACCTACTAGAGGAGTACGTCAGGCCTGCGCGCGTGATAATCGACGGAGAGGTTAGGTATGTAGATCCGCTGTCAAGTATTGAGGAAATACATATTGAGGGCCTCGGTAAGTTCGAGGGATTCTACAGTGACGGGCTGAGGACTCTGCTACACACACTTAGAGGCAAGGTCAGGAGAGCTTACGAGCTAACTTTAAGGTACCCGGGACACCTCAGCAAGATGAGAGTACTTAGGGAGCTAGGGTTCCTAGACAGCGAGGAGCTGAGGGTTGACAGTGTCTCAGTAAGCCCTAGGGAGTTCACAGCTAGGGTACTGGAGAAGAAGCTGCGTACAGAGGGCATGAAGGACATAGTGATCTTAAAGGTTATAGGCACGAGCACCTCAGGGTCTAGAATAGAGTACACGCTAGTTGAGGAAGGGGACAAGCGCATGTCAGCTATGGCGAAGACCACAGCAGCCCCCGCAGTAGCTACAGTCTCACTTCTCGCGCGAGGAAAGCTCCCGAAAGGTGTCGTACCGCCTGAGTACATAGGTATGAAAGATGAACTATATAGAGACTTCATGAAGTACCTCGAGAGAAGGCAC
>CAYQIX010000041.1:0-12697 GCA_964417765.1 uncultured Desulfurococcaceae archaeon
CTGAGGAGCTCCCTAAGAGAGGAGGTGTAGTTATTCAGCTAGAAGATGAGATAGCCTCAATTAACGCCATTATAGGTGCTTCATGGGCTGGAGCTAAGGCAATGACGGCAACGAGTGGTCCAGGATTCTCACTAATGGTTGAGGCACTCAGCTTCGCAATAATTACTGAGACACCCATAGTCGTAGTTGACGTAATGAGGGCTGGCCCATCAACAGGCGTGCCTACTAGATCATGCCAGTATGACGTATTTCAGGTCAGGTACGCTAGCCACGGAAACTACGAGATACCTGTGCTCGTTCCTTGGTCAGCTCAAGAGGCGTTTGACTTAACTGTCAAGGCATTTAACATCTCTGAAGCTTTAAGGGTCCCTACGATACTCCTTAGTGACGCAATGTTAGCTCACACGTGGGAGAAGGTAGTTATTAAGGACGCAAGCGAGTTAGAGATAATTAATAGGAAGAAGCCTAAGGTACCTCCAGAAGAGTACAGGCCATTTGAGCCTGAGGAAGACCTAGTCCCTCCAATGGCCTGCTTTGGCGAGGGCTATAGGGTTATGGTTGAGTCACTTACTCATGACGAGAGAGGGTACTACGTTCCAGCAACTGAAGTGCAGGAGAGGATGGTCTGTAGATTAGTGGATAAAGTGAGGCGTAATGCACACCTGATATTTGACTACGACACGTACTTAACTGATGATGCTGAGTACTTATTTTACGCCTACGGCTCAACCGCCAGGTCTGTCTATGCTCTAGTTAAAGAGCTGAGGAAGGAGGGTGTTAAGGCAGGTCTGTACAGACCTAAGGCTCTGTGGCCCTTCGACGACAAGAGCTTGAAGGAGGTGTCCGCGCGGGCTAAGAGGGTATTTGTTGTGGAGAACAACATAGGCTTGATGTACAAGGAGGTGTCTAGAGCGTTAAAAGGTAAGGAGGTTATTCCTATATCAGTTATTGACCTAGACGTTCCTTCCCCAGATAGCATAAGGGAGGTGGTTAGCGAGTGGTTGTGAGTGGAGTTACCCACCCACTCGATAAGTTCGTCAGGGTAGATAGGCTGCCTCACCTATGGTGTCCTGGCTGCGGAATAGGTATCGTGATGTCATCAATGCTCAGAGCAATTGAGAAGAGAGTTGAGGAGGGTCTATTTAGTGAGGAGGACGTCGTCGTTGTTGGAGGGATAGGCTGCACTGCTAGGATGCCACTCTACCTCAACTTCGACGCTGTCCACGCCATACACGGCAGGGCAATACCCTTCGCAGTTGGCGCCAAATTAGCTAACCCTAAGTTAAAGCTTATTGTTGTTGGTGGTGACGGCGACATAGCTGGCATAGGAGGGAATCACCTCATACATGCAGCTAGGAGAAACATGGACTTAACGGTAATCATGGTGAATAACATGGTGTACGCAATGACTGGAGGTCAGCTAGCTCCAACAACACCTACTGGAGTATATACTACGACAACACCGCGTGGCAACCCTGAGAGGCCAATCAACGTGGTAAAGCTAGTTGCGTCACTAGGTGCTAACTACGTAGCTAGGGCATCAGTAACTCACCCAGCCCTCATCGAGAACTACATATACAAGGCACTAGGTAAGGAGGGCTTCAGATTTGTTGAGGTGTTATCTACGTGCCCTGAAGTTTTCGGCAGACACATAGGTATAAGAGATGCTGTCCAGCTGTTCATGGAATTGAGGAAGAAGGTGAGGGTTAAGGCTAAGCCGTCGCTTGATGAGTCTTACTATGACTGGGATAGGGGCTTCGTATTAGGTGAGTACGTTGATAGGAGTGAGCCCGGCTACCTCAGAATGATTGGTTTATTGAGGTGACGTGCGTGAGGAGAGAGATAATAATAGCTGGCAGAGGAGGTCAGGGAATTCTCCTGCTAGGGCACGTACTAGGTGTTGCAGCAGCTAAGTTCAGCGATTACTACGTTACAGGCACTGAATCTTACTCTGCAGAGACGAGGGGTGGAGACTCTAAGGCAGAGATAATAATTGCTGATACTCCTGAAGAGTTAGGCTACATGAAGGTCAGGAAGGCAGACATAGCGGTCTTCATGTATTGTGAACAGCTTAACAAGTACAGAGATCAAGTAGGACCTGAGGCACTGGTCTTCATTGACTCAACATTTATTGAAGAAGTACGTGGGGTTAAGTGGGTAGTTAGGCAGGCCCCATATACGAGAATAGCTGAGAGTGAGTTAGGCACCCCTAGGGTAGCTAACATGGTAGCGCTAGGGCATCTAATTGGTGTTACGAAGTTATTAAGCGCGGATGCTGTCGAGAACGCGATCGCTACTGTAGTAAAGAAGTCGTGGATAGACATAAATAAGAAAGCTTTCAGGAGAGGTCTCGAGTTAGCTGATAAACAGTAGTGAGTGCCGAGCTTAGAGACTACACCATGAAGCCGTCTTTCAGCGGGTCCTCCGGATCTCTTACAAAGTGATGTATCCCGGTGATCCATGCCCTCCCAGTTATTTCTGGGATGATAGCCTTCAAGCCACCTACTGTAACCTCCTCAACGATCTTTCCTCTAAATTTCGTACCTATGATGCTTTCATTCACTATCTCGTCTCCCATGCGCAACTTACCTGTGTCGTAGAGTAGTGCCAGTAAGCAAGACGTACCTGTACCGCAGGGTGACCTGTCAAATCTGTTTCTTCCATCTACAGCTATGCTCCTAAAGTGGCTGCCCCCGCTTGCTTCTATGTAAATCACTGTCCCTGTCACGTGGGGCAGAACTGAGGGATTAAGTGGGTTACTTAATTTGACCTTATTGCTGACTTTATTCCGCACTAACCACCCAAGCTCCACCAGTTTCCTTAAATTACTTAGTTGCAGATCCACACCTAAATCCTCAGCACTTACTAGTGCAAAGTAGTTTCCTCCGTAAGCTACGTCAACGCGCACGCCTTCAGCGCCAGGCACATCGACAGTTACTCCTCTCGCTACAGTAAATGATGGCATGTTCCTTAGAGTCACTGAAACTACCTTGCCGCCCCTTACTAGTGCCCGCGCCTTAACAAGCCCAGCGGGTGTGTCGAGGACCACCTCAGTTACTGGCTCCTCTGCTTTAATCATCCCTAGCTCGAGCAAGGTAGTCACAACACCTATAGTGCCATGACCGCACATGTCCCCGTAGCCTTCTGAGTACATGAAGAGTACGCCAACATCAGCTTCGGGTACGGTGGGGTCTGTAATCACCGCGCAGTGCATAGCTGAATGCCCTCGAGGCTCTAGCGACAGCATCTTACGTATGTAGTCTAGATTCTTCATGAAGTAGTCTCGCTTCTCAGCCATTGACCTGCCAGGTAGCTTCGGCACCCCAGATACGATGACACGCGTGGGCATGCCCTCGGTGTGCGAGTCCGCGGTGACGATGAATTTACTGATGCGCATGAGCTGCCACCGAAATAATATTCTGATTCGTTAGATCAACTTCATTTCCTTAAGTATTCTCATAAGTTCACTCTCTTCTACCTTACTTAATGGGAGCCTCGGCTTACGCGGGTACCCGCCCACTGGAACACCTTCCTTCTCTCCTATGATATTCATAGCTGCCTTAGCTACTTGAGCAGTCTTACCTGAATCCTCAATGAACTCTAAAAGCGGCAGCATCCAGAAGAAGAGTTCCCTAGCTTCATCGATTTTTTCTCTATCGCTACAAGTTCGAAGAGCTTCTGAGCCTCCTTAGGTATAATGTTAGCAGCTACGGAGACCCACCCCTGAGCTCCGAGAACGAATGACTCAAATGGGAGGACGTCAGATCCACAGAACACTGTGAGCTTCTCACCAGTTAGGCGCAGTATCTGCTCAACTCTCCTAATATCACCTGAAGACTCTTTTACATACCTCACATTATCGATCTCTGCCAACCTAGCTATCAGCTGCGGCTTCATATCGACTTTCGAAGTCCAGGGATTATTGTAGACCATAACCGGTATATTTATTGATTCAGCTACTTCCCTATAGTGTTCTATGATCTCATCTTCCTTTGGGTGGTAGTAGTATGGCGGGACCGCCATTACCCCATCTGCTCCTGCATCTTCAGCGAACTTACTCAGCTCCTTCGCCTTCCACGTCGATGTCGCAGAAGTCCCAGCAATTACAGGAACCCTACCATTCACCTGGTCTACCGTTACTTCTATAACGCGCTTAATTTCTTCGTCACTTAACGCATCAAACTCCCCAGTACTTCCAGTACATATTACTCCTGGCGCGCCATGCTCAATGTACCAGTCAATGTTTAGCCTGAGTGCTTCCTCATCTAAGCTGCCGTCCTTCTTAAATGGAGTGACCATAACCACATATGATCCTCTGAATACCTGTGAGGAAGGCATGATGCATGCCCAAGTACATAACGTAGTAGGGAATAATATAAGTACGTACTTCATTATTTAATAACCACAAGTAGTACGTCTCTAAATGAAATTCCTATTAAGGTAATGCTCAAGTAGGTTTATTACAGACATACCTCTAATAAATTACATGAAGGTAGCGACGCGCCAGCGCTTTCATGAGACGCAGACGCAGTACCTACGCAAGTAAGAGGTGAGTGAGCAGGATGTATTGGAGGTTGAATGGAGGACAAAAGTGCCCGAGATGTGGCGGACGAATGATGCATTACAGCGAGTCTGAAGGGTACGACAGCTCTAAAGTGGTTCGGTATATAGTGAAATGTAAGAGTTGCGGCTTCAGAGAAGTGCTGCAGGAGGTCGAAGTAAGAAAGCTTCAGAGAGGGCTAGTAATTGTGAGGAGGTACTGACCAGGTAAATCAAATACTTTTTAATAATTTTGGAGTCTATCTCGTGCAGCTCACTCATGGTAGGATTAAGTAAATCCTAATTCTTCAAGAACCTTACCTAAAGTGACAAGATGAGGTAAAGGCATGAGTAATGACACGCTTGTTAATTTAATGCTAGTTACATTCTTAATTACATCCTCGCCACCACCATTATCTAGGTAGCTCCTTAGGAAGTCCCTAAGCGTCTCTTTAAATGTTGGCAGGTCCCAGATCATCAGGTAAGACATGAAGAATGTAGATAGCATGATGTCCCAGGCTCTGTGGTCATTACTGCTTGACTGGGTTGCCTGCTCAGCATCTATTATGTATAGTTCCTTACCTACTATGAAGTTTGTCGGCTTAACGTCACCTAGTACGTACCCCTTAGAGTGCACTTCAGCTAGCGCAGCTGCCAGCATCTTAATGTCCTTTCTGTAATCAATTAAGTCACCCTCAACATACTCCCTAACTAGCGTTAGCGCATCTTCATCAACGCTTAAGACCCTAGGTGTTGAGAATGATGACCACTTACCTGATGCGCCGAGGTTAAAGAAGTTCAGCTCCCTCTTAAATCTCTCTCCAGGGTCTAAGGTGAATGGGTAGACAGGTCTAAATAAGAGTGTAGGCGGCAGCCACTTAATTATTCCTACTTCGCTTGTGAAGACCTTCTTAATTGCCTTCTTGCCTTCAAATGTAATTACCTCAACCTGGGAAATTAGCTTCTCAACACTAACTGGTGTTCCAAGTATGTTGCTGATATACTTAAGTAACTTCACTATCAGGCACCTACCGACCTGGCGTGTGGTTATACGTAATTGAGGTTTTAATCCTTACCTGCATCAGTGTGCAGCACCTTCTCGTACAGCATCAGGTGCCTCCTAGCTACATTCCTCCATGAGGTCCTCACTGCCAGCTCAAATAGATGCTTAAAGAAATCAGCAAACTCCTTGTAGTTGTCAACTGCATAGAGCATCTTCTCAGCTAGGTCATCAGGATCGTCAGGCACTACAGAGGCTTCAGGGACGAGTGCAGTACACTCAGAGAGTCTAGGGGTCCTGCAGCAAATCACTGGCTTAAAGCACCCCATAACTGTGTGCAGCATACCGCTAACTCCTAAGACACCTGGCTCATCCCTGTAAGGCAGTACAACAACGTCAGCAGCTTTAATCAATTCGGAGAGTTCTCTCCTCGTTAAGTACCTCCCAATTTCAGCAATTCTCTCAGTTGCGGGACCTAGATCTCTAGCTAGCTTATGAATCTCCTTAGCATGCTTAATACCTTCACTACCCTGAGGGGTTCCAGCAATTAGTAAGGCTACATTGCTCCTCATGCTAGCTACCTTCTTGAATGCCTTGAGTAATACATCCAATCCCTTATCCTTGCGGATGAACCCGATTACAGCAAAGATGAACTTATCTCTAAGGTGACCCACCCCTAACCTCTCTAGCACGGTCTCTCTCTTCACGCTTGACCTGTTAATTCTCGTACCATGTGGTATGAGGTGCACTTTAGATAAGCTGACACCTTGAGCCCAAAGCTCGTACTCCATGATCGGGCTGTGGACGATGACGGCATCAGCTACTGTACAGATACTCACCTGGTGCTTAACTAACTCACCTCCTTTTAGGGTGTGGTACACTGTGTGGAGCGTGATAACTAATGCATTAGTGTACTTCTTAAGACTCTCTAGTAATTTAATGAAGTTATTACTAGGAGGGAAGAGGCCGTACTCGTGCTGCACGTGTATTATGTCAAGTGGGCTGTACTTCTTGATTTCACTCAACAACTTCGTGTAATTAGACCTGCCTGGGAAGAAAGCAGATTCCACTACAACCTCCCTGAATCCTGCTCTGTGATCTGTCAGCCCATCAGCAAAGACGGCTACGCTTAAGTCACCTAAATTCTTAATGGACCTCACTAAATCTCCAGTATACTCTGCAACACCACAGGGGGTAGGCGGGTAAGTCGTGACGTACCCTACTCTTAAGCGAGTCATTTAAGCCCTACATGAACTTTGTTACGTAAGTAATTAAGCTAGCAGCCTGACTGCACCTTACTTCCTAAAGAATAATGCAGTCACGGGGAGAGCAAGTGACATAACTGCAGCAATAGCAGCGAAAGCCAGCGGGTAGGTGAGGTATGTGAGGAATAGCCCAGTAGCTATGGGTCTTAGCGCCTGACCAACATCCTTTATAGTCTCCATAGCCCCTAGAGCCGCCCCGTGAGCTCTTACACCAGCTAACTCTGAGATCAGTGGAGGGATCGAAGCTGTTATTAGAGCTACTCCAGAAGCAAATGCAACTATTGACGCAGCTATGCACGTATAGCTACTTGAGGCAGCTAGAGCTAATAAGCCAGCAGCCGAAATAAGAACTCCCGTAGTCGCCACTTTTCTACTGCCTACGGATCCCTCAAGCAACCGGAGCAAGGCTTCAGCATAGCTATGACAGCTAGCTCCGCAGTCAGTAATATCCCTATTATCCAGGTCTCAATTTTTAAGGTCGCCATGTAGAGCGGAAGAAATGTCTCAATACTCTGAAGTGAGAAGTAGGTAATAGCCATTGCAATACCAGCTGCAATGATTCTGGGTCAGACAGAACCTTAACCAGTCCTACCTCTCTCACGCGCGGGCGGATCTTTCATGAGATGTTTCTGGGTACTTAAGTAGGGGGATGAGGGCTGTCGAACCGAATGCAGCACACATAATGTATGTTCCGTAGAAGGAGTAGAGCGCGATCGTTACGCCAGCTAATGAAGGTGCAGCTAACCTGCCAACTAGTGTAGCTGATGAGAAGTAACGCATCATCTCGCCCCTCCGCTCCTTATATAGGTCGGCTATGGACGCTATGGCTACTGGAGTGAATATGGCTGTCGCTACCCCGTGGTAAATCCTGACGGCAGCTAGCTGCCATGGCTTAGTAACTAGGAGGTAGAGGATAGGTGATGTTGCGAAGAAAAAACCTGATAGTATTAGCAGTTTTCTCCTACCATACACATCTGACAGCGTTCCAGCAGTTACATTAACTACTATGCCAATTATGGTAGATGCTGCAGCGATCAGCCCTATCTCGCTAGGTCCTGCACCTAAGTACTCCGCGAATAGGGGGCAGCATCGGGGATTTTGAGGCAGTAGAACTCAGTATTGCTAGCAGACCAGCTGCGGACAGTAGTAGAAGAGCGCTGTGCTTCCGCATCTAACATACTACCTGCTTAAGGCGTCCTTAAGGAACCTTAACCTCTCAGTTCTAGACATAGACTTAAGCTTCTCCTCGTACTTCTCCAGCATGTCCTTGAGCTTGAAGTTGGCGTAGAGAGCTTCCCAAATCTTCATCCCAACTTCTAGGGTCTCATAATCGTCTTTAGTGATGAACCTGAGCCCATTAAACACTGCTTTTATCCCTCGAGCCTCAGGTGCTTTATCTAGCTCTCCCTCAATATCTGCTGCGTGAACAATCTCAGCTATCTTGAGCACATAGGGATCTTTGATTCCGTACTTCTCGATTATGACCTCGAAGGTGCACTTGCCATTCCTGTGGCCTAGCTCAACACCACCGATATCAAATGGTGTGCCATGCTCAGGCTTCAGCTCCTCCTCTGGCCAGTTTATGAAGGTAAACTCAGCTTCAGGATCTATGAACCTTTTAATAAGCCACGCTGACGCGGTCCTATCTACGTGGGGGAATGCACGCGTGACCCACTTCTAGAACAGTACCTCAAGTATGTAGAGCGTTCAACCTAAAAATGCTTTACCCTGGCACGCCTTTAACGTAAAATAACTTGCTATGTTTCGTCAGCGGAGATACTACCTAAGATATAAGTGTTGTAACCTACGTTAAGAGGCATAAGCGTTATGGTTAACCCTAGTGGTATTGTAGCACTCTTAACTGATGTAGGGAGGAGAGACCCGTACGTAGGCAGTATTAGAGGGTCTGTGCTCAAGGCCTGCATGGAAGCTAAACTAGTAGACATAACGCACGAGGTACCAAGCTTCAACATACGTGAAGCATCATTCACTTTACTACTGACCTACAGGTTCTTCCCTCCAGGAACAGTGTTCGTGGTCATCGTAGTGCCGGGAGTTGGGGTATCTGAAAGACCTGTACTCATAGTTACCAAGAACTACTTCTTCATCGGGCCTGACAACGGAGTTCTAGCACCTGCTGCTGAAGGCGACGGAATTGAAGATGTGATCTCGCTACGTAGTAATGAATTATTCGCTGAAAAAACCTTAGAGACCTTCCACGGCAGAGACATCTACGCACCTGCCGCAGCGCTGATCGCGTGCGGAGTAGCTCCTAAGTCCCTCGGTTACTCGGTTACTCCAAGCAGCTTCAAGAAGCTCCATGCTGAGTCAGCCAGCAATAGCAATACTGGGCTAAGCGGTTGTATTGAGTTAGCGGTAAAGCATGTAGATAAGTATGGGAATTTAATGTTTGCTAGGGACTTCAAGACACTACTCAAAGATCTAAAAGCGGAGGTCGGCGCTACAATATCTGTATTCTCAGGAACTAAAGTCTTCCGAGCTGTAATTGCTGTGTCGTTCTCTGACGTATCTAAAGGAACATTAATCATTTACGGAAATAGCTTCGGAATCACTGAACTAGCGATTAATCAGGGCTCAGCTAAGGAGCTGCTTAACGCCGTAGTAAGCAGTAAGGTCAAGCTCTGCACTCACCACATTAAGGTAGAGGGTAAGGTAAGGGAAAGAATCTAACGCCGCCCGACGGACCCTCCTCCCATCGGCCCCCGTGCCTCGGGGGTCTAGAGGAGGTGAGGGCTCCGGCCAGTGACGTAGTAAGTTTCAGTACTAATAAAAACTTCAAGTAGTTACTCAAGCCTTCCCTTATCCAGCTCGCCCAGCAGCTCATTAACATCTATTAGCCCGAACCCCACGAAGTAGTCTGCTGCCCCATAGACGGTCAGAGCTTCATTGTGGTTCAGCTTGACGAGCCCGCACGGGAACACCACGTAGGGTCTGTCACCGTAGACTTCGTATGGTTCCTTCGGCTCCATTATGTACGTAGGGGTTACAGCTACTGGTGTGAAGCCTTCATCCTTCCTGAACTCGATGAGTGCTGCGTAAGCTCTATATGCTTCAATGTACTTATCTATGCCGTGTATGAGCATCAAGTACTTATCCCCTTCAACCTCAATCGGCGGGGTGCCCCACCCTATCTTTATCTCGAAGCTGGCTTTCCTCAAGAGTATTGTAGGGTTACTAACAGTTATCTCGTCAAGCATGAAGTCCTCGCTAATCTTACACCTGTACTGCTTAAGCTTGTCATCTACGCTACTCACAACAGCATAGAACTCCTCCTGCCCGTCAGGCAGCTTTACATGCGGCCGGTGGAACAGGTAGACGTCACTCCCTACTCTTAGAGCAAATGAGTCCTTGTCACTAATTACGTTCCCTCTAATTTCCTGTGGGTGGACGAACGCGCACACCTTCTTCATTCTGCCCTCAGAGTCCTCGTACGAAAGTATAGGGACTGTCCTCTCTCTCCTTTCAACCGGATTGAAGTACCATATAGTTCTTCCAGTGTATATTACGTGCCTCATACCGTTCAGCATAAATGCTCTAGGGTCTTCACAGCCCCAGATGTCCTGCCTCACGCTGGGCTTAATTACTATCTCAGCTGGGTAGTGGGTGTGGGAGACTGTTTTTGTTAGTATGTCGTCAAGCGGTACCTCTATCTTAACTATGGCGCTGATGTACATGTAGTACCCAACTATGATCCTAGCATAGAGCACGACCGTCCTGTTCTCCAGCACTGCTGAAGCATTAAATATTGAGACCGGGTGCTCCACAGCAAACCTCTTAATGTGAATGTACTCTGGCGACATCATACCTAGTCTCTCAACAATGTCAACGGTCTTGAAGTGCCTCACCTCAGCTGACTTCTTAGCCAGCGGATGTTCTCTATACATGAATCTGTAACCCCCACAAACATTAACTAGAGGTTAAAATATTCTAAAGTCCTGCACCACATGTACAATTAAGGTAAGCCTTCTAATACCTCACACCCTAAGGTATTCCTTGGGTGCCTTAGTGCTTAAGGGGTCACTTACAGGTAAGTTACTGACCTACATAGTAGTAAGCTTCAGCCTCGCCTACTTGATTGACTTAATCGCTTACTACATGAAGTTTAATGTTGTGCTATTTCAGGTGTCAGCTGCTATACGTATGTTTACACCACTAGCTGCAGTAGCTATTACTGCATTAATTCACACACGTTCGGTCAGAAGTGCTTTGCGGACCTATGGCCTTAAATTTAGGGACTTAAAGATTAAGCACATTACCGTAGCTATAGCCACCCCGCTCGGCATGTACTCCCTCGGTGCACTCTATGCTGTAGCTCTAGGAGACATTGTCGTGAACCCTGCCATCCCGCTAGCTATAAGTGGGGCACTACCTGCTACACTCCACCCTACATTACTCTTCATTCTACTTATTCTCGAGTCACTGCTTGCTGGAGCAACTATTAATACAGCATTCGCTTTAGGTGAGGAAGTAGGCTGGAGGGGATTCATGCAGGTTGAGCTAGGTAAGTACTTAGGTACAGCACTAACCCCACTAGCAGTAGGAGTCGCGTGGGGGCTGTGGCACGCACCACTCATAGTTCTCTTTGGGTACAATTACCCTCACCATAGGGATTACCTCGGTGTCCTCACCTTCGTTCTCCTGTGCACTATATGGTCTTACATACTGTACATTATAAGGTACTGGTCTGGCAGTGTAATAGCGGCAGCAATAGCTCATGGAACAATAAACGGCTTGGCAGGTATCTCAGCACTAACTACGATAGTTAAGGACGAGTTGCTGGGAATGCCTGTAGGTATCCCTAGCATCCTAGCATCACTGACTATTGCAGCTCTAATGCTTGCTTTCCATTACAGAGTAATCAGAGCCTCAGGAACGTCCCATAAGGTACTAGAAGATGGCCCTAAGGAAGGATGACCCGCGAATAATATTTTACTTAGGTATTCTCAAACGTACGCTTGTGGTGTCAGGTCATGGGTAAGGAAAAGGTTATAGCGTGCTACGTGAACTTCATAGCGCTGCTAGTTGTATGGGTGATTTTGCTCGTGACAGGCCTTGTCCTGTGGCTGGTCTTACCTAGTGGTGCAGGCAGGTTTGCTATAGCAAACTATTTCTTGGGCTTCAAGAGGAGTTCATGGGTGCAGATCCACTTAATTGCTAGCATACTGTTTAATATATTAGCTGCTATACATCTAGTGCTTAATTATGGATGGATCAAGAACGTGACAAAATACCTACTAGCTGCTGAGAAAAGTGGAGGCTAGCTACTATACACAATTTTTTCTTTCCTGCAATCACTCATGTTTTTAGGTGAATTGACCTGCGTGATTCATGATATTAGTTTAAGTGCCTTCTCTGTAGCTGAGGTTGCCGTCTTATCGAATATATAGATTACTGGCTCTATGCCCACACCACCTCGATCTACTAGTGCACCAGGTACGCTGTGGTACCTCGAGATAGAGTTAGCTATGTCCTTCATGAGTTCTGACCTACTCCTATGCGGTCCCGAGAAAACTAACTTATATCCCATGCAGCTCAGCTTCTGAAGGTACTCTTCCTCAAATCTAATCACTATAGCTGACCTCAGCTGAGGCCACCTCCTCCTCACTATGAGGAGCACGGTCGCTGTATGCCTGCTACCTCCATAGACCGGCTCACCGACAGTGACTACCTTAGTTCCCACACGTATTATTCTGCCTACAAAGCCGACTACCTCCTCAGGTCTCTCAGCACCTGGCGGTGCGACCACAATGTTCATCCCCACCTCAGGGATCAGCCTGTATGCATTACTGAATGACTGAAGCACTCTCAGAGCATTCCTAGCGTCCTCTATGTAAGGGTCTACCTGCTGCGGGAAGAGCTTCCTGCATAAGTC
>CAYQIX010000042.1:0-12686 GCA_964417765.1 uncultured Desulfurococcaceae archaeon
ACCTACGCGAGAATGAGAGGAAGAAACGTAACTGCTGCTGAGCTATTCGTAAAGAGCAACTTAGTTCTTAGCGCTGAAGAAGCTGTGAAGTACCACGTAGCAGATCTCATAGCTTCAAATCTGGATGACCTCCTCAATAAGCTGAAGGGGCGCACAGTAAATGTATCCGGGATTGAGTACGTTCTGGAAATATCTAGTGTGGCCTCGTACGAAGCCGGGGTCAGAGCTCGGCTAATCTCAACACTTTCGAATCCTATGATAAACAGCGTTCTCATGACTATAGGAATCCTCGGAACAATATTTGCTATACTCTCAGGTAAGTTGCCGATAATTCCACTCACATTACTGTTCCTGGTATTAGGGCTGATCGGGTCAGGGTTTAGTGCCAATCTAGCTTCGGTGTTCATGATAATTTTAGGAGCTGTCCTACTAGCTGTAGAATTGTTCGTAACGCCGGGTTTCGGAGTTTTAGGCATTACTGGCATAGTATTTCTCGCTCTAGGTTTTGCTCTCCTACCTTCAGCAGTACCCCCTGGTTTTGCTCCACCCCCCGGGTACGCGGCTCGGTTCAGGATATTTGCTATAGGGTTAGGGTTAGGGTTGGGTCTCTTCACAGGCATAGTTCTCTACAAGATAATTCAGGCTAAGAGGAGGAAGTCAACGATATTTGAGCTCTATGGAAAGGTAGGGAAAGCACTTGACGAACTAAAAGCAGGTCAGGTGGGCTTCGTCCTGGTTGAGGGTGAGTACTGGCGCGCAGTATCTGATGAGGATATACCCAAAGGAGCTGAAGTAGTGGTTGTGGGGAAGAAAGACTCAATACTAGTGGTGAAGAAGCATGTCAGCAGGTCTAGCTGACCTACCTCTACACTGGGGGCATGTCCCGCCGTGGCTAGCTACTATAATGAGGAAGCTAGCAAAAGCAATAGTTAAGGTAATAATAATTGATTTAGGCAGCGAAGCATTGCTTCGGAGGCTCTCAAACCCTCTCTGGTTTCAAGCATTCAATAATGTAATAGGTATGGACTGGGACAGCAGCGGGTCAACCACAGTAACCACCGCGATACTGAAGGAGGTACTCAACGACTTAAATACCGATGTAAGGGTTGCGGGAGGTAAGGGTGTGCTCTCACGCAGAACACCGGAAGAGTTAATGAAGTACGGTGAAGAGCTAGGTTTAAGTAGTGGTAAAGTAAGTGAATTAATAACCATATCTAGGCTTGGAGCTAAAGCAGATTCAGTACTGCTTCAAGATACATTCACACTTTATCATCACACACTAATCTTCGATAGTAGTGGCAGGTGGGTAATAATACAGCAAGGAATGAACACAGACTTGAGGTTAGCCAGGAGGTACCATCTAGCGTGGTATGTCAGCAGAGAAGTAACGCTAGAGCCTCATTCAGGAGTAGCCTCAGATATAAGACTGACACCTCTAAACTTAACTCACAGGAACTCAATAGGTACTAGAAGTGTAATTGTAGATTTAGTTAATGAGAAGCCTGAGAAAATAAAGAAGAATATAGTGCTGGTTAATGCCGTTCTTAAAGGTAATAAAACTTTATTTGGATTAAAACCGCCGAGGCCCATAGATACTAGGCTGCCGTACTATAAACCTGTGAGGCTAACCAACACGCTTCTCAAGATCCTCAAGGAAGCTTATGAAGCTAAGCCAAGAAACGTTAGCGAGTTAATGTTACATACGAGAGTAGGTCCAGAGACACTCAGAGCATTGAGCCTCATTTCAGAGCTTGTTTATAGAGAACCACCATCGCTTAATGACCCGGAATCAGTACCGTTTAGTCCATTCAAGTACGCATTCGCGATAGGTGGTAAGGATGGAATACCGTACCCTGTGAAGAGAGAGGTAGCTGAGAAGGTCATTCGTGAACTAGAGGAGGTAATTAAGTCAGCTGAACTAGGCAGTAAGGAGAGATTACTTGCACTAAGAGCTCTCAGGAAGCTGGCTCCAAGAGACATAGGTTGGTATTGAACATTGATGAGGGAGCAACTATAAAGTAATGTAGAGCATTACGTTTTTGCTTAATAGATGCGATAGTGGACTTATTAAAGTTACTAAAAGTTATTTTAGGGCGTTTAAATCATTAGCTAACAGGTGACGCTAATGCCTAGAGGTAGTCTTGTTGAGTACCTGAATGACGAAGTTCAAGGTCTAATACAATATACTACAATTTCTAACCCACTAACATTAGGTGGTTACGGGAACCCTAGGTCAGGGTACACGGTTTTCTCTGTGGATCACGGACTCAGTAAGTCGTTCTTAGTACTTTCTATATCGTGCAGATCAGCACCAAAGAACATACTGTGGAAAGTGATGCTCAATGGAGTGACTTTAGTACGTGAGTTCAAGCCTCAGCTACTTGAGGAGTGGGAGGAGGGCGTCTACGCAGTACAAGTGTTTGACGTAAGTCAGCTGATGTCTGAGGCAGGACGTTATACGCTCTCAATAAAGTGCGAATCCTCAGAGGCTGTAACGGTCGAAGCCGTGACCTTATTTGGCATCGCGCCACTAGAGAACGCAAAAACAGAGGTAGTATTTAAGGCAGGGCAGATAGGTCTAAAGCCGTCTGAAAAGATAGATATAGAAGCACCCATGGGTGATAGAGACGGCGTAGGTAAGGCCTTAATAACGCTCAGCATGCCGTCAAGAAAAGCAGTAGTAGATGTCATGATTAATGGTAAGCAGGTAGGAACAGTTGATGGTATCATTGGCGTGGAGGAAGTAAGTATTAAGAATCTGCATTTAAGGAGTAAGAATACCGTTACTCTGCTGCACAGAGATACGTCATTAACCTACTACCCGAGGGACGTGAGGATTCATAACTTACTGATGTATAAGGTACTAGTAAGGGGACCAAAGATAGATGTGGTAGAGGCAAGCCTAAATAATGACAAGGTAAGCATGAGGCTGAGAAACATAGGTGACGTTGTAGCTAGGAACATTGTTATAGCTTGCTTAACAGCAGGCGAGATATTATTTAGAGACGTAATCGACGTTCTAAGACCTAACGAAGAAATAATTAAGGAGTATTCTGTAGCGGCTAGACACAAACCAATTATTGTCAGGGTAATCTATACAGGTTTACTGGACCAGGAAGTAGTGACTGTTAAGCTAGCGGAGGAGGCCCAGTAGCCTAAGTACTAAGTCAGCAAGAAATGCGAGAGAGCCAATAAATATAGCTACCTTTAAGTATGCCCTTACTCTGCTAGCAACCTTTTCTGGTTCTATCTTATATTTCCTGCTAACAAGCTTTATCATAGAGTAAGCTATCACTATATCTGTAAGAGAGGTGAGTATCAGATACATCGTGCCATATCCCACAAGTAAGTAAGGTAGTGGAGACAGCGCTACTACTAGAGCTAGGAGCACCACAGCAATAATGGCAGATTTATTTACTCCTATGACCCTAGGCAGTGATTTTACGTCTCTCACCGCATCTGCTATGTAGTCCTCAATGGTCTTAACGATCTCCCGCGAGAGCAGCAGCAGGAAAGCGTAGAGCGCAGGTATGCCTGTGAATGCGACGTACCTTAGCGCCCCCTCATACTCAGCTAAAGCTAGGCCACCGTATATTATAGATGCGGCACCCTCAAAACTAACAACTATATTACCTAGGATGCCTAACTCCTTAATTCTATATGAGTACATTACGAGTAGGAGAGCATTAAGTGATGCAAAGATAAATGAAACAGGTCCAGAGAGGGTAGCGAGTGAAACACCAGCTACTATTAAGATTATAGAAAGAACTAACGCTTCCTTCCTGCTGACCAAGCCTGATGGTATTGGTCTGTACGGCTTGTTAATTAAGTCAACCTCAACGTCGAAGTAGTCATTAATTGCGTAACCACCTGCAGCTACTAATACGACGGTAGAAAGCGGTACTGCAGGGCTTAGACCATACTTACCTAGTGAAACAGCTACAGCCAAGTATCCTATTAGTGTAGTTACTACCGTAGCTACTAGGTTGTGAAGTCTCACCAGCTGTAGGTAACCACGAACTTTTTTAGGTAAGCTGACCATCTAATACACCACACATTAAGACTTCTCACTTTTCAAACACCTTACTACATCCCTAGATATGTTGTAGCATCCCAATCCTCGCTCGAGGAGCCCTAAGTCAAGTAGGTATCCAATTACCTTAGCAGGATCCTTGATACCATACAACCCCTTCAGCTCCCTAAGTGCTAGTAACTCCCCAACAGATCTGTAGCGTATAAAGTACTTTAGAACTTTGCTGCTCTCGCTATCTAGCTTATTGACCTTACTTAATATTTCATCACAGTTCACTAAATTCCCCTTAAAGTAACGGGTTCGTAGTAAGACTTAAAGGTATCGTCACAGGCGAGTCTAAGGTTGATTAATAGTAGTATGTGTTAACATAATAGTGCTCATCTAACATTTCTTCACTTCCGGCACTCGGGCACACGTTAAATAATGGGCATGCGCTGCTGCATAGCTTTAATGACAGGCATTTACCTGAGCACTCAGTTACGCATACAGGATTTTTCCTAGTGCAACAGTGTCTACCGAAGAGCCACAGTAGGTCATCAAGCACTAACGGATCTACGTTAATTACTTTGGATACGATCTTAAATGCTGCTCTCACGGCGTATCTAATCACTACATCCTCATCGTGAGTACATTGTTCCCTCTTGCGCATCTTCTCTAGTAAATGCTCAGGTAACTTAATGAAGCTTAAGCGAAGCGCTATTCTGGTTAAGTGGTTGTCTACAGGAACCTCAGAGTGCTCTCGATCTACGTATGTTAATATTCCTCGGCGGCTGAGGAACTTAGCCAGTAAGTAAGCTTTCTTTTCTACGGGATCAGAATATGCCATGAAACTCCTCAACCTATCGATAAAACCATATGTTGCATTATTCTTGAGGTATCCGCCACTTCTCTTGATGAGATTCAGTACTGACCCGCCATAGTACTTAACTAACTTCCTTCCTAGGTCTCTCAGAAGTAAGGCACGGACATCCGGATCCCAGATCACCACATCGTGACCATCTCTCCCTTTAGCTCTAAGCCAGTTCTTAACGTCATCAATACCTATGTTAGCCATTGAATTAGGGCTGAAGAAGTCGGGGTTTTCCTCGTATTTCAATTTACCTAGCCTATACAGCAGGTCAGCTCCGTGGTAGAATTCTCCATCAACGTATCCTTCAAAATTCCTGTACCTGCTTGTTCTATGGTCTATCGCGACCATGAATATGAAATACCTAGCTACATATTCAGGGTCGTCACCAGCTGGCGGGTAGTAGCGCGCATCAGTAAAGGTGTCTTTGCCAATAATACTCAGTAGTCTGCCCAGGATTGCTGATGCGCCACACACCAATGCTTCATTAAGCTCTATGCTGATACCGTAGCTATATATTCTCACCTTTATACACCCCTTCATAAACTCTAGATGGTTTTTCGATTAGTTTAATGAATACTAGCTGAGCCACTCTAGCACCTACTTCAAGCTCGAGACCGTGAGGATTAAGTACGGTCAGGAGACCCTCACCTCTCCCAACGTAGCCTGGATCCCAGACGGTGCACGTAAATAAGACTCCTGACCGAAGCAGTGAGGATCTTGGAAAACAAAGTCCAACGACGTCGTCAGGTACCTTAACGATCTCATTAAACATAACCTTATACGCTCCTGGCTTTAGGTGCCAGACTCCATTGATGGGCGTAAGCTCTGTTACCTCAGCTAACTTCCTATCTTTGAAACCTATGTATGCAGGTGAAGCAAATGAGAACACTTTTCGCACAGTAAGATCTATTCCTGCTGGCTGGATCTGGATGTTCAGGTCTTTAACACAACATATGAAACTTGCTACTACTTTATCTGGCAGTGCCATCTTCACTACCTATCCTAATATTCTTTTAGTGACTACTTAAAGGGAATATCAATAATACCATTAGATAAAGTATAAATAAAGTTTGTTAAAATATTCGTAGACTTACGGTAAACCTGGAAAATTAATATTTTTAATAGCATGATTAGGGGGGTGGGTAGTGGGGGGATAAACTTATAAGCTGCAGACCCCCCTATTTAAGGGGGTTGGGGGGCAATGACCCAGGCAGCACGTACGCTAGGAGTGGTGGCACCCTTTAAGGAATACAAAGTATACGGAAAGCATGTCTACGGCAGCCTATATGGTTGCGACCCGGAGCTACTTTCTGATCCTGAGTACTTGAAGGAGACTATTATTATTGCTGCTAAGGTAGGCAGGATGACGTTACTTGACATTAAATACTGGCACATCTATCCGGGCGTAAGTATAGTAGCGATAATACTTGAGTCACACATAACAATCCACACATGGCCAGAATACAAATTCGCTACAGTTGATGTTTATTCATGCGGTAAGGGTGCAGATCCGGAAGCAGCTTTTAGGTACATCGCTAAAGCTCTAAAAGCGCGCAGATTCGAGTATGAAATTAGCGATAGATCATTAGCGAAATAAATTGTATTAGCATATTTAAATAGGTGTAGACGACATATTTGAGCCACACATCAATACGTCTCTAAAAACAATTAGCCTTTATTAACCCTTAAGCTAAATTATCGTTGGGCGATTCAGTAACGCCTGGGAAGCCCTCCACCCCCCTGGGCGGTACTAAAACCGCCCACTTCATAACTTTGCTTGACGCTTCTTTCGGTTCTTGATTAATTTATGCTAAACGTAAATTATTTGTTAAGTACTATCTGGTTTGGTGCTGCCTTGACTGCTGTAGCAATAATTGGAGGCGGTATCGGGGGGTTACTAGTAGCACGTGAGTTAGCTAAGCGTGGTTACAGTATTAAGTTATTTGAGGAGCACGAATCGTTTGGCATACCTAGACATTGTACAGGGCTTGTCAGTCAATATACTTTCGAGTCGCTAGGTGGGCCGGCACGTGAGAGCTTAGTAAGGAGGTTTTACTCATATGACATCGTCACATGCAATTTTGGTGAATTAGTTAAGCTTGTATTTAATAAACCTGTATATCTGCTTGACAGAGAGCTACTTGAGAAGTCGATGAGTATGGAAGCAGAAAGTTACGGTGCTAACCTTAAGCTGAGGTCCTATGTCAGCAGCGTCGAACATGACGGCAGGATACAGGTAGCAGAGAAATGTAGGGAGAAGTATGACTATATAGTACTAGCTGAGGGAGCTATTAGAAGGTTATCTGTGAGGTTGGGTATGTGTTCAGAAGCACTCACAAACCTTATTGGGCTACAGGCAATTGCTAAAATTAAGGGGTTAGTACTTGATAGTCCGCTGATCATAGCTTGCAATAGATTATGTAGAGATTTCTTTGCCTGGATAGTACCTTATGACGAGGACACTAACTACATAGTTGGTATAGCTACAAAGCATAATGTTAATGAGTCATTCATGAATTTATTAAAGTTAGTCAGAAAGTACCTTAACGTAACTATAGACGTGATAAAGTACTTCAGTGGCTTAATACCCATGGATAAGCCGTGTAGCCCAATTAAAGGTAAGGTAGTAGGTATAGGTGATTCGATCTCAACAACTAAACCGCTGAGTGGAGGTGGAATATACTCAATAGTTCTTGAGGTAAGAGCGCTCACTAATACACTAGAAAAGAATAATGCACTAGATGTAGAAGCATATTGTAGGGAGCTAGTTAGCTTATTTAAGATACTTTCACTTCAGCATAATCTAAGGAAGTTCTTGATTTCTATTGGTGGGTATGAGAAGGTAATTAAGACGTTATTCGACTTAGGCATAAGCAAGATAGTTATAAATAACTATGATAGATTGGGGGTAGACGTAATTAAAACAATTAAGAACTTATTTTCCTGATTTAATGCTGTTCAAATACTCCTGCAGAATCCTTATATTCCACTCGTGGGTACTTCTCCTTCTCTTATCTATAGGTATACTCAATCTCTTAGCTTCCTTGGCAGTTAATCCTACAGCCTTTAATTCACTTAAGCTAAAACCTCTACCTTCTCTTAATCCAACAGAGATGCCTCTATCCTTTATCAGCCTAGGCTTCTTAACTAGGGCCTTAGGTACCTCAGCAGGCATCCCCAACACCTTAGAAACTAACTTAGTAATGCTTAAGAATTTTACGAGGTCGCAGTCAAGATACGGATAAATAAGTTAGCCCTAATCTTATTAGGGGGCTAATAAAATGGTAGGCAAGCCTATCCATCTAAAAATTAAGCCGGAGGATATAGCTAAACGTGTAATTGTAGCTGGAGATCCAGCAAGAGTAGAGCAGGTAAGCACACTATTAGATAAAGTGCGGCTAGTGAACAAGAATAGAGGATTTATAACGTATACTGGCGAGTATAAGGGAGTGCCTGTAACCATAGCTACGCACGGCGTCGGCGTTCCTTCAGCAAGCATAGTGTTTGAAGAGCTAGCAATGGTTGGAGCTAAGGCAATTGTAAGACTAGGATCTTGTGGTGCTCTAGTAAAGGGATTCAAGATAGGTGATGTGATTATACCCACAGGCTGTGCGTACTATCCAGGAGGTGCCTATTATCAATACCTGCGTGAGTGGGTGTGCACAGCAACCTCCCCAGACTACGAATTGCTTAAGAATTTAGTTGAATCAGCACACGTGGCTGGGCTAAAGTACGCATTAGGGCCAATAATAAGTAGCGACGCCTTCTATGCAGAAGATCCTGAGTTTGCTGAGAAGTGGGCCTCAAGGGGGGTCATAGCTGTTGAGATGGAGTGTGCAGGTCTCTTCATGCTAGGGCTGATGAGAAAAGTAAAAACAGCAGCTATTCTGTTAGTAAGTGACTCGCTCGTTGAGGATTTAGGCTTTGCTAGTGCGGAGGAACTTAAGGAGTATGCATTAAAGGCTGCTGAGGTAACCTTAGAGGCGCTAGTAAAAACGAAGGTCTAAATTTATTTCCTTTAACCTAGCTTATTGCGACCTCATGATATAGAAGATTTACTTTCACATTACTTCATAAGACTGCCCCTCTTAGTAAGTAAATAATATATGGTATTACTGCTTCACTAATTATTAGGTAGAGTGAAAGTATGCAAGATATTAATGAGATAATAGAAAGTGAAGTTAAGAGACCATCTGTGTTTATAGATGAATCGAAGCTCTATCCTGAGTACGTTCCAGATAAGTTACCACATAGGGAAGAGCAGGTTCGGCAGCTTACGAGACTCTTTAAATCAATAATTCTTCGACCTGGGTCAGTGAGTATTAGAACATTACTCGTAGGTCCCATAGGTTCAGGGAAGACCGTGACATCCATAGTGTTTGGCACTAATTTCTCTAAATTAGCTGAGAAGAAAGGCGTTAAGTTAAGATATGTTCATGTGAACTGCTCTAAATCAAAAAATCCAGCAAGTATTTTCAGGGAGATAAAGAATCAGTTAGGGCTCAATCTCCCTGACAGGGGATTGTCAGCAACGGAGTTAGGGAACGCGCTGCTTAAGCTACTTGATGAGGAGGATTTGTACCTTCTAGTAGCGCTGGATGAGTTTGATTACTTCCTAAGGGTCTCAAAGTCTGAGGACAGATACATGATTGTTAGATTCTATGACGTCTTTAAAACCGAGATAAAGAGGCTTAACTTTATCTACATTACGAGGGGTACTCCTACATATATAAGCAGCTTGGTTGATGACATAACAGGTAGCTACTTAATGAAGAACATTGTAATGTTCAACCCCTATAGATCAAAAGAGATATTTGACATTTTAAAGACGAGAGCTGAAGTAGCGTTCTATCCTGGAGTAGTAGGTGACGACGTATTAGACTACATAGCCAACCTTGTTGGCGTGGATAATGGTGGTGATGGAAATGCAAGGAAAGCACTAGCAATACTCCATGCCGCAGGTAAGTTAGCTGACAAAGAGATGTTAGAGGGTAAAGCATCGAGAGTCACTGTAGATCACGTGAGAGCGGTGTTTTCGCGGGAGTACCCATCGCTAATTAACTTAATTGACACTCTCCATTATCTGCCTCTACACGAACTCTTAGTACTTAAGGCTATTGCACTCGCGCTTCTCCGTACAGGTGAGGATTACGTACCTATGGGCACCATAGAGAGTGTCTATAGACGCTTATGCTCGGAGATAGGTGAAGATGCCAGAGGCCACACAAAGGTATATACCTACGTAATGGACTTGAAACATAGGGGAATAATCATAACGAAGTCTAATATTAAAGGAAGAAGAGGGAGGAGCACATACGTGAGCTTCGGTGCTATACCGCTTAATGAATTATTAAGAAAACTTGATCACATAATAAGCAGTAAGAGGCTCATACAATGAGCGAGAGCGTACGGGTTGAAGAGCTATTCTCAAGTCGAGGAAGAGTCAAGGTACTGAAGCTAATAATAGAGAGAGGTGAAATAAACATCACCCAACTAATTAAGGAGACAGGGCTCAACCATAAGGTTGTGTCGAAGCACTTAAAGTACCTCATAGATGCTGGGATAATTGAAGAAGTTAGACTCAATAGAATGCGAATTTACAGACCTAACTGGATAAATCCTAAGGTAAGATATTTAGAGGAACTTCTCAGAAATCTTTAAAGATCAAACTATAATTGCAGCTATCATGTTAGAAGCCCATTAGTGAAAGAGAGCTTGGCTATTCACTCATGAATTATTTCTTGAAGAAAGCTT
The DNA here is from genome assembly GCA_964417765.1 of uncultured Desulfurococcaceae archaeon. Classification (GTDB taxonomy): domain Archaea; phylum Thermoproteota; class Thermoprotei_A; order Sulfolobales; family NBVN01; genus B83-G16. The sequence goes on from CAYQIX010000042.1 coordinate 10,638, forward strand.
CTAGCCCAGCACCCTTCTCTTTTTTCTTTTTCTTTCTTCCCTTTCTAGTCTCAGGCACTGCTTCAGGCTGAGAGGTCTTCTCTTTAGCTGTCTCTTTCTTAGCCGTCTCTCGCGCCTCCTCAGCTATCTGCTCTCTTATCTTTTTAGCTATCTCTATAATTCTACTACTATTTCGTGGGCTCAAATACCTAATCATTGAGTCAGAGAGATTCAGCCCTACGGCGAGCGAGGCAGCATATTCAGGGTTACTCTCAAAAATAGCTACTAAGTAAGGTATTACATCTGACTTAGCGAGTCTCTTCGATATGTGAAGGTGGCGGGCTATTATAGTTGCTAGATCCTCCCTAATCTGTCTCATTTCTTTAGTCTTAGCCATCATCAAGATTTTCTGTGGAAATGAGTACTTAACCCACCTATACTTACTCTTGATGTCATTGCGGATAGCTAGTGATACTCCAGCTGTCATAAGCTCTACTGCGTAAGCAAGGAGATCCCACGACCCTGTCCTAACTATCCTGCCCATGTAGACATCAGCTTTAGATAGTGCTTCATAAGCTCTCCAAAGATCCTCAGGGTCACTTATTTGTCTAGGCAAGTTCTCATTAATCCATTGAATAAGCTCGTCAGGACTTAGGTCTGTCTGAGAGGCGGCAAGCTTAGCTTGCCAAGCATACCTAGAAATAAATATCCTCCTAACAACTTCGAACGGATCGAAAACTCTATCTCGAGCTCTTAAAACAGCTTTAACAACTGATAGTGTTACCTTTCCGTATCCTTCAGCAACGGCCTGCAAGTCATTGATAGCAGATCTCAAGTCGCCCTCAGCTTTCTCAGCAATGTAATTAATTGCATCCTCATCACATGTTAGCCTCTCGAGTTTACATATCCTAACTAGAACCTTCTTAATATCTGTCTTGCTAAGCCTCTTAAACGGAACAAGTAGTACGCTTTCTCTTAGCGGTCTCAAGCTAGGGTCCCATGGGTCATTAGCAGTCATTATGATGGGGTTCTTAGTCACTTTAATTAAGTCTAAGATAGCTTCCATAGCGCCGCGATCCGCTACCCTTGACATACCATCTACTTCATCAAGTACTATTAGCTTGCCCCTTGTGAATAGCCCCCTCTGTGTGGCAGCAATTTTAGCTATGCGCTCTATATCACTAGCTCTCCTATAGTCACTTGCATTCATCTCTAAATACTCCAAGCCGTATTCATTAGCAGCAGCCTCTGCTAGTGATGTCTTGCCGCAGCCGGGAGGACCATAGAATAGCGCTGCTTTACGTGATGGCTTTCCTGCATGCCACTCCTTGATCCATTTAAGAACTAGCTGTTTAGCCTCATCCTGATTTACTACATCAGCTATCTTTTTAGGCCTGTACTTTATTACCCACGGTAACTTTCTCTCAGGCATTGTTATACCCTACTACCTCGAAGCTGCTCTAGCTGTGTGGCGGACCTTACCAATTAGTGTGAGCTTAGCGAGTAGTGCATTAAGCTGGATCTCGTCATCAGCGCCTTCAACAAGCCTGAACTGCACCTCACCTATGTAGTCAGCTATCTCCACCCGTAAGTGCTCTGGTAGCTGAATTTCTGAATTAAATATTTCTCTATGCATCTGCTTCACTACATCAACTCCTGATAAGCCGTAATTAAGCATAAGTGTCCTAAGTAGATCTCTAGCTTTCATGAAGTTACCTGCTAGAGCTGTCCTAATGATTTCTCGAACCTCCCTAGGATGCGCAAGCCCAATTACCTTATATACATTAGCTACAGTCACCTTACCTAAGGCAGCACTTGACTGGAGAATGTTGATAGCCTTTCTCATGTCTCCCTCAGATATTTCAAATATTGTTTCGAGAGCATCTTCATCATACTGGACCTTCTCCTGCTCACATATGTACTTGAGCCTAGCTATGACATCCTCCTTCTTAAGAGGAGTAAATCTGAAGACAGCACATCTAGACTGTATCGGCTCTATTATCTTACTCGGGTAGTTAGCTATGAGTATAAACCTTGTTACATCAACGTACATCTCCATAAGCCTTCTTA
>CAYQIX010000043.1:0-12160 GCA_964417765.1 uncultured Desulfurococcaceae archaeon
GGCCTCCGGAGCCGGTGGTCCCGGGTTCAAATCCCGGCGGGCCCGCCACTATAATACATAAAAATCCTTATGCTTACTCTTTTCAGTTTTCTTAGTATTTTAGTATTTGCTTTGGAGTCGTTATACTGAATATTTGGAGGTGACACGCTACTAGGGAGACGTAGTTATTTGAGTGAGCCAGATATAGACGATGGATCGGGAACTAGGTGCTACACCTTTGTTGGAATGCCCCACAACGATGCCAAACGCCGATATGAGTACTAGGAGGTCTCCTATGAGCCATAAAATTAACATCACGGCTGCGGTTCCGGTGTTGACATACTTACTTACGGCCTCCAAGAGTGGAAACATGAGGGCTAGAAGGGTAAATGCTATACCCAGCCTAAACAGGTCGGCCCTCAAGCCGGACATCAAGAAATTATTATATCATTAGCTTATTATTTAACTTATTATAAAGGTGTTTCTTTAAAGAAATAACGAATCATGTTGAATGCCCTCAATACAAGCGTCCTTAGAGATCCGCATTCCGAGAATACCAGTAGCTAATAATCTTGGGCAGGTTCTACGGGATTGCTTTAAGCCATGGAACCCTCTTAAAGTCTTCGTCGAAGGTAAGAATGGTTTCTATGTTGTTGTGTTTGCATGTCAAAGCTATAATAGCGTCACTTGGTAATAGTTTAAAGCGGTTAGCTACTTCAATCACATCTTGGTACCCAACATTTTCTATTAAGACTTCTACTTCAAGGTCTTTCAACAGATTTTGTATACCGTTTACTATAGGTGCTGGGTACCCCTTACTCGTTATAAGTCTTCGTAGACCGTAAGGTCCAGTAATCTCTTGTAATGTTTGATAGTATTTTCTTGTAGATATGTAGAGAAGCTCATTTATGACTGTCAAGCTGGTGCGGAATAAGCATTCCTCATAGTCTTCTAGTAGCTTTCGAGCCGCTTGCGTGAGCTTGGTCTCGAATAGAATGTTGTAAAATACGTTAGTATCTATGAATACCTTGTTCACTGTGCTTGAGCCTCTTCCTCATATTTCTTTAGCTCCTCTACATCAGCCTTACCGAATATCCCAACATATTTTTCAAGAACTTCACTTACCCTGCGCTTACGTATAAAGATAACTAACTCTTCACCTTCTCTAAACTCTAGTGGCTCCAAAGGCTTCAATGCACCCTTCTCGTATCTTACCCTAACTACCCTAGGCAAATCTCTACCACCAATGATACACTATAAACTATAAAACAATAAGGTTTTCCCAACAAATGCTCTAAATGTCCTATATACTAGAAAATTAGGTATGAATTCTTATCGGATCTGCCCCGGATTATTATGAGCTCTTGGGACATTTCCTTATAAGTGCTGGCCTCCGGGGCCAGAGATCCCCGGGTTCAAATCCCGGCGGGCCCGCCACTGACCTCAAATTTCCCCATAATTTTGTTTGATCTTGGGGAGAACTTCAATGTTAAGATACATGACCTAAACTTCTAGGGTTTTTCTCGCTTCTACTAGATAGTATGGCCAGAAAGCAAGCCACTTATTGAGGAGAATCCCCCATTCAACGCGCAAATAATCACTGTACTTCTTAATCTCATCTACTGGCGGTAGAGAGCTGTAGAGCGCATTTTGTTTCAACAGCTTCTGTCCCCTCTTAGTATTGCGGAGCTTGGGATCTAGGCCTTCATCAACTATAACTATCTTTGCACCCATCCTAGCCACTCTAAACATTTCCCTAATAGCGAGTTCCTGCATCTCGAAAGTGTTTATACCACCCACATGGAAGACTCCATCAAAATAACTATCTTTCAGAGGTAGATAAGAAGCGTTAGCCCTAATTAACACAACATTCTGGTACTTTTTAGCAATCCTCCTAGCATATCTTAGCATACTAATCGATATGTCAACTCCTACTACTAGACCGTTCTTCCCAACCGTCTTCCTCAATAAAGGGAGATTCTTGCCAGTGCCCGTGGCGACATCGAGAACTTTATCTCCCTTTCTTAGCTCTAGTAGCTTAGCCCATTTCCTCCGAGCCCTCGTTTCTAGCCCAAGCGTAAAGATTGGAATTATTCTATGGAAAAGCCTATAGTACTGCCCAGCATTCTCGTCATACCACCTCATCCACTGCCTATCCCTACCGAAGACTAGGGAGTCTGGAAGCATATCTATAATGCCATCGTCTCCTATGCTGTAAATATGCCCGCATTTAGTACACTGCAACTTGCCCTTATCCAGAAAGACTAAGGATGCTCCGCATAGAGGGCACCTGAGAAATTCCAGTACTACCTCGCCACACTGCTGCATAGACAATCGCCTTCTTATGGGATCACTTTAAGCCATGGAACTCGCTTAAAGTCCTCGTCAAACGTAAATATGGTATCTATACCATAATGCTTAGCCGTTACCGCGATTAGAGCGTCTCCAGGTAGAAGACTATACTTTCTCATAGTTTCTAAAAGCTCTCTAAGACTACCTTTGTCCTCTAGAACCAATATTCCGAGTTTATTCATCAATTCCTCAACATCGTTTATAGCATCGTTAAGTCTCTCTAGACCATACCTCCTTATATAGTTCCGTAACTGATCTAGCTTTCTCACCCCAAGTCTCCTCCAAGCTTCAAGCCTTATGAGTGTGAAGACTACTTCGTCAACAATTCTAAGGGTTACTACAAGGTCTTCTCTTTCAACTAGTATCTCTTTTACCTTAGAAGCATAAGGTTCAACACGGTGAAGATAGTATACTATGGCACTAGTATCTAAAAGTATCACTGAGCTTCAGCCTCTAGCATGAACTCGTCAAGTAGCTCTTTTGATGCAGAGCCGCGTTTCCCATAGAACTCGTCGACTATCCTCCTTCTATCCTTAAGCCTCTCTATTCTAACTAGAACCTCTTCACCTTCTCTAAGTTGCACGGGCTCCAGGAGCTTTAGCACACCTTTCTCATACCTGGCTTTAATAACCCTAGACACTTTAAACACCTTACCTATTCTATCGGTATTAGTCCCAATATGTTTTAATAGTTTACTAGCTTCCAAACCAATAACTAGAACAAACCAGCTATTCTCATAGCATAGCTCAGACTAATTACCCTCTCGCAAAATCTCAAGGGATCAACTATCCCACCTCCTACACTTGTATCTTATGATAGCTAATTAGTTAAGGTTTCTAGTACTCACCTAGTTCTCTGAGGAATCTCTCAAGTATTCTCCTTGTTATCCAGAAGCCACTTTTTATGAGTTCATCTACTATCGGCTTTGCCTCTCGGATTAGTTCTCTATACTTGGCTAATGCTAGTACACCTAATGTACCCATAACTTGTAACCCTAGTTTTTTCGCTAAGTCTCTGGCATCACGGTCATCGATGAGTAGTAGGTCTGCGTTAAGCTCTAGTGCTAGAACTATTGCTTCTGCCTCACCTCTATCCACGAATTCCTCAAGAAGAGCTACTAACCTCTCATTACCCACTTTCTCTACGTGTATGAATACTGCTCTCAGTATCTTCCCGTGGCCAGGTTTACCTTCAACCGTTACCTCCTCCCAGACTGCCTCCGGGACAATAATTTTCCTGAAGAGCTTCTCCAAGAGGTCTAGGTAGCACACCCTAGCTAGTGCAATAATATTACTTGAGTTAGAAACTACAAGCAATTCTTTCTTTTTAGCTTTATTACTTCTCTGTTTTTCCTGCAAGCTCCTTAGCAACCTCCAAGTCTTCCCTTAACTCCTCTTCTCCATAATGTAATGGTATCCCCTCCTTGACTAGTAGCTCCAGGAAGTCCCATTTAGATAAACCAGCTATCCTCCTTGCCTGTCCTAGCGATGCTATGCCCTTTTCGTAAAGTCTCAGTGCTAGCTCTATCCTCAGCCTCTCTTCAAGCTCACTAGGAGGAACTCTGATGTTCTCGGGAACTTCAATAACAACCCGTTTAACACCAGCCTTAGCCACTTTAACTCCCCTCTAAAAACATTATACACATAGAAGCTATTAACTCTAGCCACCCCGCAAAACCATGGTCTTAACAATACTAAATCCTAAGATTAGCTGTCCCATATACTAGAAAATAAATATGAAAACCGTACTTGTCTGTCCCATTTTCATCAGCCTCTGGGACATTGATTTATAAGTGCCGGCCTCCGGAGCCGGATGCCCCCGGTTCAAGTCCCGGCGAGCCCGCCACATAGTATACATGTTGTGAATGCCTGCGGACATGAAATTAGGTTACTCCTAGAACTCTTGATGTTTTACTTTGGTATTGAGAAGAGTTAAGAGGCTCTGTAAACCATAGTACTACATGGTAGGGAGATATGCCCGGAGTTATTGTAAGACTTCGTCTATCCAAGGATGCTGTGAAGAAGCTATTTGGGTCCAAGAGAATTAGTGTATCTAAGGGTATTGGTGAAGTCCTTGATAAGTATTCCGAGAAAGTTGGGGAGGATGTACTAGAGGAGTTTCTTAAGGAGAGGAGGTAGCTGAACTGATGAGCCTAGTAGTCGATGCCTCGGTTTTCATTGATAGACTGTTCATTTATGATGAAGAACGTAGTGGTAGGGCACGTAGCTTATTCAAGCTCATTGACGAAAAGGGTCTTAACATTTTTGAGCCTCGAGTATTTGGTATAGAACTTGCTTCACAATTGGTTCGGAGGAAACCCGTAACTACAGCTAAGAAGCTATATAATGAAATAATGGATAAGGTTATCGTAATTGACGAAATAGAATATGATTTACTCCTAGATATAGCCTTATCAACTGCTTGTAGAGCCATAGATGCATTCTACATAGCAGTAGCCAGCATTATCTCTGCTATACTAGTAAGCGCCGATAAAGTAATGATTGATAATGCAAGAAAATATGGAGTAGAAGCATATTACATCCACAATATGAACGATTACAGTGCCTTAATGTCGAAAATTAACCAAATTACAATTCAAACTTAAATCAACTCTTACTTGATTTTTAATCCAACTAGTTTACGGCAAAGTCTTTACACACCTAATCAAAACAATGTATCCATCCAACTACTAATTCCAAATCTATTGTCCCATAATACTATGATAGGTATGGAAACTATACCCAAAGGTCCCAAATCATTAACGATAGTTGGACAGAGGCTTATAAGTGCCGGCCTCCGGAGCCGGATGCCCCCGGTTCAAGTCCCCGCAGGCCTGCCACATTCTGATCTTATAATGTAATTACAGAGATTTTCTCATTAAGTATCTTATTGCAAAATCCCGCAAGATCTCTAATACCTTGCATAATACTCTGCGGTCTTAAAGCCTAGGGTATTAGCATAGGTTCTCGTATTCAGCCTCCGAATCGGCTATGATAGCTTCGAACAATATTTATGTATTAAGTAGATTTAGGGAAAGGCTAAAATGCTGTAAGAGCGTATCGTTTATGGGAAGGTGTACTCGTTTGACTATCACTCTTGAGGAGTTGCGAAGAATTGTGAGAGAGGAGGTTAGGAGAGTTCTCCTTGAGGCTTTTCTTGAGCTAGTATCCGCAGTTGATGAAGAAGAGCAGCGAGAGGTAGAGAGAATTGCTGGTAAGCCTAGCGACTATTCGGAGGAGGAGTTCATAGATTGGAGTGGCGAGTAAGAATACATCGTAGTGCTCTTTGCTTCTTAGAAAACCTCTCTGAGAGTGGGAGGAGAAATCTTGAAGAAAAGCTAAGGGAGCTAATAGATGCCCTAGAGCACGGTGTTTTACCCTATCGAAGACTTGATATCCGTAGACTTAGAGGGGATTGGGAGAGCTTTCTACGTCTTCGAGTCGGCGATATAAGGATTATATTTAAAATAGATTTTGAGTCTAAAACGATTTACATTTATCACATTCATTATAGAGGAAGTGCGTACAAATAGTATCTTGTATATAGCGCTACATTACGGTCAGATCGGATTTTTATCCATAAGGTTTTAATGCTAATATGCTTGCTCAGCCATGATAGTGTAGCTCGTGATGCGCTAATATGCGCATCTCAGGACCCGGAGCGGTGGTCCCGGGGTTTAAGCCACGGTGAACTCGCTACAGTAAATTAACTTCAATAAGAAAAAGCGATAATGTTTGTCTACATACTGGAGATACTGTTTAAGGCTATTTCCTAGTAATTGGGTTTTGAAAAGCATTGCAGGATTGTCTTTACCAGTTCTTCTATATTCCTAGATAGTTCACTTTTTATTTTTTCGATTTCTTCTTCTGACCCCATATATGTTCCCCAAGCTATCCTGTAGGTGACGGAGGTAATCTTCATGAATGCTGCATGTAAGGCTCGCTTTAGGGTCGTCTCGAATTCCTTATCTGTGAGTACTAGGTAGACTATGTTGTTAAAATTCCTCTCTAATTTAATTACTAGAGTATTTACCACATCTTTAAGTTCTTGAACCATATTATTGTAGGGTTCCCTCTTCATTTTCTCAAAATTACTTAAGATTATGTCCTCCCAAGTACTTCTTGTTCTTCTCTTCCTCTTACCGGAGTAGAAGCGGTATAATGCATTAAATAATCTCCTGGGGTCGCCTACATTTATTAAGTTAAAGATGTTTTTAGGGTCTAGTAGGAGTCTATTACGTATGTCCTCAATAAATATTTCACATATCCTACTTTTATCAATGCTGTTAATGTGCTGAACCATATTACTAAACTCTGACGCTATTATGTCTGAGAGCCTATCTATGTAGTGATGAAGGACTGCGTAGCATAGACCTTGCTCTCCATAACGTTGTTTTACGGTTTTATAGAGTTTATAGAGCTTCTCTATGTCGTATCTGGAGGAGTCGTGTCCAAAAGCATCATCTATGAGTTTGTCAATATTTATGTAATAGGTACCGCAAATTACTTGACCTATGATTCTATGGGAGCTCCATGAAACCATATTGGATCACGCGTCTTTATCTCTAAATAAGGCTCTCCGAGAGAGATATAAATGAGTTAAGCTTCTAAATGAAATCATCAATCTCTGTCTATTCTTACTTCCTCTTCTCAGACTCCATTATAGCTCTATATCGAAAATACTATTTTATTCTCATACTTCACAGTCCTTTTCGCAGAGAAGTTATTACATGTGGAATTACCTCTACTTCTTAACTTCTTAACTTATGAGCTCCATTAGACTTTGCTGTACTCTATTTACTATCTACGTAGGTAGCAGTATGAGAATCGTGTTTCAGTATGTGGTAGCAATGCTTGTAAAGATAATTATGTCAAAGTCACCTATTTTTATAGTTTAAGCTTTAGTTACTAACTATTGAGGAAGCAGCAGTGATTTTTGATTTTCACCTTCACATACTTGAGAAATGGGTTAAGGATGGGGCTACACCTAGGGCAGCTGCTGAAAAGCTTGTTCAGTTTATGGAGGAGTCCGGTATAGATGTTGGGGTTATACTTCCTATCGCACCTTACATCCTTAATGACTACGTGTATAGGGTGGTATCGTACGAACCTAAGAGGCTTGTAGGGTTCGCTTCGGTGGTTCCTAACCCAGCAGACATTGCTATGAGGGAACTGCGGAGAGCTATTGAGGACCTAGGTCTGAGGGGGGTGAAGCTTCATCCAGGTATGCAGGGATTCTGTATACGTCACCCTCACGTCATTTAAGTTCTTAGAGCTGCTGGGGAGCTTGGCGTACCTGTAGTCATACATGCCATGAAGGGCGACCTGTCAACGCTGTACTTCAAGTCAACTAAGGAGCACGCCCTACCTACACCTGATAGAGTCGAAGACTTCGACCTCCTACCAGTACTAGCTCCAGAAGCAACTTTAGTCTACGCGCACATGGGAGGCCTTTTGGTTTTAGAGAATTCATGTCCATAGCTGCTGGACACCCTAACGTCTACCTTCATAACCTACTCAGCGCATCCACTAACTGGTGCTGGAATACGAGCTCAGAACCTTTTAACCTGACCAAGCCACTCATATAGAGTCCCTCTATCATTTGTCATCTAATTTTAGATTTCCTAACACATCAAGTTCAATCGGCAGTGAGCAGATCCTCATCGTTAATTTAAAGAGTTGAAATTAAAAGTGATGACTATGAAAGCTAATAATATTCCTGTAGAATACATCAGCTGGATGTAGCGGTATGAGGCTGAAACTACCAGTACTCACATTAATTGCAGCTATAATAATTGTCATCTCACTATTATACAGCATAAATCCCTCATCAGTGGTCAACATTAATCAATCGAGCATAGTAGCCATTAAGCAAACTTCTACAACAAATACCGCCCAACAGCTGCCTGACCTTACAGTTACTGTGAGCACTATAGAAGGTGAAGCATGGACTGTGACTCCTGAGACTAGAGCGGTAATTAAGGAGCTGGAGCCGCATGTGGAGGAGGCTATTATTAAGTTACTGAACTGCAGTAATGTAGTGCGTGTAACCCACATAGCTACATTTCCTGAAGGAGGTGTGAATTATACGGTTATAGAGGTTACTGAGCCTAGCAGTAACACTACTACAATATACTATGTATCGTGGACTTCTGCTGGCGGCTTCAGAGTTCTCGACTATGGGAGGGCTAGGTTTGAGGTGGTTGCTTCTGGGGATAGTGGGTGGGTTATGAAGCTCAATACAACTAATGTTTACGTAGGTGATGTGCCCGGTAGATTAGAGGTTCTTGAGAGAGGCGGCTACAGGGTTGTAAGATTGACCGACGTTCCTGAGCCCCTCAGACGTATCTATGTAGTCACGGTATACGATGTAGGAGTGATTAAGCTGAATTCTGAGGTCATAGCTAACGCTACAGCTGCAGGGAGGTTCTACGTAGATTACGAGAACATGGTTCTCTGGGTTGACGACCTCTCTAGTGAGTGGCACGACCCCAGCAAAGCTGAGGTGGCGGAGCTCAAGCACGTAGCTAAGGTAAAGCCAAGCCCCATAAGTAAGGGTGAGGCAGGCGGAGTAGGTACTTACGTTAAGTACGAGCTAGCAGCTCAGTACGTGAACGGAATGAAGGTAACTATAGAACTAACACCTAATGTACTAGTAATGTCCTGGCTCATAGTGAGTGCTGGCACCCCACCTATAGTAGCTACGCAAGTCAAGCAATAGAGCAAAGCTAGTTTTGTAGGGTTCGAGAGTTGCTCTTAAGTTGAATTAGGTTGAATTGAAAGAAATTACTTAGTCTTCATACTTTATCCTGCGTGCTATGTAGTTCAGCTAAGGTCTCTAGAGCACTACTTATTAATTCTCTGTATGTTGCGTCAACACGCTTGCTGAGTTCGGTTCCGAAGCCGCAGTCCTTCTTTAGAAGAACGTTATCGCTGACAGCGAGCAGTACCAGAGCTGGCACTCCTGCAAGGTAGCTGAGAGCGTATATTACTGAAGTTTCTAGATCTATGCACAGAGCCCTACTCCTCGCCCACAGCTCTACGCGCTCAGGAGTTTCAGCAAGCATTGCTGAGGTAGATACTGTGACTCCTACCCACAGATTAGCTCCTAGCTTCTGCAACCGGTGCCTCAGCTTAGCTGCTGCCTTGGCTGCGAGCTCGAAGTCAGCGACAGCAGGAAAGCGAGGGTCTACATAGTGTGCTGAGGCGTCTTCATCCCTCATGGCAGCTACAGAGATGACAGCATCGCCAATTCCCACATATTCTTGCAGCCCACCGCACCAGCCTACACCGATTAAGGCCCTAGCCTGCTTCAGGTGAGCTAGAGCCGTCACCCACTCTGCGTCAGTCTGACCCCCAGCAACAGCTATGGTAGAGACCTTAACCCCATTAAAGTAACCTGTGTAAGTCTTTATAGTCCTAGCAAATCCAGATACGTCCTCCACGCCATCAAGCACTTTCGGGAAAACATCATAACCCCCACCGAGACCCACAATAATGTACTCGCTAAGCAGCTCTAGGTTACCGTCACTAACCATGAGCTTCCTTATTGAGTCAAGCAAGTACTGCGGACACCTAAACATAGGAGTACCTCTCAAGGGATCTAAAGAAAGTTCAGCTAAAATCTGTCGCTGCTCAACCTTCTTCAGCAGGTGTGGGAGCTGGATGAGTTTCAATTAAGCACAACTATCAGGAACAGTGAGAAGCTTTACTAATTTTCTTCTGTTTTTGAGTAGTAATAGCTTTTGAGTAAGTCAGATATTGAGGTGTCAGTTATGTGTGATGGAGCAGGTCAGGCCAGCATGCAGGGCTGCGTGGCCCGCCTCTTAAGTATCCTCGTCTGGTGCGTATACTGCGGAGGGAGGAGGATGAAGGTGGCTGAGACTGCATCACTTTTAAATAGCTATGCTAGCAGCGCATACATGGAGTTTGTTACTGACTTCAGCGACGCGGATATAGTCCTTGTCCGCATGGCTGACTTGAGGAGTAGCGCCATGAGTAGGTTGTTGAGGGAGGTAGGGGATGCGTCAGTAATTATGGTGATTGATGCTGTAGAGAATGTGTACTTGCTTCCTGAAGCAGCTAAGGAGATGAGCGTGAGGGGTTTCGTAAGGTCCATCATACCCTTAGGTAGCGATGTAGCTGCATTCATTAAGAGAGGGTACAGCATCGACTTCTTAAAGAAGACTGTTCAGGTGTACCGCGAGTCATTCATATATGGGCCAGCCCCCATAGACTACAATACAGCCCACCTGCTGTACACTATAGCTAAGTTCGTCCTCGCTCGCAGGAAAGGCGCAGTAGTTGAAGTAGGCACAGGGCGCGGATTCTCAACTATGTGGCTAGCGCATGCAGCTAGGGAATTCAGCTCTTACGTCATATCACTAGACATTAAGTGTGATAGAGTTAGGCGGGCTCAGGAAGTACTGAATGAGGTAGGCTTAAGTGAGAACACTGAGGTACTCTGTGCTGACGCAAGGAGCTACACACATGCAGGTACCGGTGTAGTACTATCATTTATAGACGGGAAGAAAGATGAGTACCACCAGTACCTGAAGTCCTTAGAGAGATACTTAACCCCAGGGTCTCTAGTACTCGCACACAATACACTGTCCGACGCACACGCAATTAGGCCTTACATAGAGGCAGTTTACAGGCCACCTTACGAGTCAGTGACCGTGGCTTCCGACCCGAAGGGCCTTACTATATCTACCTACCTGCGCCAGCCTCAAACTACCTGATTCAGCTACCTGCAATCATGTGGCATAAGTACACACAGTATGTCTTCCGATATATTTATTAGGATATATCGAAAGATATATCTAGAGAGTGTCTATCTTGAAGGGAGACATAAGGAGGTTGATTAAGAAGTACATTGAGGTGCTGATCTTAGATGAGCTCAGTAAGAAGGAGCTGCACGGGTACGGCTTCATAGAACTGATTAGAGAGAGGTACGGGTTTGCGCCGAGTCCTTCAATGATATACCCTGTCCTTAAGGACCTGATGAGGAGGGGCTTGATTGAAGCTTCTGAACGCTTTAGTGGTTCGAAGAAGGTCATAGTGTACCGTATAACAGATGAGGGGCTCAAGTTCTTGAGAGACAATGAAGAGCTACTCAAGCAGGCGAGGAAGCACGAAGAGAGAATTAGACGCGCATGTGAGGCTGGGATATTTGAAGTTCTTAAGGTGATTAAGGAGCTATTTGAGGTCATTGACAGCTTAGGAGAGCAGGAGCTAGCTAGAATTCGCGCAGCTATAGAGGAGTTTGCGAAGGCTATTCACGGGGTTTTGAGGTCAGCTAGCCATGAGTGAAGTAGTAGTTGTTGAGAACTTAGTTAAGAGATTTAAGGACGTAATCGCGGTTAATGGAATCTCATTTAAAGTTAGGAAAGGGGAGGTCTTCGCATTATTAGGCCCTAACGGTGCAGGAAAGACAACCACAATCCACATAATAGCTACCTTGCTTAAGCCTACGTCAGGTAGGGTGATTGTCGGAGGGCATGACGTCTGCAGAGAACCCGACATGGTCAGGAAGAAGATAGGTATAGTGTTTCAGGACCCAAGCCTCGACAACCAGCTGTCAGCCTACGACAACATGTACATACACGGCAGGCTGTACGGCCTGAAGGGTAGGGAGCTGCGCGAGAAGATCATGGAGCTGCTCGAATTCGTCGAGCTCAAGGAATTTGCACATAAGGTAGTAAGGAATTTCAGCGGTGGGATGAGACGCAGGCTAGAAATAGCTAGAGCCCTCCTCCACGAGCCAGAACTCCTAATACTTGACGAACCAACCATAGGGCTGGACCCGCAGTCAAGGGCTAAGATATGGT
>CAYQIX010000044.1:0-11734 GCA_964417765.1 uncultured Desulfurococcaceae archaeon
AATAGTCGGTACCTTTACGTCGTCCTCAGGCACTGGAACCTTAATCACTACGTTTACGCCATAATTGTCAAGCCCTAAGATGTGGTATACAGCGTATATGCCTGCTACTTCTCTCTCATCGCATCCGGCACAGGTCCTCACGTAAGCATCTAAGTCGTCGTGAACCACCTTAGCAACATTCCTCAAGTACTCGCGCGGAACCTCAACAATTAAATTCTCCCCTGCAGCTCTGTAGACCTTGACGGGAATGTCAGCAAGCTTTTCTTTAATTAAGGACTCGACATAGGCTAGAGCTTCCTCACTACTTTTCTCTATCTTTTCCTCACTGTGCTTGCTGCTCATAATCCAACACCTACTAACGTAGTCGAGGAAATTATTAGTACCGAGTACGTGAAAACCAAAGCCTTAGTAGCTAAGTCAACCCTCGACCTACCGAGCAGAACCGCTACAATGCCGTGAATTATCCACATAACAATAGTAAGTACAGTAAATACTGCAAATGATGCTAGCGGATTTAGCACCCTTACTAGCGGGAGCGACAGAGCAAGCGCTGAAAGTGATGCACAGACAAATCTCTTCATCAGTATTGAGTAAATTGCTGTACCTAACGCAGGCCCGCTTAGCTCGATTAATATACCTGAAGCTAGCTCTGGTTCCGCTTCACCTATGTCAAAGGGTATCCTACCCGAAGCAACGTAAGCTGATGTTAAGAGGAGTATGAGTACTGGTATGTACGACGGCTTAATAACTGCTTCAGTGATCTTGGCAAATGATGTCAGTCCCGTGCTAACGAATATTAGTATGATAGCTGTTATTAGTGCTACTTCATTAATTACACCTAAAGCGAATTCCCTAAAACCTCCTATCACTGCATACACATTATCTGAGATAACTGAAGCAGCTATGATCAGTCCCTGAATACCAGCTATTAGGATGACGAGAAACGGTATGTCTAGACTTGAGAAGAACGCAAAGGGAATTCCAGCAGGGATAGCTAGGAGAGCTAGTACGCAGAGGCCCAGCATTGTGAGCACAATGAGAACAAGCGGAAATGCTGTGCGGGGCAGCACCAGCTCCTTACTAAATAGCTTGCGTATGTCGTACCAAGTCTGCAGTATGGGCGGACCTATCCTAGAGTGAAGCTTAGCCTTAATCTTCCTCTCTAAGGAATCAAGTATAGGTGCTATAAGTACAGCTAACACCACGAAAACTATTTGGATGCTAGCGTAGAGCATACATCAACACCACCATAGCTGTTAGTGCCATAGTTAAGAGTAGACCCATGTACATTGAGGACATAAAGAGCGATTCTTCAGTAGAACGCTGAAGCTTAGAGAAAAATGAGGCGAGCTTCTCACCTGAACCAACGAGTGACTTCTCAATACGTGAGCCAAGTAGCCGTAGGTTAATTACTGAGCTCAACACATATTTCACAAAGCTATCTTCACTGCTAAAGACCCTTAGATACTTAAGCAGCCTCACGAGCTTCTGAACTACATTAGACCTAACATGACTCACGGCTTAGCACCTCCAAGCCAGGGCGTCTCATGTCTGACCCTCGTGAGCGACTGGTACAGCCCTAACATCGTGATAGCTAGTATCACGGCAGTCATAGTTAGTATGAGGTAGACCTGGAACAGCCACGCCTCTAGTGCTGTTAGAGGCGTAGGTAGCACTAAAAGTGCTATGAACGCGAATGCTATGTTGGCTAGAGCCATAGCAGCTTCCGACACCATCATGTACTTAAAGTTGCTTGATGTCCTGTCGATACCTACTTCCTTAGCAGGTGCTTCAGGTCTACCCCAGTGGGCAAGCAGATATCTAGCACCGTAACCTACTGAGAGCGCTGCGCCTATAGCTACAATTACTAGCATAGCAACATAGAGTCCTCCTAATCTCACGTTCTCAGCAATGCTTAAGAACATCATTAATTTGGATAGAAAGCCTGCTGTAGGTGGTATGCCTATTAGCGAGAGTACCGACACCAGTGCAAGCAGAGAGAGGGTGGGTGCGATCTTGGATATGTACCCTAAGTTTTCTAGTATTCTCGTATG
This sequence comes from uncultured Desulfurococcaceae archaeon, assembly GCA_964417765.1. Classification (GTDB taxonomy): domain Archaea; phylum Thermoproteota; class Thermoprotei_A; order Sulfolobales; family NBVN01; genus B83-G16. Next base: position 2,055 of record CAYQIX010000044.1, read on the forward strand.
TGCTATCGCCTCTACAATGCCTGAATCAAGGAAGAGAGCAGCTTTGAATATTGCGTGAGCTATGGTGAATATGTATGTTGACACAATGAAAGTCGGGTCGCCACTGAGCACGTACAGTCCTATCATGACACACATTATAGATGTATATACTGTGGTGCTATAGGCCAGTATCCTCTTAATGTCGGTTTGTGCTAGTGCCTGAAGTCCACCGTAAATTATTGTTATGGATCCAAGCACTATTAGGGTCCATGATAGCCACTCTGGATTAGCGTCAGTTATTGAGAGGACTCTCAATATGCCGTAGATACCCATCTTTACCATCATGCCGCTCAGTAAGGCCGAGCCGGGTGCTGGTGCTATTGAGTGAGCCTCAGGCAGCCAGAAGTGTAATGGTGCTACAGCAGCCTTGGCTAGGAATCCTACTATCACTAAGACAGTTATTACTGGGTGTGAGAAGCCCTTAATAAATAAGTAGCTAAATGGTATGCCGAAGGCGTACCCTATACCAGCTAGCGCTAGCAGAGTCATTATTGATATATCGGCAGGAATCATTGACACAAGTAAGAATCTGAGACCTGCTCTCCAAGCTCTCCTCGAGCCTTCAGTTATTGCCTCATATATTATTACGAAGAATCCTACTACCTCAGCAGCTACCCAGAACACCACAAACTCAATTAAGTACCTAGAAAAGAAGAGCAACATCATAGTTAGTGCGAACGAATCGATGTAGAGCTGGAGCGAGAGATTACCGAATTTTGCTCTAGCATACCCTACTGTGTAAAGGCTAGCAAATAAGCCGAGAAAGGAAGCTATGAAAGTAAATAAAGCACCCAATTCATCTATTAGCGATACAAATCCAAAATACTGAGCAGCTATAGCACCTAAGGCGATCAAGTAGCCAAGAACTCTGAGGAATGTACCTGCCTTAACAGCTTTAGAAGAAGTAATCGAGCCTACAATTATGAGTAAGGAAAAAACAGCCTCAATGGTGTACCTGAGTTCATCACCGCCTACATATGCCACCATGGTCTGATCGACCTCAGCTTCATTTCCTCAAAGCCACTGCATTCTAAGCCATCTTAGCTTACTATTCTATGTGCTTAACTCGTACCTGAGACCTATTACCTTAGCTAGCGATCTCTTCTGAAGTAACTCAACAACATTTTCTGCTTTACCATACAGTATGGCTTCTGAGGGGCACATAACATAGCATGCTGGCTCTAGCCCGTTCCCTCTCAGGTCCTTGCAGAGGTCGCACTTAACTGCTGTTCTTGTTACGCTGGAGAGTGAGGGAATCCCGAATGGACACGCAGCAAGGCATGCTAAACAGCCAATACACTTTGACTCTTCGACGTACACTGCACCATCGTCATCCCTACGCATGGCTCCTGTAGGGCAGGCGTGAATACAGGGTGCTCTGCGGCAGTGGAAGCATGAGATAGGCCTTGAGAATCCTTTAGAGACCTCGAATAGCCTTATGTACGCTACACCTGAGTGGAGGAATGAGCACACTGCTTCGCAAGTGCCGCACGCCATGCACTTATCATAATCTATGGCTCTGAGGTACCCGAAGGTTTTTGCAGCCGAATTATTTGAATTAACCTCACCCATCTCAATCACCCCTAAATAACTGCTATTATTCACCTCCCTGAGTTAGCCTCTTACCTGTCAGGTACAGGTGGATACTCATCGCCGCATTTAGCCCTAGGGATACCGCATTGCCTATCTTACTCGGCCCGCTAACTACGTCTCCAGCAGCGAATACTTTCTCATTACTCGTCCTGTACTTTTCATCAACTAGTATCCTGCCTTTCCTGTCAAGCTTAATGCCTAGGTACTCTTCTTGGGCAGGTGGCGTAGGAAGCTCACCAATAGCCTCAAGCACCGTGTCAGCCTCTAGCGTGAATTCACTCCCCTCGATTGGTATCGGCCTCGGTCGCCCTGACTCGTCTGGCTCACCTAGCTTCATCCTAATTAGCTCTACCTCCTTAACTCTGCCGTTAGCATCAGCTATTATCCTCTTAGGTAGCGCTAATTCCATCCACTTCACGCCTAACCTCCTCAGTCTATTTATCTCGAAAGGCCCAGCTGGCGCTTCATTTATTGTTCTCCTGTAAACTAAGTAGACTTCGTCGGCACCCGAGAGGAGAGACTCTTCAGCAGCATCAACCGCGCTCAATCCGCCTCCAACAACTATCACTTTCTTAGCCTTTGGAGGCCTGTGTGTTGTGTATCCCATGCTGTAGCTTCTTAGCATGAAGAGGTATTCGAGGGCTGTGTAGACACCCTTTGAGTCCTCCCCAGGTATGTTCATTTTTCTTGATCTCCACGTGCCAGTCGTTATCAGTACTGCATCATAGTTATCAACCAGCTCTTTCAGGTCAATGACATCCTTAACGAACTCATCTCCTTCATCATGCCTTACACCATCCTTCTTGAATACCTTAGTATTGAGAATGAACTTAACACCGAAACTATCACGGAGGTCCTCGACACCCTCCATAACAGACTTAACACTGACTCTGAAGGTGGGTATAGCGAAGGTCATTAACCCACCAGGTAGTGGGAGCTTATCATAAACGTCAACCTCATAACCTTGACAGACGAGGTATCCTGTCGCAGCAAGGCCTGCAGGACCAGCACCAACAACAGCTATCTTGCCTCTCCCGTGGGGTCCTGCAGTCTGGATCATTTCTTTCTTGCACATGAATGTAAACTTCATCCCATCACCGCCTCACACTTAATAGAAAGAAGAACTGACAAATTTAAGTATAACCGATCCCTGTCCATTACTTCCTTGTTACCGATATAAACATATCGTTGCTTAGTACCTTTAAATTTAAATATATCAAAGTCAGGGATCATACTGTTTAATACGTGTTTAAGTCTCGACAACTGCCTCACCCCTGAAGCATCTTCAGAGCTTCAAGTGCCGTGCTAATGTACTTAGTAACTCCCATTGTGCTGAAGGAGAAGTCAGCTACGTTTATCAGCCAGCTCAGAAGTGGCTGAACAATTACACCTAGCACTATGATCGATATTATGAGGAGCGCTATTGGTATAACTGCGGTAATTGGCTCCTTCTTAATTCTTAGTTCAACTGTCTCTTTAGGTTTACCTAGCCATATGATGTACATAAATCTAACGTAGCCTAGGAGCGATATTCCAGTTATAGCTATTAGAGCTACAGCACCCACGACATTACCTGCATCAAGCATTGCTGTGAATAGTGCGTACTTGCTGAAGAACCCGGCTAATGGCGGAACGCCGAATAGGTGCAATATACCTATTACAGTACCTGTTAAGGCCATAGGATACTTCCTTCCGATTCCAGCTAGTACATCAAGATTCCTGCTGCCTGCTGACATTATGAAGACGCCTGAAGTCATGAAGAGTAGTGCTTCACCTATGGAATTGCTTATGACGTGATAGAGAACTGCCGCGACAGCTAGTGACCTTATACCCTCACTCACTGCTGAGGTACCGACTGCTAAGCCCATAAAGATGAAGCCTACGTGGCTTATGGCGCTGTAGGCTAGGAGCTTCTTAACATCTTTCTGAATAGCTAGCAATAGCGCGCCTACGAGAGCGCTCGCTATGCCCAGTATAAATAGTATAGTCATTACAGCGCCCCTAACATTTACGTAGATATTAGATGCTAGTATTGAGTCAGGGCCGAATATGGTGTACATGAACCTCAGGACAGCGTATATGCCTATGCTATCTATCACTGCTGCGAAGATCGCTGAGACGGGGGTCGGTGCTTCAGGATTAGCGTCAGGTAGCCAGAAGTGGTTCGGGAATAGAGCAGCCTTAAACGTGAATGCCCAGAGTGAGAGCGCTATAGCAACTGCTGCCCCCAGAACCGGGTTGCCGAAGAGTGAGCCACTTAGCTGATTGAAGTAGTGCACAATTTCAGGATTTGTTGTGACTAGCCAAGGCCTAACTTTTAGAGCTAGATCAGCCATATTTACTGTACCGAACGAGCCGTAGAGGAAGACTAGCGCTAAGAAGTACATAGTTGTTGCAGTAGCACCTACCAGCCCATACCTTATAGCCGCTTCAAGAGCTTCAGGCTTAGACCTAAAGAAAGCAACTAGCGCGTATGCAGCGATGGAAAGCACCTCAATCATTACGAATAAGTTAAATGCATCGCCAGTATATACACAGCCTATAGAGCCTGCTGCAAGCCCTAACATCAGTACGTAATACCACTCAACCCCGTCAAAGTCCTTCATGTACCAGATGCTGTAGAGTACAGCAAGAAACATTATTGAAGAAACTAGAACACCGAAGAGTGCACCTACAGAGTCCACTTCATATACTATACCTAGGGGAGGCGGCCACCCACCAAAGAAGTATATCATAGTTCCTCTACTCATAACTAAGCTAAGGTTAACTACAGAGAAAACAAGCGCAATGCCCGTCACTACTGTAGCGTACGTGTGGTAAAATGCCTTAGACTTAATCTTAAATGTAGCTAATGGTAGTACGAATGCAGCTATTATTAGGAAGAGTGGCAGTCCACCTATTGAGTGCTCTATCACCCTTCACCACCTCAGTCAAATATTCTTTTAGAATACACCTCAAACACACGTGAAATAGCTTCCCTTGCCTCCTCCGGCTTTATGGTCTTAACGTCAATCCAATGAACAAAGAGGCACTTCTTACTCCTGTCAACATCAACGACAACAGTTCCTGGCGTGTTTGTTATTGAATTAGCTATCAGCGTCATTGCGTAATCTGAGTTAACGTAGTATGGCACCTTAACTATGCCTGGATTAATGGGCATTCTAGGACTTAATATCCTCCTAATCACGTCAGTATGCGCTCTCACTTCATCAATAAGCATGTACCTAAAGAAGTAGGCTACTGTATATGCCGCCCTCACAATGCTGAATGCCTTAGATGGCTCAGTTATTACGAAGGCTCCTGTAAGTCCACCTACTAAGGCGGCAGCCACACTCGCCGTTAGTAAGTCATAGGCTGATACCGACCCAGAGAATATTATGTATACAATGAATGTCAGGAAAGCTACAGCTAGTGATGCTAGGAACCTCTTCACCTCCTCTCACCCCTCAGCCTACTTATTAACCTAACATCTGTCGTGCCGTAAGTACGGTAGACCTGCATTATCACTACAGCAAGAAAAATTATCACAGCTAAACCTATTACTATAGCAGTTAGGACTAAAGCCTGCGGTAACGGATCGACAGCTGTAGACGCGAACTTCGCTATCTTCTCTGGCGTCGGCGGCAGTTCCGTAAGTACCGGAGGCCTAACTATCGATCCCGGCGGCCACCTCCTATACCCTACAAGTATCGCGAAGACGTTAGCTGTGTCAGAAAGTATTGTCAGCGCAATCAGCTTCTTTATTAAGCTCGGCTTAGCGAATATGCCGTAAAGCGATATACCCATGTTCACAAATAGCGAAATTACAACAATTCCTGTAAGGTACGTTACTATGGGTAGGTCGCTACTCATGCTTATCACCCTTCATAGCAGACCTAATTTCCTCTTCATGAGTTAAGACTAAGATGAATGTCAGTGTTAGACCTGCTGCTACTGCAAGGCACTCGAATATGTTAAAGAGTATTAAGGTGCCGCTGATCAGCATCCCGTCAAGAGCTGCTGGCATCCCTATCGGAGCGTAAGCTTTTGGCTGGTTCTGAAATATGAATGCCTGATACCCTATAAGAAGACCGAGAATAAGTACTAAGACTGAAGTTACTGCTACACCTAAAAGCCCAGTACTTCTTAAAGCTAACATACTCCCTTTTGTGATTCCTATACGCATTGAGAACTGCAGAGAAAAGACAACAAGTACTAAGAGCATAATGACGGCAGCTGTCGAGCCTCCTTGAAAGCCGCCACCAGGTGTTAAGTGACCGTGCAGCGCTATAGCTATCGCTACGGCAAGGACCATAGGTAGTGTTATTTTAGTTACTGACTTAGCTATAGGTGACATACCGCTTCCTTCCTCACTTTCTACTGCTCTGCGTGACGCGCGGATTCCCCTGTAGATAGCTACAGTACCTATGATAGCTAAGTAAAGTACTGCAGTCTCAAAGAACGTGTCCAGACCTCTGAAGTCCCAGACAATAGCTGTCACTGCTTCCGGGGACATCACAGTTAGGTTGCGCGCCCAAGGATTAATCGTTAGTTTAAGGTAATTCTTAGCTAACTCTCTCAAGTCGGGTGGTGGCAGTGCTGCACCCATAGCACCTAGTGCCACAGCATACGACAAGACTAGAATGAAGACAATGATCGCCACAGCTATGAGAGCTCTCTCATACTTCACTGCTAACCACCCTCGTACCTCTCGCTCTTCTTAATTAGCACAATAAATACTGCAGGATACAGTCCCACCGCCACAGGTATATAGACTAAGACTATGTCAGGAGCCATGAGCAGATAGAATATTATGGCGTATGCCGTGCTCTGCAGTGCTGAATAGATGACTGCCGTGAGTAAGTCCCTCTCCGTAATAGCTAAGTAAGTGGCTAAGGTTGAGAGGAGAGCAACTATAGCCATCAGTGTCAGTGCCAGTACTTCCATTATCCACCACCCTTTGACTCCTCTTCCTCAAGCATATCAACAACTTTAGGCTCGACAGGGACTGTCTTTGACTTATGCGTAGCCCTGGCGAGAACGTGCGAGCCCGCTGGCGCTATGATGAGTATCAGTACTGCGGTAACTAGGGCTGCACCAGCCATAAACCACCTATAGTAGCCTAAGAAGTCACAGCCAGCAGCTATCAGTGCAGCTCCCAATATCGGAACTACAGCACCTCCTATAGTACCTACTGTAGCTGCATGCAACCTGACAAAGAAGTTGGGGAATCTGAGCATTCCTAGGGCACCCATTAAGTCGCAGAAAACACCTATGGCTACAAGTACCTCACCTAAGATAACGAGTAGCCAATTTATTGCTTCGTAACCAACCAACTTAATCACCCATCTCCCTTGCTTCAAGATATTTAGCTACGTAGACATCTAATGCATAAACCCATAGAGCAAGCACGATAGCTATGGGAACCAATATAGCTGTTCTAAATAAAATACCTAAGATAACTAAGAAAGCAGCTAAATCAAAGCTTAGTGCATCAACAGCAAGTACCCTGTCTGATATACTAGGGCCCTTAACAACCCTCACAACATAGATTAGGAAAGCCACGACATATATAGGGATAATGCACGCTAGGAAAGTCGTCACATGCGCTTCTAACGACATGTAGATGTTCCCATAAGTAGAGTTAGGGAGAGCATTTAAAGTTCACGTTTCAGTACTTTAAACTGTATAAGTACTGTAAGTTAGTAGTAATTACCAAGTAACCAGGTATTTCCTAGGTAAACTTCCTTTAATCCTGCTTTTTTAGCTACTTGCAGCGCTTCAAAGGCGTGATTGGTGCTCGTTGGCGGTAAATCAGTCAGCAGGTGGTCTGGGTGAAACGCTAACAGCATGTAAGGAATGCGAGGGTTGATGCTTGCCAGGAATTCAGCTATCTTCCTGACCTCTTCTACATCAACGTACCCAGGAACTAAGAGTGTACTGACGACAAGAAGGGGAGGTTCAGGTCGTTCATCTAGGTATTTTGAAATCTCCTCTACATTTCTCTTTAATCTCTCAAGAGCTCTATAGCCATCAACACCTGTCAGCGCCTCATATATATTTGGAGTCCATGCCTTCCAGTCTATCTTAACTATGCCGCCAGTTGCTAGACTCAACCTACTCATTTCTAGCAGTATTGAAGTGTTTTCCAATCCGTTCGTCTCCCAACATATCCTCTTAATAGCTCCTTTCACCTCAGCCAACTTAGCTATCTTTCTTGATGTCTCTATAGCGTACGGGGAATGCGGACCTGGGTCCCCGCCGAAGTAACACACGCATGTTACTCTAGGATTCATGGCTGCTGTAACAAGCTCATCTATACTCTTGATGTACTTCTTCCTCACTGGTTCCTGCGAAATCATTTCCTTGTGCTCCCAATTTTGGCAGAATATGCAGTCCAGCGAGCACGCAGCGAAGAATACTGCAAGATTGCTGTAGCCTCTCTCGATGCCCTCAGAGCGCGTGAATTTCGGGTAGCCCCTCGGTGTATTAGCTGGACACACAGGACCCGCAACGCAGTTAGTTGGGTGCGGGTCGAGATACCAAAAAGTAGCCGCATTACTCTTACCAACCACAGGTTCTAAAGTGCCATTTTTAACCCTCCAGAAGCCACAGAAGCCACACTCACCCTCACCTATGACACACTCATTAACGCATAGACCACACTTTATTCCACCCTCTGAGTGCGGGGGCCTCACTGGCAGACCTAGGGCTTTTCTGTACCTCTCGTGTGGTTCTAGAGCAATCTTAAGTGCGCTTTCCTTACTACGCAGACAGTCTGCACATACACCAATTACATTGCTTATGGTGGGACCTTCACTGCCACACAACCTGCATTTACCCATGGCTGTTACTAACCTATTAACTTGGTAAGTTACACCCAAAATTAAGGTTATTTTGCTTCTCAACGTAAATTAGCTTAATTGCTAATCCTACTATGAAGGTGTGAGGAAAATGCGCAGAAAGCAGCGGAAGCAGCCAGTGTTGCTGACGTGGCGCGACGTCATAGCACTTATAGAGTCCGTGAAATTAGCTGAGGAAGTGAAGCCTAGTCAGCAGGCTAAGAGAGATGTATTCAAGAAGTTCGGGATACTTGGCTCCAGAAAGGATCCTCCTCTTACGGCAATCTTCTACAGAATAATGATAAGGCAAGGGATACTTGACAACATAATTACCGAGTTGACAGGCGTTAAGTCACCGCTACTCCTTGATGCATACTTACGTGCAACACTCAGGGTATTTATCGAGTTAGAAGTATTTAGTAGAGACAAGATCAGGTATGATAACCCATTTAAGGTGAGGCGTAAGGTATCTGCGCTGCTCTCGAAGAGAGCTCATCCATATGCTGGAATGTGGTTCTGGGATATAACGTTCAAGTTAAGGGATTATAGCCTACAGCCAAAGAGCGAGGAAGAGAAGCTAATGTATGAGTACCTACTTCCTAAGTGGTTCATAAGGAAGATGACTGAGCTGCTCGACCCTAAGGAAGCTGAAGAGCTGTTTAAAGCCCTTAATACTAGGCCGATGATAAGTGTTAGAGTAAATACTCTGAAAACTGACGTAAAGGAGGTAATTAATGAGTTAGCTAGAGAGGGTAAGAAGGTATTTGTTTCTGAGGTGGTGCCTACCGTACTTAAGTTCGAGGGCCCATATAACTTCGATAAGTCTAGACTCTTCCTCGAAGGCAAGATAATCATCCAGGAGGAGGCAGCTGCCCTAGCATCACTAATCCTTAATCCTAAGCCTGGTGAGGTTGTTGTTGATTTGTGTGCTGCTCCTGGAGGTAAGACAACACACATAGCAGAACTAATGAAAAACCAAGGAAAAATATACGCATTCGACACCGACGACAGGAGAATTAAGAGGATGAAGGAGCTCCTCAAGAGAACTGGCGTCTCAATAGTCGAGATATTTATGAGGGATGCGCGAGAAGCTCATCGCATTCTCGGTAAGGAGGTAGCTGATAGGGTGCTCGTAGATGCGCCATGCACCTCCGACGGCACGATAATGAAGAACCCAGAGCTTAGGTGGCGCATCATGGAGTCTGAGGTACCTAAGTTTGCTCAGCT
>CAYQIX010000045.1:0-11592 GCA_964417765.1 uncultured Desulfurococcaceae archaeon
TGGATAACAATATCAGCATGTGTGGTTATGGGCCAGTAATGACCTTAATACACTACGCTAGGCGTGTTGGAGGAAACAAAGCTGAGCTACTGAAGTACGCTACATCAGGCGATGTTTCAGGAGAGAAAGCGTGGGTAGTAGGCTATGCAGCAGTACGAATTTATAGAGGCTAGTTAGTAGTGGAAACCACCTTTACGTGGAGGGAGTACGTACCCCTACTCTATGTGCCTATTCCGCAGAGACATAATCCCGTTGTTGTAGTACCCACACCTAATAAAGTCACTATTAGAATTAAGTCTGTTAGCACAGGTTCTATAGTAGTTAGCGGCTGCTTAAGTAATGAAGTAACTAACTTGATCAACGTCTTTTTGTCGGTGCTTCAGTCCGAAGTAGGCACGCTACCAGGACTATCAATTAGTGTTGAGGCAGTCGCTAAGATGGAGAATGATGAGAAAATAGAATTAAATAGTTCCTACCTTTATGTAGCGGTAACTAACGCAATTACATACTTCCTAAGCGGTGAGGTAAGCAATGAAATCACCGAATCAGCTAAGGTGATCGACAGAAGTATAGGTGTAGATGACTCGATACTGGCTCTTAGGGAATTTAATAAAATAGAGGATGGGCACGCATATATATGGAGACTTAATGAGGGATATGTAGAGTCAGATAAAAAAATTATCTTAAAACTAAGAAAAGCAGGCAGATATTCAATGAGCTATATACAACATGAATTTACTGACTTGATAACGCATCTAGCAGGCATGGCATCCATAAGAGCGTTCGAGAAACTACTTAGTGGTGAACAAATAGCTAGTGAGCTAAGAACTCTCAATGCTATATGGCACATGCTATATGGCGTGCCGCTACCTCATGGAACATCGAGAGGTGAATCTGTGATCGTAAAGGAAATTAATGATTGCGCTCTTTATGAGATAGTCAAAGTAGTGCTTAATGATTCGGTGGCGTAAGTGATGCAGCTAGTAAAAATTGTTAAGTTAGGCGGGTCAGTAATAACACAGAAAGACAAACCATTCACTATTAATGTGCCTGTGCTCTGTCACCTGGCTCAGCAGATTAGTAGGTACTTAAGGGAGAATCCACAGGTTTCCTTAGTCTTGATACATGGAGGAGGAAGTTTCGGCCACACTTTAGTGCGTGAATGCCTTAGCGCATATGGTTACATAACTCAAGAGTGTTTCGTAAGGGTCGCACACTACATGATGATATTAAATAACATCGTCATGGAGGTATTACTAGCAAACAACATTAAGGCAGTTTCACTGCCAACTAGATCTGCATGTTACATTAGTGACTCTGAAGTCATCTGTAATGTAGAGCAAGTAAGAAGGTATTTAGAAGATGGCGTATGCCCAGTAGTATTTGGTGATGTAGTTATTGACGCAAGAAATAGAAGATATGTAGTTGTTTCAGGTGACAGACTCGCACATATTATTGCGCGGGAATTAAGAGCTAAGGAAATAGTGTTCGTCACTGATGTTGAAGGAATCTTTACTTCCGATCCAAAAAAGAATAGATCAGCTAGACTTATTAAGGAGTTGAAAGTGAGTGAGGTATACAGCAAAGTAGAATTTAAAGAAGTAGCTGACGTAACTGGCGGAATGGAGGCAAAAGTAAGTGAATTAATTAGGCAGTGCGCTGAAGGATCTAAAATTATTGTTGTAGGAGGCCTCATAAAGGACAATTTATATAATGCTCTCTCAGCGAAGGAATTCATAGGTACTACCATATGGTGCTGAGCAGGTCAAACAACGAGCGTAGGAAGCTTGACCACATTGACATAGTCCTAGAGAAGGATGATGTTGAGGGACCCATACCAACACTCTTCAATTGCGTATTTATACCGCATCAAGCAGCACCTGAAATAGATCTCGAGGATGTAACGCTCAGGTCCCGCTTCTTAGGTAAGGATCTTGACGCTCCACTGATGATCACAGGCATGACTGGTGGAGCTCCGGGAACTGAGAAAATCAATAGAGCACTGGCACAAGTAGCAGAAGAGTTTCGTATAGCAATAGGTGTAGGAAGTCAGAGAGCAGCTGTTGAAAACTCATCCTTAAGATATACGTTCACCGTAGTCCGTGAAGCAGCTAAGGACGTACCCGTAATCGCTAATATAGGTGCTGCTGAGGTCCTTAAATACGGTGTAAAGATCATCGAAAAAGTCGTGGAGATGATTAACGCTGATGCTGTAGCTATCCACTTAAACCTAGCTCAGGAAGCAGTGCAGCCTGAGGGAACACCGAAGTTTAAGGGGGTAATTAGTGCTGTTGCTGACGTAGCAAGGAGTGTTGGTGTACCTGTAATCATAAAGGAAGTAGGTAATGGCTTATCCTATGAAGTAGTTAAGAAATTCTACGAAGTAGGTATCAGGTACTTTGATGTCGGAGGTGCTGGCGGGACAAACTGGGTTACAGTCGAAAAATACAGGGCTCTAAAGCAGGGTGACAATATTAAGAAGCTAGTTGCTGAGCACTTAGTCGAATGGGGTATCCCGACAGCAGCATCTATTATTGAGGCGAGGAGCGTATCAAACGAACTAGTAATTATAGGCAGTGGCGGTATAAGGACAGCCTTAGATGCGCTAAAAGCTCTTAGGCTGGGAGCTGACCTCGTGGGTATGGCTAGGCCACTACTGCTAGCATATAAGTCAGGAGTGTTGAAGGAGTATCTTGCATCGTTTATTAGGGCGCTATCTGTTGCCTTCATGCTATCAGGAGCTAAGAGCATTGCTGAACTTCGCACTAAGCCAGTAGTAATTACGGGTGTTCTAAGTGAGTGGGTACGTGCTAGGAAATTAAGGGTGCCTTAGGCTCTGTTTCTAATACTTTAATTAAGGTGGCTTCCTCCTATAGTAAGTCGGGGTAATGAGTTGGAGGACTTTACAGACTTAATTAATTATGCTAAGAAGATAGCGGCTGAGACGGATAAGGTGATTTTCGAGATAGTTTCAGGCAAGCCGGAGTTGCTGTATGACGCATCTCTACACTTAATTAAGGCGGGAGGTAAGAGGCTAAGACCGTTAGCGACTGTTCTAGGTGGGAAACTGTTTGGATTAAAGGAAGAAATAGGTGTAAAGGCAGGTGCGGCAGTAGAGCTCCTACACAACTTCACCTTAGTGCATGACGACATTATGGATAAAGACGAATTTAGGCGCGGTGTTCCTACGGTACATAAATTATGGGGTGAAGATGTAGCTATACTGGCTGGTGATCTGCTTTTTGCCAAAGCATTTGAGGCGCTGTTAAGGCTTACAGACTATGGCATAGATTACGAAGCTATAGTTAAGGCAGCGAAGGAACTATGCTGGGCCTCAGTTACTGTGGCTGAGGGCCAAGCACTCGACTTAAGTCTCTCAAAGCTAGAGAACGTTACCCTGGATAATTACATAGAAATGGTATACAAGAAGACTGCCGCGTTATTTAAAGCCAGCTTGTGCATAGGTGCAATACTTGCTAATGCACCTGAAGAGGAAACAAGTAAATTAGCTAGCTATGCAGTAAATGTAGGTATAGCATTTCAAATAAGAGATGACGAGTTAGGCCTAGTTGCTGATGAGAAAAAACTCGGCAAGCCTGTTTATAGTGATTTGAGAGAAGGTAAGAAAACTGTGTTAGTAATCTATGCACTCTCAAAGGCTTCTGAGAAGGAAAAGAAATTCCTGCTTTCAGTGCTGGGAAACGAGAATGCAACTAAAGAGCAGCTAAAACGAGCGGCTGAAATAATAGTATCCCTGGGAGCTCTAGACTACAGTAATAAACTAGCTAATGAATTTCTAGACAAGGGATTAAAGGCACTCGACTCAATAAATGAAGTTGACTCAGAAGCTAAAGTGCTTCTTAGGAAACTGGCATTATTTGTAACAAAGAGGCAGTATTAAATGAAGGATGAAAGCCGAAAAGATCGCGGTTCCTCAATAAGCGAAAACTTACGGAACGAGCTCAGAGAGCTTAGCAAGTATTATGGGCTGGTTAGGTGCTATGTACTTCAAGATAATGTGCTAAGTCAGGTAGAGTGTAAAGAAATAGCTAGGTATGTGGCTAGCGGTAAAGCACTAAGGCCTTTAAGGGTGTGTAATGAAAGAGTTGGCAGGTGCATAGATGTTAGTGAGGGCGAGGAGGTGCTGGCTCTGGAGATCGCTGGTAAGAGAATCTTCATTATTTCAGATGAATGTACGTATGTCAAGCAAAATCAGAAAATTGCATATATACTGACAGGTAAAGGTGAGTTAAGAACTGTTAAGTCACCTGTCAACGGATATATACTGCTCTATAATGAAGTCTTAGGCGAAAAGGCAGAGAGGTATCAGGTATTCATAGTGGTGAAACGATGAGTTCAGGAGTAGGAGAAGATAAATCAGTAAGTGAAAAAATTAGGGATGAAATACTAGCCTGCGCGCTAAAAAATGCGGTAGAACATGATGGGAAGGCGATATTAGGGCCAGTAATAAGTATGCTGCTAGGTAGGCATCCGGAGCTGAGGCCTAAAGCTAAAGAGCTAATTAATATAGTCAAGGATGTTATTGAGGAGGTCAATAGGCTCAGCAAGGAAGATCAAATTAGGTTAATTAAAGAGAGATTCCCCGACATTCTGGAAAGAAAACGGGAAGAGAAGGAGAGGAGAGAGCTCCCGCCATTACCAAACGTAGGTAAGTACGCTGAGGTAAGAACAAGGTTCGCCCCTAATCCTGACTTCCTAATTCACCTAGGAAACGCTCGACCTGCTATCTTGAGTTACATGTATGCTAAAATGTACAAGGGTAAGATGATTTTAAGGTTTGAAGACACGGACCCGAAAACGAAGCCGCCAATGCCTGAGGCCTATAGGTTAATAAAAGAGGATCTTAAGTGGCTAGGTGTACAGTGGGATGAAGAGTACATACAGTCTCTAAGACTCGAAATATACTACCAAATAGCTCGGGAGCTAATTAAGCGCGGAGGCGCCTACGTGGATTTATGTAATAGAGAGGAGTTCCAGGCATATAAGCTTAGGGGCGCTCCATGTCCTCATAGAAAGCAGCCAGTAGAAAAGAATCTCGAGTTATTTGATAAGATGCTTGAAGGAGCGTTTAGTGAAGGTGAAGCAGTCCTTAGAGTAAAGACTGACTTAAAGCACCCTGACCCATCTGTTAGGGACTGGGTCGCCTTCAGAATAATTGACACAGATAAAAACCCGCACCCTATTGTTGGCTCCAGATATGTTGTGTGGCCTACGTACAACTATGCAGCCGCAGTAGATGACCACTTGCTAGGTATAACACACATTCTGAGAGGTAAGGAGCACGCAGTAAACACAGTAAAGCAAAAATACCTATACGCTCATATGGGCTGGGAGTACCCTGAGGTAATAAATCTTGGAAGGCTAAAACTAGAGGGATTAATACTAAGCAAATCAAAAATAAAGGAACTTATAAAGAAAAACCCTGGTAAGTTCACTGGTCCTGATGACATTAGGTTCGGGACTATAGCGTCACTCAGAAATAGAGGTATTGTAGCTGAAGCAATTAGAGAAGTAATTATGGAGGTCGGTGTAAAGTCAACAGACGCTAAAATAAGTTGGGATAATATTGCAGCAGCAAATAGGAAAATAATCGATGGGATTACTAAGCGAATGATGTTCGTTACAGAGCCGGTTAAACTTTTAATTAAGAACTATGGTGGTGAACTAGAGATTATACTACCCTATCATCCAGAAAATAAAGAACTCGGGTCGAGAAGTATTAACTTAAAAATTAAGGATAGTCAGCTAAACGTACTAGTAAGTAAGTCAGACGCTGACGAACTACGTAAGAAGGGCATGATCAGGCTTATGGGGCTATGTAATATTCGCTACTTAAGAAGCGAAGGTAATGTTGTAATAAGCGAGTATTTGAGCAGCGGCTTGGAGGATGCACGTAAATTCAACTTACCTATTATTCAATGGATTCCTGCCGACAGTTTTGCTGAAGTAGAAGTACTGATGCCTGAAGGATTAGAGCTGCAGAGAATAGTAGGTTTGTCTGAGCCAGCAATTTCTGAAGTGCCGAGTGGTGAGCGCTTACAGTTCGTTAGGTTTGGCTTTGTAAAGGTTGATAAGATAGACAGATTAAGTAACGGTAGAGCAAGGATTAAAGTTATCTATATGCACCAGTAGTGTGCATGACACTGATCGTAATTCTTGGTTAGCAAAAACATAACTCCTTTTAAACCCTTAGCGATATTATTTTGACGACGACGAGGTGGATGAGAATGAGTAAGCCACCGTATGTTAAATTCGAGGTACCACCCGAAATAGCTGAGAAAGCATATGAGGCTCTAAAAAAGGCTAGGGAGACTGGCGGAAAGATAAAGAAAGGTACGAACGAGACTACTAAAGCTGTAGAGAGAGGCCTAGCAAAACTAGTACTGATAGCTGAGGATGTAGATCCACCTGAGGTAGTGATGCATCTGCCGCTTCTATGCGAAGAAAAGAAAGTGCCGTACATTTACGTGCCTAGCAAGAAGAGGCTCGGTGAAGCTGCTGGGATAGAGGTTGCAGCAGCTAGTGCAGCCATAATAGAACCAGGCGGAGCTAAGGAACTAGTTGAGGAGCTGACGAGGGCGTATCAGGAACTCAAAGCTAAAGCTGGTGGATAATAGACCTTAGAATCGCTTTAAGATAAAATAAGAATTGATTCTTTTTAAGAAGCGTTCACGAAAAGGAATTATTAGTACTACTTAATTGTGGAGTAAGCGGGTAGCGCTATTACCTACGCACAGATATCTTTCTGGCTTCTCTTTCTGTCTCTCTCAATATAACTATGTCACCAACTCTAACGGGCCCTTTGATGTTCCTAGTTATTATTCTTCCTTTATCTCTTCCTTCTAGTACCCTAACTCTGACTTGAGTTATTTCACCAGTAACACCGGTACGGCCAACGATCTGTATAACCTCTGCTGGAAAGCCGAATTCCTCAATAACATTTACTTGGGGCTGACTCACGTCGATTTTCTTCTCCTTTTCCTCACTCATCTCCTGACCCACGCATCAATATCTAAACTCCTAATAAGTATTTTGCGTTGTGCGGTAAAGTTAAAGTAAAACTTTAAAGAGTTAGTTTCCTCTAGAAGAGGGGCGACAAAGGTATGCCTAAGGTACACAAGTGCTCGTTTTGCGGCAGTGAAATACCGCCAGGCACAGGAGTGATGTATGTTAAGAATGACGGTACTGTGTTGTGGTTTTGTTCAAGTAAGTGCTTTAAATACTTCAAAATGGGTAGAGATCCAAAAAGATTGCCTTGGACCAAGATGTACTTAGGCAAGAGGGCTTAGCAGTGGTCGAAAGAACTCTCCTCATAATTAAGCCTGACGGGGTTAGGAGGGGGCTCATAGGAGAAGTGCTTAGACGTATTGAGGCGAAAGGACTCCGAATAACTAAGCTGAAAATGTTGAAATTGAGTCGTGAATGTGCTGAGAAACTATATGATATACACAGGGGAAAACCGTTCTTTGAGGGATTAATAAGTTTTATGACTTCAGGACCCATTGTTGCAGCTGTAATTGAAGGTGATGATGCAGTAAATGTTGTGAGATTAATCATAGGGCCCACAGATGGAAGAAAAGCGCCACCAGGCACTATAAGAGGTGACTACGCTCTCTCTATTCGTGAGAATGTGGTTCATGCAGCAGATAGCCCAGAGAGAGCGGAATATGAGATTTCAGTCGTATTTAATGTTAGCTGCGGAGTAGAGGAGTAGGAAAGTAACCTGTTATTGATTACTTATTTTGTGCGGGTGTTTCTAGGTCCTTAAGCTTTAGAAGCAGCGCCAAACCGAATCCTTTCTCCTTGCGCTGCTTAATTCTAATTATCTCCTTGATCAGGGGTATCATATCTGGAGTAATGTGCTTTCTGAACTTTGTTAATACCTTGTCGAGATCTTTCTCGCTTGGATCCGTATAAAGGACGTCGCCCTCATCGAAGTGCCTCCCGACCATTACATTACCCCTTATTGATATAGCAACTTCATCGCCTTTATGGGCCTCACTAAGCGGTTTTCCTCTACTCTGTATCTGCATTATCTCGCCAAGTCTGCGCCCATCAGCCCGCATGAGTGGGTATCCAGGCCTGATTATACCTGCTAAAACCTCAATACCTACTATAGCAGGGCCGCTTCTCCTAAATATACATCCTGGCAGAACCTTGACCTTGCCAGGAAAGACGGTTCTCTGCATCTCGTAAAGAATTTCCTTTTCTCTTTCTTTTTTGACCCAGTCCTCATATGCCTCAATAAGCCTGTAGATTATTGAATCGCTAAATATCTTTACATTTTCCTTAATCGCTAGCTCTTCGGCGTCTGGCAGTGGCTTAACATTAAATAGCAGGATAACCCCTAAGTACCTATCCTCGCGAGCTACGATGGAAGCCTCAATAACTTCTCTCTTCGTTAATGGTCCAACGTCAGCCAGCCTGACTGGTACTCCTCTTGATTCAAGAGTAGTAATTAGTGCCTCAAGAGTTCCTAGTGTGTCAGCTTTTACCACGACACCCTTTATATCTCTCTTAAATCTGACCTGCGTTACCTCCTCCATGACCTTCTTAACGTACTCTTCCACAAAAGCTCGTTCCGGTACGACATACAGCGGAGCGCCAGCTATGGCCCCCTCTAATTCAGGTGCAGAGATGCGTACGCCAGCCGCAGCAACAACCTCGTCAACATTGATGAAAGCCGACTCGGTAACTCTCATTTCCTCCAGGGGCCTAGGCATGAGTAGAGCTCTTACCTTAGTGACGATAGGTTTTTCAATACCTCCAACGACTATTACATCACCTTTCCTTATTATGCCGTCATATATTATTACATCAATGCATGTCCCGAGGCCATGAATTTCCTTCACTTCGAGGACTACGCCCTTAGCCGGTCCTTCAGTAAACATGATTCTTTTAGTTAGATACTTCTGGGTTATGCCAGCTAGTACAGCCAGAAGTTCAGGAATCCCCTCACCTGTCTTAGCGGAAACAGGAACTATAGCAATAGCCTTTGTGAAGTCCCTAATCCTATCGAACCTTTCTGCAGGAATACCTAGATTTGAAAGCTGCCCTATTATCATGTATATTCTTCTCTCGAGCTCCTCAATAACTCTAGGATTCTGCTTCTTAATAGTAAAGAGGAATGGCTCATTAGGGTTGGACCTCCAACCATAAATCCTATCTATCTTATTAGCAGCAACAACGAATGGCACTCTCCTACTCTTAAGTATCTCAATGCTCTCTATAGTCTGCTTCTTAACACCCTCCATAATGTCTACCACTAATATAGCAAAATCAGCGATACTGCCTCCTCTTCTTCTTAAGTTACTGAACATCTCATGACCGGGTGTGTCAATAAAGAGGAGTCCAGGTAGCTTCAGCTTGATAGGAAACAGTGATTTAAGAGGCTCAGTTATCTTCTCAATTACAGAAAGCGGGACCATTGAAGCGCCCACGTGCTGTGTCATCTCACCAGGTTCCTTCTTCACCACAGCTGTACCACGTATCTTATCGAGTAACGTTGTTTTGCCGTGGTCTACATGACCCAGCACTACTACTATTGGTGACCTAAGCTTCGGTGATTCTCTGCTGCTCACCTAACCTCACCTAAGCGTATTAATGTGATTTTAAGCTAATTAATGGTTTAGTTTTTACTTAGGTCAACTATATATGAGGTATATTGAAGGTTCGCAACCATGTAAACTTCTAGCTTATCTGATATCTCAGAACAGCTACTACGCCACCGAAGGTTTTCTTTATCCACATGTAGTCAGGTAGTTTCTCATCTATGATGTAAACTTCGGCATTTTTCTTCTTGGCTTTCTCCATAATCTCCTCTAGCTTAGGGTGGTCAGCTGTGATTATCAAGTACTTGACAGCTCCAATTTCTAACGCATCCATTATATCCTTCTCTCCATATAGAGCTAAACCATCATCTTTAGCCAAGTGGTAATTAAATTCCTCAATCGCTTTGTAGGTCTTAATGTACGCGTGATCCTTGATTATGTCTTCAGCTCTTAAGACAAGCTCGCGCAGTCCAGGCTCTCCCTGACTGCTTACGTCAATAAGCTTGCTTAACAGTAGCTTTTGAAGTCTGTAGTCAAGATAGTTCTCCCTTACAAAGCTTAATTTAGTGTATCCAGGTCCACCTATTAAGATACCTCTCAGCTTGCCTTGCTCTAGCAATGGTATGAAGTGTGCATTTGCTTTTTCTGCAACACGTTTAAAGAACTCTTTAGTCATTTCCTCAATTATTCTGTCAAACCTCCTCTGGGACCAGCCTCCTCTACTATGCTTGCTTGGTACATAACCTTCTACTTCATCCAAGACGATTACAGTGTTGCCCTTAAGTAGCCCAATAGTTGCTTCATCCCTCTCTATTACTATTAGCCCATACACGTCCTTTTCCTCTATTAAATCCTCGAGAAACTCTGTATGAAACCACTTGTCTGTCCTGTAAAAGTAGATGTTAATTGGCTCAGGTGGCTCAAATACCAATGCAATAAAATCACCAGTTTCCTCATTTTCTCCGGCAAATACTACTAGGCCATTTGGTGGAACCTTACTAATTCTCAGTAATCTATCTATGGCTGCTGAAAGAGCTGCTTGAACTCTGTCTCTTGTACGTTTCAACTTGATATTCTCCGTTATTGAGTATTCCTGCCTCAACATGTTAACTACGTCACTTATTGGTCTTCCAGGTGGTATGTATAAACTTAAGAGTGTTGTAGCTCGCGCTTTCCATTTCTTTAATTCCTTAACTATTCTTCTCAGCTCCTCCTTAGTCACTCTGTATTCGCTAAATACCGATCACCAAAAAGTGTAGATAAACTTAAGGGTATTTAAGTCATTAAGCAAAATCAAGGTTCTTACTACAACGTATTTAGGTCACAACCTTAAATTATAATACCAGCCAGAGCTTGTTACGGGGTTGTGTTTTGAGAAGACTCGTAGTGTATGTAGGGTATGATCATAAAAGTGCTTCATTAGTTAAGAGGGTTATGAATATTAGAGAATTTTTTGATGATGTCAGGATAATCTATGTCCCAGATTATGACGATAAAATACTGGAGGACCTCTCAGTGCCAACAGTCGTTGTTGAAGAAGTAACGGCTTAGAGTACCCAAAGCAGCAATTAGTTTACCTCATTGACTCAGTGCGGTGGCCAACTCTGCGAAACGGGCAGCTATCCCAGTGAGATTCGCATAGAGCAGCTTCATAGCGTGTTAAATATCTGCCGAGAACCTTGCATGCTGCTAAGTAACATCCGCTTTCATGTTTTTCCACTACGAAAAAATCGCACTCGGATCTGGGCACTCTGCTGATTGAGTGTATGAGAAGGAGGGGCTTACCAAAGAATCCTGGGCGATATGGTTTTATCGTATCTCCCGGCTCCTTATAATACCTGCATGTTCGGTAAATATTTTCGTCACCTAAACATCTTGCAGGTATGACTGGCTCGTTAGAAGGAGAATCGAGCATAGGAGATGTGCATACACCCTCGCGATACCATGGGCAAGGCATGAGGTTGAGCCACCACTAAGATAGTGGGTATTTATAAGCTTATAAGCTGTAAATACTAAAACC
>CAYQIX010000046.1:0-11454 GCA_964417765.1 uncultured Desulfurococcaceae archaeon
CTTAGGTCACTACGCACCTAGGGCCTTGAGGGAGAAGAGGATCGAATACATTTTAGAGAATCTAGGCTTCATACTGGTGCCTAAGGAGATACTAGGTAATACGTCACCGCATGAAGTTGAGGAAGTAGGTAAGAGGGTGGGCGTCGTTGCTAAGGAGCTAGGTGTTGAGTCCCTAGAACTGATTGAGTTGTTAAGCAGGTCTGTTGGGAATGTAATAATGGATTCTAAAAGGATAGTGCTGATTAAGACACCGGGAAGCCGTGAGACAGCTCTAGTAGACTTAATTAAGGGTATATCCGCCTCGGCAGGCCTTAAAATGGAGAGCGGCGATGCTATGGTGGTTATTGAGGTGCCTAAGGAAGCTGTTGAGGCATCGCTAAGCGAGTTTCGCGAGAGGAAGTCCCGCCGTAGGATTCCTAGGACGTTAAGTAAGTGAGGGGTAGGAATAGGCTCGGCTTACCCGTTAATGAAAATGGTCTTAACCTTCGTTGCTAGGTCAAGTAATCCTAAGTAGGTCGTGCCACCTGAGCTGTACCCTCTTATGTCCCCGTAGCTCTCTACGCTAAGTGTTCGTGAGTCATCAATCACTAGCTCGATCTTATAGCTGGGGTACCATGATCCGTAGATGTATATTCTTGAGTAGAAGGTGAACTTTCCTGCTGCTGAATTATAGCTTGAGCGCAGCCATAGTGACTTTCTACAGCTACCGCTAACGTATATGAACGCGGTTTCGTAGAGGTTCTTGGCAACGCTGTACCAGCCGTATGTCACTTCGTCGCAGCTCGCGCTACCCTTTACCGTAACCCTGTATCGCGCTGTGCTAGGTACGTTAGCGTAGGTAACGCTTGGCCCGCCATAGTTGCTGTCGCTTCGCCAGTAAACGTAGCCTATAAAGTGATGCACTAGACTGTACTTTAGAATTAGTGAGCCCCCGCTATCCTCTATCAAGTATTTCTTAGTGGATGTGCTGCGCAGTTTGTAAGTCTTCTTGACGTTGTGCACTGACTCCACACTCACCTTATAGGACTTGCTAGCTATCGGAATGTCCTTTAAGGCGTAGTCACTGATGGAGCCCTCGACAAGCCTAAGCGCGTACGTGCCTGGCTCAGTAGCATTAAACCATAGTAAGCGGCTGTACGTACTGCTCTCTACATTAGAAGGCCTGTACAGCTGGATGCTGGCTCCGGACGGTGACTTCACTAAGGGCTCCACGTCCGGCATCGGTATGTTTATGAGTATCGGCTTATTCACCAAGTCGTTAGGTACGGTGAATGTGAATTCTCTACTCAAGTTGTATATGCCTACGGATAGCTTTGCGTAAGGGTTCGCTAGCTGTGTGCTACCGTACTTCCACGAGTATGAGATAGCGCCTTGAATACCCGCTAACACAACTACTTCGTCGATGTTGGGAGGTACTGAATTAACTATGTCGCTGAAGTCTACTCTAACGAATAGTGTCTTCTCATAAGTGTCTATGTTGTGGTACGTCCGCGAACCCGACACGTAGCTGTATGAAGCTAGTGTTGCCGAGTAGACCTGGCCGTCGCTAGCGTAGAGCGCTCTCGATACCGCATTCTGGTACTGGCTTAAGTACATTACGCTACCGGGCTTAGTGACCAGGTACGTTCTCAGGAAGTCCAGTGGTAGGACAGCATAGATGACAGGCTTAAATGAGACGTGCAGGTAGAATATGTCTATGTTCGAGGATGGGCAGACCAGCGGCTCTACGTAAATGTGGAATCCGTACGTCACTAGGTCAGGGACGTTGCCCCGACTTACTACCACAGGTATTAGTATGAGGAGGCCCTGCGGCTTATTGTAGAAGTAATACGTGTGGTACCCACCATCATAAATTATCTTCACGGTATCGGCTAGTACGTCAGTTGAGTACGTTCCTAGCTTAATGTAGACATCGGGCTCATAATTAGATCCTATTTCATTAGGTGTTCCGGGTACCGGATTCTCTAAAAACGACGTTTGATCAATAAGTAGCCCAGTCACTGTGTAAGGTGTAGTATCAAGTAAAGTACTTAACTCATTCCCAAAACCACTATTAGCCGTACTTGATTCCTCTACATCTGCCGGATCAAGAACTAGGTACCTTCCTCCTGAAGCTAATACTATTATTTTACCATTATTCTTGAATACCCTACTAACCTCATCACCTGTCAAGACGAGTGTTGGTGAGTCATTAAGCATCATATTCCTTCTCAGGACCTCATACGTTCCCTGCCCGTAAACTGCTATAACGCCTAATACCTCAACAGGTGGGGTAGCAGACTTAAGTACTAGACCTCGGCTACTCACCTCAGCTCTTAGGTCTTTAGAGAACTCACTTAATTTTTGAGCTGACTTGCTGACGGCATGCCGATAAGCCGTTATCGCTTTATGAGATGATATCATGAAGTAAGAAACTATTGATGAAATCACCAGCAAGGCAAGTAGTGCTGCCGTGAGCGCCGATAGCGCGCCTTTCAAGCCTCAATCACCTGCGGCTTAATCATTACTTCATCATTTACTAAAACAGTCACGGAACCAGCACTAACGCTAGTTGTATTTAATGGCACTACAACAAAGCTATGTGGAGTGACTGATGCGCGTAGGATAAGGGAATTATTGACTAAAACGGCGTAATTAAGTTCATCATCACCATAATTACACAGGATAATTAAGTAGCCATTACCGCTATTAAGCAGGATCGCGTAGGCAAGCGGTATGCTTAAGTTGTTGTATTCGGTATTACTGTTCCTAGAGATCGCTGAAACGCTCGCTATGAGTGTTCCTGATATACTTAGAACTATCAGTGTTAGAATTAGATCGACATAAAGCTCGCTAACACCTTCCACTACGCGCTTTTTAACTGACACAGCATTTCCCAACCTAAGGAGGGGCTTAAAAAGCGTTAGCGATATCTACTTAGTAAGAATTTAAAAACTCCCATAAGAAGCAGCGCGGTAGCTCATCTTCGCATACTTACGGGTGGTGATATCTCCTTTAAGGTGCCGTCAACAATATTTAGTGACCTGTCAACGAATTCAAGCAGCCTTGGATCATGAGTTACTATTACTACTGTTGTCCCGAAGTCATCTCGTATTTTCTTAAATAGTTCAGCTACTTTTATTGCGTTCTCCCAGTCTAAGTTAGCCGTTGGTTCATCAGCAAGGAGTACTGTTGGTGTGTTTACAAGGGACCTAGCTATTGCTACACGCTGCCTCTCCCCGCCACTTAATCTACTTACAACAATACTTATCTTGTCTGCAAGCCCCATATACTCAAGGACCTCTCTGACTCTATTCTCCCTTACACTTTTTTCAACACCTGCTAGAAGGAGTGGTATCTCAACATTTTCCCAGACAGTTAGGTTCTCTATCAACCCGTAATCCTGCGGTATGTAACTCACAACAGTATTTCTCAGCATTGCGAGACCCAATTCATCTAGCATGTTCAAGTTATACCCGTCAACAATAACCTCACCTCTGTCAGGTCTATCTAGTCCAGCTATTATCTTCAAAAGCGTGGTTTTCCCTGACCCGCTAGGTCCGTGAATACCTACAATCTCACTTTTATATATTCGTGTAGTGACAGCCTTTAATACAGTCACTAACCTGCCGCTAACTCTGTAGCTTTTCCAAACATCCCTTAGAAATATAGCTACCTCAACCATGTTCTCCGATCCTACCACTTAAAGAACAGCTATAGAGTAATTATAACTGATTAATACATCTGATCCCTGTTTCCTAATTAAATATTAACCGATGTAAACGTTCTCTTCATATATAAGTAGTAGATAAGTAGCAAGGTAACAACAGTCATTAGCAGCACCCCTGCTAGCGAGCAGTATTCAGGCAGCGTAAAAAACTTGGTTGCTGCCATAGGTACTATGTAGATTATTATATAAACCAGTGCTATGGTTATGGAGTACGTGATGATGTGCTTTACTGTCGCTCCCACAATGATTAAGGCATAAAAACTAGACCTTATGTTACGCACATCAATAAGGATTGATGAAAGAACCGAAAATACCGGGAGAGAGAGTATCAGCATTCTCGGAGGTGCCTCTCCTACCACGAGTGTCAGAGCAGCAATAACAAGTGAAGTAAGTATTGCTATTCGGAGCCCGCTACCTCTAGCAAGCTGCTTGATAGCTATACTTACTACACCCTGTACGCCCAAGTTCTCACGCCCCCGATTACTCTCGATATAGCTAGCGCCACCATGTTCTGAACCACCGCCTCAGATACTTCTTCAATACCCCATGGAGTAACTGACACACTTACAAGAACTTCACTATTTACACTAATGGTGGCGTTCAAGTCCAGCCCTGAACCCCATGTCTCAGTATAGTGTAAGCGTGCATGTATGTACGCTACAGAGCCATGCCGCCTAGCTGAGATTTCATCAACTATGAAAAACTCATTACTTCTAATTATTTCACATATGATGCTTACTAATTCATCAATACGTATCTTAGCTTTCTTAATTGCTAAGTCATATCTCTTAGCAACAGGAGTGTATACATCAGTAAGTAGAGACTTAGGCTTAGATTTTTTACTTAAGTAGGAAAACGTCACCATCCAGACAATGACTGATGTGATTAGTGATGTAAACGCGCTCACACCTCCATAAATGCCGTATATGACTGCTGTCTCAACTATACCAACACCAAGAATCGTTGTTGATGTGAGGATAGCTATCATCAGCGTAATACCCCAAGGAGGCATGCCCTGTATTGCTAGCCTATCATAGAGCGTCTTAATTTCAGGGAGGAGTGAAGTGAAAATAGATACTATGATTATTGAGGCTAGCAGAGAAGCAATTAATGCGACAAGTATAGACTTCTCAGTAGGAAGAGGGATAATAGAGTATGTGAGTACTGAACCATTGACTAGATAGTACCTTAAACTCTTGATATCTTTCAAATTATTAATAATTCCGCCCAAGGTACTCGGTGGGACGTAATTATCTAGCACAATAATCACATCGCTAACACTGTCATAAGTTATGTTGAGGAGTCTCAGCGCCTCATTCCTCTTTAAAACCACAACATTCCTAGGTGGAGGCAGCACGGACTTCATGCCTATATATGCCTGCACTGGAAGAAGAGGCTCATCATCAATTAGGATGGCATTAGCTAACTTCGAAGGATTCACACAGACTAACTTAACCTCATCCTCCTCCACAACAGTACCTTGAGGAGCCTGCCGACACACAATACATCCACTTACGTCAGCACGTTCAACTAACTTCTTTAAGAACTCTTCGTCAACTCCAACTACGACATATATAAGATCTTGCGCAGTGCTCATGTTTAACGGCTCCTCTAGCACCGCCCTTAAGCAACCACTACATGAGCGTATAAAACCACCTATTTGCTTCATAAATATATCGATAACCTTATCATATCTAACTACTTTACTAAACTCCACATGGACGACATAACTATCTACGGGATTACGTACCTGACCCATTACCCATGTATAGCTGTATGATGCTGAAGATGCTGGTATTAGCATTATGACAACTAATGCAATAACTACTAAAACTGAGGCCGGCTTAATTATAAGTAGTTTAAGTATTTTTGTGAGTAATAAGAACCTGCTTATCGACGTTCTGACTCTAAGCACATACTTTCTTGTGTGTCCCGCCTCTATGCTTGTATATTTTATTACACCAAGCAATGCTATCAGAACTATAGCAACATATACTATTACGAATAACAGCCATATCACAACTACAGCACCCCAAATATCGACAATGCAACCATAACCGCCATTCCCATGCCCGCACCCGCTAACGCTAATGAGGAGTATGCTAGTAAGGCCTCATATACGTCACTTCCCAATCTCAGAGCTACGTACTTAACCACCGATGCCACTAGGAACAATATGCCGATATCAGGAGTTAGCGTCATGCCGAGCATCAGCGCAAAGAGTGATATCCCCCTCAATTTAAGCATCTTCAGTGTAATCATCATAAACACAGCATACAAAACCCCCACTATTATTGACAGCAAGTTAAATGACGAAATATCACCTAGATAAACAGCCTTCATCCACGTAACTACCGGGAGCCACCGCAATAAGTTAAATTTAGGTGAGTAGAGCCCAAATACGCTCAGTAGCATATGGCCGTACACGAGAGTTATTGGCGCACCAATAACTAGAGCTAGTAGTAGCCAATACAGCGTTGACTCTATGTCGATATCTAGTATTCTACTACACTTCATCAGATTCATTGACGAACTAGCAACGAACTGTGGCATTGGAACACCTGTGTAAGGATCTAGCATGATGTAAGGTAATGCGCCTCGAGCCCCCATGCCATAGAGAGTTAGTGTAGCTAAAGGAAGCGTTGACTGTGATACGACACCTACCTCACCTGTAACTCTTACCGTGATTATTGTGAGATAGAGCTGAATTATTAAGTAGAAAGGAATCATGATGAGAAATAATAGTGTCGGCTTAGATAGCAGTAGGACAGGAACATAGGTAGAGCCTATTACAGCCACAGCTACAAGTATGTACCTCAGCATGTAAGTGTTATGGATTAAGTACTTTGCTGTTACAGCAAACACTGATCTATTCGTAATAATGTAATAAAGAGATGAAATAACTAGAAAACCTACTAGTGCAGAAGCTATGTGAGGTGCTGCGATAGTTACTATGTCTGATGAATTCATACCTGGCAGAGAGATCATTAAGCCATTAATCACGAAAATAGGTGTTATTACCAGGTAGGTTATGAGATTGCCTAGACCTACACCCGCAGACGTCTGAAGAGGAATTAATAGTGCAAGTAAGAATATAAAGACATCTAGTGAAATCCCCATTGCTGCACCTGGTATTATATTTTGAAGAGCTGGGCTAGCGTCGATTCCAGGAACATTGAGTATTACGACTGCCAGCTCAAGTACGAGACCTACCAGTATAGCTGACATAATATTTACTTTCTTAAGCATTTTTCCAAGCCCTATCATGAGAGCTACTGCCGTACCCACAGGATAGTTAAGTTTCTCTTTTTCGATGAAGTGCTTGCTGAATGCATAAGCAATAAAAACTCCAGCTGCTGAAACTGCAGTAGCATAGAGGTAAAATAAGAATGTATTCAAGTCTAAATACTTACTGTAGTAGATCCATGTAGGAAGGTTCATCTCTCTAGGATCTCCTAAGCTACCTAACATTGTGTAAGTTATGTACATTCCAGAAGTTATTGTTGATGTTAGTGTCATCCCTGAAGCTACTAGCGTTGCTATGAAGTGTTCCAGAATCGAAGGAGCAGTTCTGAATACATACCTAAATGTAATTAAAGTAAGTATAGACGTGACTATCGGAGAAAGCTCTGCTGTTGTATAGCCCGTTACTGCATAGCCGTATGTATCTATAAATCCCATTATAGCACCAACTAGAAAACCAACAAATAGAGACTCTATTACTCTCTTGGCACTTCCTCCCTTCTTTGTAGAAAGTACAGCATGCATTACTATGCACCAATTCATTACACACACTGTTAAGTCCTAGTAAATCTATTTGATCCTTCATGAACGCACTAATAAGTAATTAGTTAAGCTTCATAAAGTATTCTACAGTAAACGTTTACGTGGTATGAGGCACGAAGTCTCTAGTGAGTGGTGAGTGCTAATGAGTTTGAAAGAAGTCAGCGTAAGAGCTGGGTATGGGGTACACATAGGGTTCTACAGATTTAGAGATGAGCCTTACTTGTATGGCGCAATAGGTTTCTCCTTAGAGGAACCGCAGCTAGTGCTTTGTGCTAGCGACTCTAGCGAGTTAAGCATTGATGCTCCTTCGCACGAGCTCGCAAAGCTCATAGCAGATACTCTAAAGGTGCTAGGAGTTAGTAAAGTTAGCATAAGCTTGTGCGGATATGTAAGCCTATATAAAGGTTTAGGTACTCGCACGCGTGTACTGCTCTCAACAACCACTGCTGTTTCCGTACTTAAGAAAATAGATGTAAACCCTGCTGAAATCGCTCTAACAATGGGTGAAGGTAAATATACTGTTGTCGACATATATACTTACCTGCTAGGCAACTTAGTAATTGACTCCGGAATTAAGTTGAGAAACAATGAAATCGCTATTAAACCTGAACCTCTAGTCGTCATGCCAGTGCCGAGGGATTGGTATGTCGTTATTGCCGTTCCCGAGGTTTCTAGGAAAGACTATGCCAGTTTTGAACCTTACTTAGATGATGCTAGAGAATACAAACAGCAACCACAGCTATATCGAGAAGTTGTTAGGCTGATGTCTGCCCTCATGCTTAAGGACTTTAAAGTATTTACAGACGCCATTTCTGCTATCCAACAGCACAACAGCAGGTACTTTACTGATAACTTTGGGTTCTTCTATAATGAAGTTACCTCCGAACTAGCGGAGTATATGCGTAAGCTAGGCTTAAGAGGTGTGGGGCAGTGCCTCTTAGGAAACATTGCATTCGGTTTTACAGATTCCTATGTAAAAGCTATTGAAGCAAGATCTCAGATTCTCGAATACTTCAATCAAGAGAATGTTCAGGGACGTGCTTGGATAACTAATATAGCTAGTGTAGGTCACCACATAAATATTTCAAGGAAGTACGTTAGCGCTACAGCTAATGAAGCAGATACTATGTAGGTTATTATGTATGCTGCAATGACTTCGCTTTCCTTAAGACTGTTTCTAAGAACAAATAACTGAACTAGTGTAATAGGAAGATCTTGGCTACTGCGAGGGAATTCTATCTCACATTTAGAATTTAGTGTTACTGGACGTGGAACTCTCTGCCTATTCTTTAAGCCTCTAATTGTAGTTAGAATACTGAATCCATTAAGTATTAGTGGTGCTGATGCAATTATTGTGAAGAATTCGTGCCGCGAAAGTACAGCTAATGATGCAAACACAACCCCCATTAGGTGTGAGCCACTATTTCCATTAAATATCTTTGCCGGATACATATTGAAGGGTAAGTATGTAGTGAATACTGCTAATGATGCAGCATAAAACAACCAGAATCCCGGTAAAGGTTGAGGTTTAGTTACAAATGCTGCTACAGCTAAGAACGCCATGTAAATTAAGAGTATCGATGGAGTTATTCCATTGTGTGTGTCAGCCATATTAAAAGCATTAGCCGCTACGCTATAACCTATTAAAAGCAGTATGGGATAAAGTATAGTAAGCCTTAGTCCTCCAATGCCTGGTAAATACGGGCTCGAAATATATGTGCCTGAAAGAACTACAGGGAGTGCGGGTGCAAAGAATAACAGAATTTTGTAATGTGCCTTAATATCATATATGTCGTCTATGAAACCTATTAGTCCGCTAATAATGACCGCTGTAAGATACGGTACTAAACCTCTAAATCCTAAGACATACGCCATTATGCAGATAGCAGCATAGACAGCTATTAATGCAGGTCCTGCTGATTTAGGAATTAGAGGTCTTGATGGTTTGTGAACATCAGGCGAAGTAAACCCTTTGACACGTTCTAGCTGCGCGGTGAAATACGTGGCAGTAGGTGTCAATATTGCAGCTGTCAGTGCTATTAGCAGAACGTAATTGAGGAACACCACACAGACACCACTACAGGTATTTTAATGCTGTGAATTATAACCATTCTTCTCTACGTAACTGCTAATAGATTGCGAAATCCTGAATTGATTTTGTTTAAAATCTGAGCAACGAATCCTTAGTTGGATGTGAGGAATAAATGGTTAGGGTAGCAATACTGCATGAGGCACCCGTTCCTACAGCCTCTGTGAGACAGCTACTTCTGGCATTCATGAAAAGAGGGGCTGAAACGCTGTACCTTAGATTATCTAGACTTTCACCTTTTATTACCAAGGATGGAATGTGGGTTGGGTACGGAAGGGCTGTGATTCCTCGGCTGGATGCGGCAGTTGTTAGAGGTATAGGGTTAGTGAGTTCTACTGAAATTTTATTCAAGAGGCTAGACATACTCAGGCAGCTAGAGTCTTTAGGTACACTCGTTGTTAACCCTGCCAATTCCTTAATTAGTGCGAGAGATAAGTTCATGGCACTATTGAAGCTTAAGAAGGCAGGACTCCCTGTACCTGATACAGCAGTTGTTGAAGACGTCTTTGAGGTATCAGAAATAACAAAAAGATGGGGCACCGTAGTACTAAAGCCGCTAATGGGGAGCATGGGTTATGGATCTATAAAGGTAAGTGACCCAGATGTGGCATTCATGATAGCTAAGACCTGGATTACCCATGGGCAGCCAGTATACATCCAAAAGTACGAGAGAAAAGGCAATCGTGATATAAGGATATTCGTTGTAGGTGACGAAGCCTTGGGCGCTATCTATAGATATGCACCACCGAATTCTTGGAAGACCAATGTAGCTCAGGGTGCGAGAGTAGAAAAAGCTCCCCTCGATGAGGAGCTCCGTGAGCTCGCTATTAAGGCATCAAGGTCTCTGGGTCTGCTGTATTCAGGTATAGATATAGGTGAAACAAAAAGGGGTTATGTTATATACGAGGTTAATTCTTCCCCGCATTGGACTGGTTTCATGAACGCTACAGGTATTAACCCTGCTGAGAGAATAGCGGCACTTGTGCTGAACTTAATTAAGAGATAATTTTCTTCTTATAATTGAAAGTGAAACTTACTTTCACTAAGTTACTTAGTAGGTATACCCAATTACCTTAATAGCTTCTCAACCATTAGACTAACCCGTCGAGCGTACATTCCGGTTGCTATCTTTCTAATAACGTACAACACGTCTACGTCAGTGACGCCCTTAACCTTCATGATTGTGTCTATAATGCTTGATAGTTCGTTATTGTCTCTCGCCAACACCCTAACCAATATTGGGAAATCTCCACTGACTTCATACACTTCCATAATTCCGCCAATTTTCTCTAAAGTCTCTGCAACTTCTAATGGACTCCGCTGATTACCTACTTTTATCTTAATAAAAGCTTCGACCTCATACCCTAATTTACTTAAATCTACTACTGCTGAGAAGTTCTTTAATATGCCCAGCTCCCGCAATCTCTTAATCCTTAGGTATACTGTCGACTCACTAACACCTAACTCCCTGGCTAGCCTACTGAATGGTATTCTAGAGTCTTGCGTGAGTTTGGATAGAATTCTGAGATCTATTTCATCTATGTATCGTACGCTCATGACCCTCTACTCCTTGCACTTCCTCCCGAATCTATTTTCTATCGTAATGACTATTCCTTTTCCCTCCTCGTACGCATCTATTAGTGAAAGATTCTCACTCATGAGAGATTTAGTAACATAGCTAATTAGCGAGCAATCTTTAAGAAATATCTGCTCTCTTGTACCACACTCCATAGTGTATGCCAGCCTCTTAATTATCTTCGATAGATCCGCCCTCGTATTAGCTACTAGCATTTTCATGGCCCTACATCTAATTTCTAGACTTAATGCAGGTATTAAGTATTGTTGTATTAGTGTCTTATGTGGATACTAG
>CAYQIX010000047.1:0-11338 GCA_964417765.1 uncultured Desulfurococcaceae archaeon
GCGCCGGGCTGTTAACCCGGTGGTCGGAGGTTCGAATCCTCCCCCCGGCGCCACATAATATAACTTCTCAATACTGCTATGTCATGGTGAGTGCGCTACATGACTGTAATATATAAAGTTAATCCACTTAAGCCCGATATTGAGATACTTAAGAAATGTGCTTCTATATTGAAGTCTGGCGGCTTGGTAGTCTTTCCTACAGAGACTGTATATGGGCTAGGCGCTGATGCTTTTAATTCCGCCTCTGTAAGGAGGGTTTATGAGATTAAACGGAGGCCTCGAGATAACCCGCTGATAGTTCATATTTCGAGTTTTAAGCAGCTGGAGCTTGTAGTTAGTGAGATACCGGAAAATGCCTGGAGATTAATTAAGTCTTTATGGCCGGGACCGCTCACTGTAGTGCTTAAGAAATCGGAGAGAGTCCCTGATGTAGTTACTGCTGGCTTACCTAAGGTTGGTGTTAGGATGCCAGCTCACCCTGTAGCACTTAAATTAATAGAGCTGGCCGAGACACCTGTTGTTGCACCCAGTGCCAATATATCAGGCAGGCCAAGTCCCACAACTGCTGAGCATGTTATTCAGGATTTATGCGGTAAAGTAGATGTGATTATAGATACTGGTGAGACACTGCTTGGTATAGAGTCAACTGTAGTGGATCTCACCTCAGACCCTCCAACACTAATTAGAGCAGGACCTGTTCAAGTTGAGATGTTAGAGAAGCTTCTAGGAACTAAGATTAATATTCCAGCATGTGCTAAAGGATTAAAGAGAGAAGCGTCGGTACCGAGAAGTAGACATTCGCACTATGAACCGGGTGTACCATTGATACTTATTGAAGCAGATGACTATGCTGACTTAAGCAGACTTGCTGGGGAAGTGATTAAGGTAGCTAGGAAGCATTTAAGTATGGGACGCAGGGTAGCTATCATAGCATCAAAAGAGACGCTGCAATATTATAGCAGCTTACCGAATATTAGGCTAATTCAGCTAGGATCGAGAAGCAGACCTTATGAGATAGCTAAGAATCTCTTCAAGGTGCTGAGGAGCCTGAGCTCACTAAATGTGGATATTGCTATTTGCGAAGGCTTTGAAGAAAAAGGACTAGGACTTGCGATATTGAGTAGACTTAGAGAGGCAAGCAGGCAAAACATTGTAAAAGTAAGAACTAGTAAAGCATAACAGAATTACTACACTTTATTTAACATAAGTATGATATTTTAGGTGAGGTAGGAGAGATCATGCGAGATATAGAGAATGAAATTAGATCTATAGTATCACTTATTGATTCCTTTCTAAAAGAAAAAGATAGTGTTAGAGAAGATGTCATCAAGAAGACCAGAGAGATCATTAGGGAGGCAGGTTATGCTGTCACTGATATACATAGAGGTGATGTTTCGTCAGCTGAACTAAGAATTAAGAATTTGAGAGTTAAAGTTATAGAGCTATTAGGTCAATTGAGGAACCACCCCGAGTTCCTGTATTCTAATTTATTGTATAATGCATTAGCAGAGTATGCTGAGGCAGAAATTTTCTATGCGATAGTTGTCAGTAATAAGCTACCAACACCAAGCGAATTAAATATCCACCCCATACCTTACTTACAAGGACTACTAGATGTAGTAGGAGAGATCAAGAGGTACACAATAAGCCTCCTGAAAAACCGCGACATCAAAGGAGCGTGGAGGTACTTCAATATAATCGAGACCATCTATGAAGTAGCTAAGCCACTGGATTACCCGGACGCCCTGGTACCTGGCTTAAGGAGAAAAGTAGATGTAGCAAGGGCTATTATTGAAAACCTTAGAGCATTCTTAATTGACATTCAATCTAGGCTTGAGTTAATTAGCGAGTTGAGGACGAGAAGCAATTAGCAATGTCTTTGTGGTCCCGCCGGGGGGATTTCCGCGAACGGGGATACCCCCGTTCATTTCGAACCCCCGACCGCCCGGTTTCTGCCCGGGCGGTAGCCCAGCGGTGTGACACGCTTCATCCAAGGGACTTCATCCCCTGTCTGCGTGCGGGCTACCACCACACCCTACACTCCCGCCCGGCATTAGCCGGGTGCCGGGCGCTCTACCGCTGAGCTACGGCGGGACCACTACAAGTTATGTAAACGGGGTTATAAATCTGAAGACCCTTCAACTGAAGATACTTGTACTTGCGGATTAAGTAAGACTCAAGTTGCACTTCACGGGTCTTAGCAGTAGATACGCCTTGAACAAAGATACTTAAAGTTAAAGCTTTCGAAGCTTTGTCTTCACTACATTTATTTTATCTGTTATGCTTCTTGTCTTATTTAGTCTGTGATCTATTGATATATATGTTAGTATTCTTTGAACGCCCATCTTGATTAATCTTTGATGTATTATCCTAACAATTTTTCCTATTTCCTCCAAATTCTCTAATTGAATAGCGGTTCCTCCGGATTCAATTAATGGGTCGTAACCAAGCTCTTTCAACACCTTTACAGCCTCCGCGACATAGTCTGAAATACTCGTGCCCACACCTAAAGGCACAACCCTTATGTGAACATGAACATACACGCAAGTATCCCCATTGTTTCTACTTGGAAAATTCAAAAATTAAACTTATTAATGCAGTATCTATGTCCTTAGGACACATTAACTGAAAGTTGCAGTATCACATAAAATATACTGCTTTTAAAGGGCAATACTTATAAATAAACCGTCAATATATTACCGGAACGTATTAAGGTACCTCCTAGCCACGGGGTGCGTATTATGGCTCAAAAACTAACGGTCTTAGGGGCAATCCTACTTATAATAGGTCTAGCAATAGGCATTGGAATAGGTTATGCAATTAAGCCGACACCGACAGCACCGGGAGGTGCGCAAACAGTAACACAGACAGTTACAGAGACTATCACTAAGACTCTAAAAGAGGAGGTTACGAAGACTGTTGGAGGCGCCACAGGAGAGATAAAAATAACTGTATGGGCATCTGGATCACCTGTT
Organism: uncultured Desulfurococcaceae archaeon; assembly: GCA_964417765.1. Classification (GTDB taxonomy): domain Archaea; phylum Thermoproteota; class Thermoprotei_A; order Sulfolobales; family NBVN01; genus B83-G16. Next base: position 2,976 of record CAYQIX010000047.1, read on the forward strand.
GATGTTACGAGAGTTGATAATATTGAAGCTGCAGCAGAGATCCTTAATAAGATGTTTGAAGCTGCAGGCTTGAATGTAAAGATCATTGTAGAGAAGCAGTACTTCAGATCCGACTACATGGACAAGCTAACAGCTGCATTCGCGGCTGGTGAGGCTCCCGACATTATTGCCATGAAGAATCTCGCTGCCCTGGCCGACGGCGGCTACATAATACCATTAGACGACTACGTGAAGAAATACTGGATATTATTAGAAGACATAAGACCCTCACTCTGGAACGCCGTCAAGTATAAGGGCAAGATATGGGGTATACCACAGGATACTGAGGCGCGTCCACTCTACTTCAGGAAGGACGTCCTGAGAGCGCTTGGATGGAGTGAGGAGGAAATTAACGCACTACCAGAAAAAATCAGGAGAGGAGAAGTAACCCTACTCGACCTCATTAAGGTAGCTAAAGAAGCAATGGATAAAGGTCTAGTTAAGTGGGGCTTCTACCACAGACCAAACTTCGGTGGCACACCATTCATAATACTGTATTACCAGTACGGCGGTATAACGCAGGATCCAGAGACAGGAAAGCTAGTCCTAGTGAAGTCAGCTATGCTGAAGATGCTACAGCTTCTCTACAAGATGGCGCAGGAAGATAAGGTGCTTCCACCTGACATGATAGGAACACCATGGAGAAAGATACACTCAGATTTCGTGAATGGCAGAGTGCTCTTCTGGTTCGGCGGCACTTGGCACTGGTCAGAATGGCAAAAAGTACCTTATCATGAGAAGTTAGGTAACGTCAGCGAGTCATGGCTTTGGGAGAACGTTGGCTTTGCTCTAGTGCCAGCACCGGAGCCGGGACTTAAGCCAATGACCTTATCAAGTCCTTATATATACTATGTAACGTCACAGTCAAAACGTCCAGAACTAGCATTCCTACTGATAGCGATAGCTACATCAGCACCACTAGATGCGAAGCATGCTGTTGACAGCTCACACCTACCTGTGAGACTGACGACCGTCGATCACCCGTACTACCAGAAGTCAGAGTACCTTAAGAAAGTAGCATACATGCTAGACTACACGTCATACGAGCCAATACATCCTAAGTACTCAGCCTACAAGAATGCATGGATTACTGCAATAACTAAGGTGGAGAAAGGAGAACTGACACCTGAGCAGGCACTCAATGAAATGATCTCAATACTGAAGTCTGAACTAGGAGACCAAATAATCATAAAGGAGTAGCAAGATAAACAAAATCAACCAAATAATCTTTTTATTTTAAATATCGATAATATTGTGGCGCATAATAACTCTAATTCAGATACTTCGTACCTTGTATACTTCGTACTTAGTGCACGCAACCACAAGGCACCCTAAGAGGTGGTGCCAGTGCCACACACTAAGTATCGTAATTCAGAAAAGAGGTTGAGAATTAAAGGATTAAAGATATCGAGTAAAACACTTCCATGGCTCTTCTTAGCCCCTATGCTAATAATGATAGTATTATTTTGGATCCTGCCTGTCGCTTTAACTGTTTATTTGAGTTTTACTGACTTAACAATTAAGAACTTTCTTGCATTCATAAGAGATTTCTTCACACCTAGTGTCAAGTTAACACTAGAGAATTTCAAAAAGATTTTCTTGGGTGGTGACCCTTATCTTGCTGAGGTTCTCAGGATTACAGCTCTATATGTGGGTAGTGTTTTAGCAATTAACTCTTTATATGCTATCATCCTTTCCCTTGCAATAGCTTTCTTTATACGCAATGAAATACTATCAATGTTACTACGTATATCGTGGCTGCTTCCTAGAATAACTCCTGGCATCATTTACGCTCTTCTGTGGATATGGTTCGTAGACCCTGAAGTTGGTTTAATGAATACATTTCTCCAGTTTCTAGGTATACCTAAGTCGTGGTTGCCCAGTAGCTGGCTCCTGGATATACCTTACTCCCAGCTACTCATGATAATGATTAACGGCTATGTCGGAGCTAGCTTTGGAATGATAATATATACTGCAGCAATTAAGTCTATACCAGTAGATTTAATAAATGCCGCTTTAGCTGATGGCGCTTCTGATTTCCAGATTGCCAGGCACATCATAATACCGCTGCTTAGGTGGCCTATGCTCTTTGTGATATCTTGGCAAACTCTAAGCCTACTAGCCTCCTACGAATACATATTAATGGTGTGGGGTGCTGGAGGCGGAGGCGGCTATGCTGGAATAGCCCGTGCAGCCGGTGTAATGGTTTATTCACTGTACTCATACACTCAAGCTTTCTCTGAGTACAACTACGGATACGCTGCCGCAATATCACTGATTCTGGTAATCATAGGTATAGCTCTAATAATGACCTACTTTAAGGTGTTCGGCTTCCGCAGGCTGATGGAACCGAGTCGGGTAGAGGTGTGATAAATGAGCAGAACCTATAGCAGGACAAAATACGTCCTTTACAACATTGCAAAGTATGTAATAGTTATTGTCGTGTCAGTCGTTCCAATAATTCCTATATGGCTAATGTATATGTGGTTAGTATCGCAGAGCTTTAGCAGAACACTCATCCTCGGCATAGTACCTTCAGGCTTCACACTCAGTAACTGGAGATTTCTGTGGAGCTCCATAACAATGGGACAAAAAACATACCCTAATATATGGCCAATAGTATTCAATACTCTCTTCCTGTCACTTGGTGTCTCAGCACTAGTTGTCTTTGTGAGCAGCCTTGGAGGCTACGCACTTTCTAGGATGGAGTTTAAGGGAAGAAGTCAACTGATGCAGTTCATACTGGCTCTGCACGCATTTCCTAGTGTAATCCTACTTGTAGCTCTCTTCATACTCCTGAATAAGTTGGGGCTCTACGGAAAAGGCATAATGACACTAGTTGGAATTATCTTAGTTAAGGCTGCTTTGGAGATACCTATGGCTACGTGGATAATTAAGGGATTCTTTGATTCTATACCGTGGGATATTGAATGGGCGGCCCTGGTTGATGGTTGTACTAGATTTAAGACATGGAGAAACATTATCCTGCCACTTATTCTGCCTGGAATCGGTGCTGTAGCAGTATTCTCCTTCCTGTCAGGGTGGTCAGAGTTCCTCTTAGTATTCACCTTCGTTAAGGATGAATCTTACTACACGTTACCAGTACTTATCTATCACATGATAGGTGAATTTAAGTACATTAACTGGGGGTTACTTGCTGCCTTAGGTCTCTTCTACATGATTCCGGTCCTAATATTTTTCAGTTTATCACAAAAAATCCTATTGAGGATATATGTAGGTGGCATAAAGAGGTGATAATCAATGGTTAGAGTAAGACTGAATAATGTCAGCAAATACTTCGGTAAGGTTAGAGCAGTAGAGGGAGTAAACATAAATATAAGTGATGGTGAATTCGTAGCGCTTTTAGGTCCTTCAGGATGCGGTAAAACAACGACGCTACTGATGATTGCAGGAATTTACAAACCGACAAAAGGTAGAATATACTTTGATGAAGCAGATGTCACTGACATCCCGCCTAAAGACAGGAATGTAGGCATGGTATTTCAGAGCTACGCTCTCTACCCACACATGACTGTTTATGAAAATATAGCATTTCCTTTAAGAATAAAGAAGACCCCTAAGAATGAAATAGACCGTAAGGTTAAGGAAATAGCTAAACTCCTCAGGATAGAAAATTTACTAGATAGAAAACCTGGGCAGCTCTCAGGAGGTCAGCAGCAGCGTGTAGCACTAGCTAGAGCTTTAGTAAAGCATCCTGATGTTCTCCTGCTTGACGAGCCTTTGAGTAACTTGGACGCGCTCCTTAGGGTCTATATGAGAGCTGAATTAAAGAGGCTGCAGAGAGAGTTAAACATAACCACAATATACGTTACTCACGATCAGATAGAGGCACTATCAATGGCACATAGAATAGTCGTCATGAACGAGGGAAAAGTACAGCAGATTGGAACTCCAGACGAGATATATAACATGCCAGCAAATACTTTCGTCGCTAGCTTCATAGGTACCCCCCCTATGAATCTTATTTCATGTTCGCTTATCGAGCAAGACGATGAATTCATTTTAGAATGCCCTGAAATCAAAGTGCCATTAGGTAGAGACTTAAGCACTATAATAAGAGGCAATGCTACATCTAGCGAAGTAATTCTTGGTGTTAGACCTGAAGACATTGAAATAGTAGCTAAGGAGGATGAGGCGCATGCAACAGCAATGGTGTTAGTCACTGAACCTTTAGGTAAGGATGTCGTTGTTACAACTGATATAGGTGGCAATACTGTAAAAATTGTGACGAGCCCGCTGAAGTCGCCCGCACCTGGAGAAAGAATTCGAATAAAGTTTAAACTTAGTAAAATACATGTCTTCGATAGAAAAACCGGTAAAGCTATAATATAACTTCACCTTACCTATACTGTATACTGCAATCAATGGTGCCGAATTTGAACGCCTTAAATGCTGTTTCTAACAATTAACTTAAAGATATAAGATATTTTATGGTTACGTGATATCACTGACTCAGTGAACACTGATGCCTGAGGTACTAGCTGTTTTGCTTGGATTCGCTATTATGGGTACACTACTAATTCTTAGGCTACCTATTTGGGTAGCATTGATAGCTACCGCCACAGCAACTTCAGTAATAGCCAGCGGTGTAGAAGGTATCATCAACATGTTTACTCTAACTACTATCGACACTACAACACTAAACCTACTTATAATCACGCTCCTCATAGCTGTTTTCATAAACTTATATAAAAATACTGGGTACATTGACTACCTAAGTAGAGAATTAATTAAAGTATTGAAAAAAGCTAGGCTAGCACTAGCTTTAATTCCTGCTATTTTAGGGCTCCTCCCAGTTGCTGGTGGCGCACTAATGTCTGCACCAATAGTTGATTCTATTGGAAACTCTATAGGTCTAAGAAGAGACAGCAAGCTATTTATTAATGTCTGGTATAGACACGTGATATCTCTCTTCTACCCAATCAGCAATGTCATGATATTAACTGCAGCACTAAGTGGTGTAAGTGTATGGGAAATAGCTTATAGGCAGCTCCCCGTAGCTGCTGTCATGATTACTGCTGGGCTTATCATTGGTTTCAGAAGAGAAAGTTCTAGACATCAATTGGATGAGATTACGAAGGCATGTGAGGTCCCAGACTTTACACTACTAATTAAAGCATTTACACCTATAATAGTTGCGGTATCACTTTCAATAGCACTCACGCCGGTAGTAAATTATGTAACAATAGCTCAATTTCAGGGACAGTCCTTATCTATTGTAATAGGTGTAGCATTAGCATTACTCACACTTCTCCTGCTTTCTATGCCAAGAAAAGATGTTTTCCTTAATTCACTTCTTAATAAGAACACCGCTGAATTAGTTCTGGCAGCTTATGGCGCCATGCTGCTTCGGACAGCTTTCATTAGAGCCGGTATAGGCAGTATTATATCCGGTACTTTAAGTGGCTTTGTGAGTCCTTCATTTTTGGCTATATCTCTACCTGCTGCTCTAGCGTTCATTACCGGAACATCTTTAGGTAGCATTGCTATTTCATTACCAATCTTGGGTTCCCTAACTGATCTAACTCCTAGTCTTACTGCGCTAGTATACACATCAGCTTTCTCAGGGTACTTGCCCTCACCGCTTCATTTATGTTATGTGTATACTGCACAGTACCTTAAAATATCACCTACAGCAGGCTACAAGTACATGATACCAGCTATAGCATTAGTAATGTTTGCCGCATATGGTATCTATGTGCTTGCAGCTTCTTCCTAGAATAAATAGTAACATGCTGGGTTCTAGAAGCTGACCTGCGAATTCATAATTTATAGTGCTAGCTCTCTCTCGAGATCCCGCATGAGCTCTATGGTTTTAGAGCTGACATTTAAGTCTATGCTCAGCGGGGTTACTGTAACACACCCGTTCTCAAAAGCACTTACGTCTGTATCCTCATCCGCTTTTGCCGGGACGCCATATAGCCAGTAGCATTTTCTTCCTCTCGGATCCGTATCCAGCTTATATGAAGCCCTCCACCTCACCCTAGCTGCTCTGACGATCTTGACACACTTCCTAAAGTTATTTGGCTTCGGGATGTTTACAGAAAGAACATCCACTCCCTCAGGCAGACCATGTTTAGTCACATATTTGACTATTCTGATTGCTACGTTCTTAACTATATTCCTTAAATCAGGGTCATCAAACTCACTGAATTCTCTCACATCAGCTGAGAAGGCAATAGCTGGAATTCCTGTGAGAGCAGCTTCAATAGCTACAGCTATTGTACCGCTGTAAAATATATGCTGAAGAGATAGATTGTCACCTACATTAACTCCTGAGAGCACGATGTCAGGGCTAAAGTTAAGTACCTCAATTGCAAGATGCAGTGCATCTATCGGACTCCCGTCAGTCACATACACCTTATAACCCATAAATGATGTTTCAACGAACCTTAAAGGTCTGCTAAACGTTATTTCTCTTCCAGACGCTGATCTAGGGAATTCTGTCGATGTAATTACTACTTCACCCAAGTCTTTCACTGCTTCATAAAGTAAGTAAAGTCCGGGGCTTAAGTACCCGTCATCATTAGATACTAAAATCCGCAAACCACTATCCCAGATACTTAAAGAATAATGAAGAATTTAAAGACATTAGATTCACTACTTAGGATAGTTGTGAGATGCTTGGTATCTTGCTACTAATTAAGATCTCTATGTCAGATCCATCATCAATACTACTTAATAATTCAAGAATACCTTCTAAGTCACTTAATCCTTTAAATAAAACAACAGCTCTTATTTCTCCATTGACTTTAACAACAATATACATTATATTCACACCCACTTAGTTAATTACGTTCTTAAAGAGTTATCAAGACGTATTACGATAGTAAGGTATTACCTCAAGAAAGAGGCATTACCGCATTACTTACTGCATTGTGTCATTAGGTATTTAAGTAAAAATTATTAGAAGATAGTAGACAGGGTGAATTAGTGCGTGGGTCTATTTAGGAGGAGGCGCATTGATAGTAAGGTACTAAAGAGAAGGATTGCTGAAGTAATCATAGATTTAAAGCAACTTCATAAACGTGCTTACGTGTGGAGAGCTAGGCTTGAAGAGAGAATCAAAGACTATGAAGTCAAATTACGGTACGAAACTATCCAAGAAAAAAGAATAGCTATAGCGAACTCCATAGTTATGTACAAGAAGGCATTAAAGCTAATAACAAATGTTGAGGTAGCGTTAGAGCTTCTTTTACTTAGAGTGGAGACCCTAAATCTATTAAGGCTGACAGGAAGTGAATTAGTAATGATTAAGACTGTTCTAAAAGATATTAAAGGACTTACCGAGGGTTTTCCGGATATCTCAGTCATCACTGAGGACCTGGTTGAAAGAGTAAATGACTTGATTCAGTACTTGCCGACCATCGAATCAGCAGACTATGTCATAACAGCCGAGAGTGAAGCTAAGAAAATACTAGAAGAAGCGAGGGTAATTGCACAAGAAAGACTTAAGGAGTCTATTCCGAGCTAGTTAGTCTATTCTCTTTAATGCTGAAATTCCAAGAGTCACGGCTTGACTCTTTTAGGTTGCTGCAACTGAAATATCACAGTTTCATAATGTATTTGTTGCTGCTCAAGGAAAAATTATGAGCTTTTGTAGTAGTACTTATTATTCTTTTGCTCTAATATACCCTCTTCAACCAGCATCCTGATAGCGTCTTTAAAGTATGTCTCACCGACATCTATCTCATACCATTCATGAAACTTTCTGACTATTTCGTCGTACGTCCACTCGCTCTTATACTTACTTTCCTCACTTAGCATCCTCTTTAAGAACTGGAATGTATCCTCTAGCCTAGTCCATGGATACTGGAACCATATCCATTCCGTGACCTCTATGTAGTAGTAGTCAGGCTTTAACTTGGCAACAGGTGAGATCCACTGTAGGGTGGCTATTTTCAGTTCAGTCGGTTTCCAATGCTTCATGATGAAGTCCCTAGCTAACATTAACGACTCACCCGTGTCTACAATATCGTCGACAAGTAACGCTTTCTTGCCGCTTAAATCCAACTTATAAGCAAATTTAATAATTGCTCTATCTGCAGCCTTGGCGGCTTCAGTCCAGTGCTGGCTTTGAATTGAAATTAAATTTTCAACGTTGAGAAAGTCACATAAGAGTCGTGCTGGCACAAAGCCACCTCTAGCAACAGCTATAATGATGTCCGGCTTGTAGTTTGATTCCTTAATTTTTATAGCTAAACCTCTGGACCACTTAACAACATCGTCCCAGCTGACGAGCTTTGTCGGCACCTTACCCATAAAACTCCCTCAAAATACAGTAAGGTAAAGTTCATAAACTT
>CAYQIX010000048.1:0-10218 GCA_964417765.1 uncultured Desulfurococcaceae archaeon
CACCGAAGGGACAGAACCCAAGACCCCACGCCTGTCACTTGACCTTAACCTAGTTGCTTCGTAAGTCCTTAGGCCAGAACCTGTGCTCGATCCTTAGAACCCCTAGCTTAGGCTTAGGGTAGATCACGGTGAAGCCCCAGCCAATCTTGTTTCTTAAATAATCGTGGATCTCCTTAGGGATAGGTATGTCTGAGTTAAGCTCAAGCTGAGTTATTGGGGTCTCACCGACCATGACCTCACTCACTTCACTCATGAAAAATCCAGAAGAAAGATTACTCGAGATTTCACCGGCAATAACCTGAAGGTCCTAATTCTCAAGTTAAGGACCTCGAATAAGGAAGAACCGGGAATAACCAATCTAAAGCAACCCTTAACAGATTCGCTTTCAACTACCTGAAAACGTATGCAACTTAGCTACACAGCTATATAGTGACCTCATTACCAACGTCTCTATTTACGACAAATCATTGAAGAATCCGACAGACACGGCCAGAAATTTTTAAATCACCCCAGATCTCTCAATAAGTGCTCTCAAAATTAATAATATAACTGAACGTATTCCTACTTCATCATACTAATCACATATAATAAACAGATACGAACTACAACCACCTATACCGGCGGCAGCCCCACTACTTATGTTTAAAGTAAAAAGCCTTAAGTTGCTCAGGCTTATCAGTTCTAGTGGGTGTTGAGAGGTGGCGCTGAGGAAGTATCAGCAGTATAAGGAGGCGGCGTTACGTTCAGGTATTAAGATACTTGATATCTACAGGAAGAAGGATGGTGAGGTAGTGAGGTTTATGTTTAGAAATAAGGTATATGTTGCTGATATTAAGGGATTCAGGGACAGTATGAAGCCGGATGAGTTTGTTAACTTACTTAAGAAGGTAATATAGAGGTTTAGTAGTTTAAGCTACTCTGGAACAGTACCTTCCAGGGTAAAGGCGTACTGAATTAGAGTTTCTATTTTCTTTCTCAACTCCTGTAAGTGTACTGGGTAGAGGTACAGCGGTAACTCGTACCTGTTTAAGCCAAGTACCTTAGCTATTAACTTAACAGCTACCTCATCCTTAACAACGAGAGTTGTTTCTTTTAAGTCAGTCCTAACCTCTAGAATTATAGGGAGGTACAGCCTATCTGCTAGTTCATCACCGAGCAGCTCATGAGCTAGCTTAAGCTCGGATCTCCTAAACATATGTATGCCGCCGTCCCTCGTAATCACGTGCGGGTACTCCTCACGCATTAACTCAGCAAGAGACTTCCTCCTTAACGGCAAGGACTTATTAACTACCCTAAGCTCTTCACTGAGGTAAGCCTCAATAATGTCCTTATTAGTTAGGATGTTAACCACCTTGTGATTTCCTGGTAAGGAGCTCTTTAACTTTCTTCAGCCTCATCTTATCTTCTCTCTCCCTTTCCTCGAACTTCATCTCAAGAAACTTTATGGTGTTCTCCATACGAGGTATTAAGATGTTTTCGAGAGCGTTGACTCTCCTCCTAATTCTAGCTACTTCAGCACCTAACTTGACTATCGATATCTCCATCTCAGCTAATCTGGAAATATCCTCAATTGCTGTATCATAGCACCTGCCTACTTCATGCAGCGTTAGTGGGTATGCAGAGTAGTCTATAGCAGCCTCCTTTCTCTCTAACTCAACGAGAGGTACTCTAACACCTGCAACAACTCTGGAGCCAACTACTGCAGTAACGCTTGAGTACCGTGTGTTAGCGTACACCTCAATAATCTGCGGCGTACTTATCGATAGCGCATCAAGCAGTAGTTTCTCACACCTGACTAGCTCGCTGTGTACCTTAGTCCTCAATTCTAGCGAGCGCCTTATGAGGGATATGAGTTCCTGAGTAAGAATAATCAGCCTGTCCTTAAGCACCCTATGCAGTCTCCTAGCTACCTTAACCCTCCTCTTAAGTCTAATTAACTCTATCTTCGTAGGCCTGGCAATCCTCAGTATCTGCTGAGACTGCGACATTAGCTAGCCGACCCCTTACCGCGGTACTTCGGGTGGTACTTCCTTATATTCTCAACACTGATTAACTTCAGGTCCTCCTCAGGTAGTGTTGCGAGCAGATCCCACCCTATATCTAGGGTCTCCTCAATAGTTCTCCTCTCATACTCACCCTGATTTATGAACTTCCTCTCAAACAGGTCAGCAAATTCTAAGTATTTCTTATCGCGCTCACTAAGCGACTCTACTCCTATAATAGCGGACAGCTCTCTCAGGTACTGGCCCTCCGTATATGCTGCAATCAACTGCATAAAGACCTGGTAGTGGTCTTCCCTAGTCTTGCCTGGCCCTACACCATCCTTCATCAATCTCGAAAGTGAGAGTAGCACATCTACTGGCGGGTAAACACCTTTCCTATCTAAGTCCCTGGACAGTACGATCTGACCCTCGGTAATGTAGCCTGTAAGGTCGGGTATTGGGTGGGTGATGTCGTCGTTGGGCATCGTCAGTATAGGCATCTGTGTTATCGATCCCTTCATCCCCTTAATCCTGCCTGCCCTCTCATAGATTGTCGCTAGGTCAGTGTACATGTACCCTGGGTATCCTCGCCTACCCGGCACCTCCTCTCTCGCAGCACTCAGTTCTCTCAGTGCTTCGCAGTAATTAGTCATGTCTGTCATAACTACCAGGACATGCATGCCGTGCTTCCACGCGAGGAATTCAGCAGCAGTAAGGGCTACTCTAGGAACAGCTATTCTCTCAATTACTGGTGAGGCAGCCGTGTTGATGAATGCGACAACGTTCTCTATGTTACCCGCCTGCTTAAGGCTCTCTATGAAGAAGTATGCCTCCTCGTAAGTAACGCCTATAGCAGCAAAGACAACAGCGAATCTCTCTTCTCTACCTCTAACTCTTGCCTGCCTAACGATTTGAGCAGCTATTCTGTTATGCGGCAGGCCAGCCCCGCTGAAGATGGGGAGCTTCTGACCTCTAACAACGGAGAGGAGCCCGTCTATAGCTGAGATACCTGTCTCTATGAACTCTGTTGGAGGTTCTCTGCTTGCTGGATTTATTGGTGCGCTATTGATGTCTAACCAGTCCTCAGGAACTATAGGCGGCCCCCTATCGATAGGCCTCCCTAATCCATCAAATATTCTCCCAAGCATATCGAGTGATACAGGGATCTTGAGGGTCTCGCCCTTAAACCTAACCTTAGCCTTCTTTATGTTGACCTCGCTTACACCACCGAATACCTGAAGTACAGCGAAGTCCTTTGACACGTCTATTACCTGACCTAGCCTCACCTCACCGGTTTCCAGAGTGATTTCAACGACCTCATTGTACTTTATCCCTGGAACAGTCTCAACAAAGAGCAGCGACCCCCTAGCACTCAGTGCTTTCCTTACTTCCTTAACGTAGAGCTCACCCATCCTAACCACCCCTTATTAAGGATTCAATAGAGGACTTAATTTCATCAATTAACTCATTGTACACCTTCCCGAACTCTTCAGGAGGTACCTCCTTCATTCTAGCAATCTTAACCTTAACTGGTAGCGCTCTTATCTTACTAAGCGGTACACCGCTCGACAGCGCCTTAGACGAGTAATCATAGAACCTCATTATTACATCAAGCATTAACACGGTCTTCTCAGGCGGGCAGTAGCTATCTACAGGATGAAATGCGTTCTGCTGGAGGAAGTCCTCTCTAATCATCTTAGCTACATCTAAGAGCAGCTTGTCTGCCTCAGGCAGTGCGTCAGGACCGACTAACCTAACTATCTCCATCAACTCAGACTCCCTCTGCAGAATGCTTAGTGCACGGTCTCTGAGCTCCCTCCACTGCGGGAACTTTCTCTTCCATGACCTCTCGACAGTCTCTACATAACGTGAGTAGCTGATTAGCCAGCTGACAGCTGGGAAGTGCCTCCTGTTGGCTAAGCCGACATCAAGAGCTATTAATGTGCCTATGTACCTTAACGTGTTCTGAGTTACGGGCTCGCTGAAGTCCGCGCCAGGAGGCGATACAGCACCAATTATTGTGAGTGATCCAGCCCTCTTAGGTTTACCTAAACAATCCACTCTTCCTGACCTCTCATAGAATTCAGCTAACCTAGAACCTAAGTAGGCTGGGAAACCTTCCTCACCAGGCATTTCCTCCAGCCTAGCACTTATCTCTCTCATTGCCTCAGCCCAGCGTGAGGTTGAGTCAGCTACCATCAAGACGTCATAGCCCATATCCCTGAAGTACTCACCTATTGTGACGCCTAGGAAGACGCTCGTCTCTCTCGCTGCTACCGGCATGTTTGATGTATTAGCTACGAAGACAGCCTTCTCAGCTAAGGGCCTCCCCGACGCCGGGTCCTTAAGCTTTAAGAAGCTGTGTAGAGCGTCAGCCATCTCATTTCCTCTCTCACCGCAGCCAACGTATATGTTTAATCTAGTCCTAGCCCACTTAGTCAGCGTCTGCAGCAGTACTGTTTTTCCGCTTCCGAACCCTCCAGGAACAGCTGCCTTACCACCACGCGCTATAGGGAACATCATGTCAATGACTCTCTGCCCCGTAATTAGTGGCTCAGTAGGCTCGAGTCGCCTAGTGTAAGGTCTCGGTTTTCTAACAGGCCACTTCTGAAGCATCGTTAATTCTATTTTCCTCCCTTCAGACTCAATTACAGCGATGGTATCCTCGATTGTGTAATCTCCATCACTAACCAGCTCTTTCAGCTCGCCGTGCACACCTGGCGGAACCATTATTAAGTGATCTATTAGTGGGGTCTCTTTAACTACGCCAAGCACGTCCCCAGGTTCTACCTTATCACCTACTTTCACCTCTTTATTCCTCGTGAAAGGCCACTTGACGTCTCTGGGTAAAGCTGGCAGTTTTACGCCTCTCTTAACAAAGGGACCTATTAACTCGCCTATGACCGAGAGGGGTCTTTGAAGGCCATCATACACCTTACCGACTATGCCAGGACCTAACTCAGCAGAGAGGAGAGAGCCTGAACCCTCAACAGGCTCACCTACTCTGAGCCCGGATGTATCCTCGTATACCTGGATGTATGCGTCCTCGCCCTGCAGGCCTATGATCTCACCTATGAGCTTTTCTTCACCAACATACACTACCTCGTAGACCATAGAGCCCCTCATACCTTCTGCGACGACTAGAGGACCTGAAACTCTTTTTATTTTACCTACTACCATACCTTACGTCACCTCAGCTCGAGCGAGATACCTAAATAACGTCTGATTAAGGACGAGTAGTACTTCTTAACATCCATTCTTGATACAGTCTTAATGTCAGGTACATAGACAACTAAGGGGTGTGTAAGAGCTCTTCTGATCTTGTCAGCTATATTTCTTAGTGCATCGTGAACGATGACTAGGTTAATTTCTGGATCATTATAAATAGAATTAAATATGCGAGCGAGTTTGTTCTTTAATACGTCCTCAGGAGCTGAAACATCAACTACAAAGCACTTCTTTGCACCTGCAATTCTAAACCCTAGTACGAAGGTCTCGTCGCCGATAACAGCAATTGTGCCTTTACTGACCTTTAGTGAGGTACCCATATACCTTCCACCACCTACCTATTTTCTCAAGGATATATTCTTTATCATAGCCTTGAGTGATTAGGTAAGTTACGAAAGAAATGAGGAATGCTTCCCACTCCTTTATTAGTAGGTAATTAAGTACAGTATCGTAAGAAAGTGGGGAGAACGTGAGTTCACTAATGCAGTACATGTACTTAATTACATTAAATACTACATCCAACTCCTGGATAGACTCCTGAGCGGCAACTATAGCATTGCTTATTACTGCAGGCACCTTACGCAAGACGCTGGAGATATCTTCTTTGTTAATAACTGCTCTTCTAACTTCCTTTTCCAGCTTCGAAGTTAGTTGAATTATTCTTAAGCACGAAGAAAGCTTAAGACTGGGGTGGAGTTTCTTACTAATTTCATTTAATTTACGCCAATATCTCTCATACAATGTCTTCTCTACATTACCTGCATCCAACTCACTTAAACTTAGGTTACTGTACTTAGAAAGAACGTCAATAAGAATATGCGTGTGTGGTCTGCGCGCCTCCTTTAATACATTAATTAAGTCACTAACACTGCGTGCATAACTTATTTTGTTAAGCAACTCAGACTTAAGGAAATAGTAGTGCTTTTTATCAATAAGGTCGCGCTCCCTTAGCGCGTTCATAAACTCATCTAGCTCAAATCTACTTAAATACATCTCTATAAACTGCCTTAATCTCTGGCTGGGGTGTGCTAAATCAACTATTTTTCTGAGTTCATCCATCCAGCAGTTATTTAGTGCTGAAAAAATGCTACCTATGCTTACTTTTTCATCTAGTTTAATGTATGTCTGAATACACTTACTTACATCGTAAGAGACTAGGAAGGTCGCGAAGCTGCCTAGGTCGGATAGATTAGTTGATGTTATTTTAGGTAGAGTACTCGGTAGTAAACACTTATGTATTCTAGCCTTAACCATCTCGATGAACTTTAAGTCGCTGCTGATCATTGCTTACCTAACCCGAAGACCTCTTTATTTAGTTTCTCAACAAGCCTAGACATCAGCTTATCTAATCGGGTGGCGTAAGTATTATCTAGTGCAATAGAACTATCTTCTGACTCAACAACTATGCCACCAAGGAAATCAGAGCTGATAATGCCAATGGATGATAAGCGATCTTCTAGGCCCTCCTCTTTCACTATATCCTTAATTAACTCTACGTCTTCTGGAACAACCTTAATGACTACCCGACCTGAGCTAAAGATTCCCGTGTCAAGTGCCTCCTTAAGAAGCTTTCTTAGCGACTCTTTTCTCAATTCTTTACTTAGTGTTGACAACCTCTTCCTTAGCTCACTTATTACTTCACTGAGGATCTTATTCTTCAAATTAACTATCTCTAGATTCAGCTCCATGACCTTGTTTATGTACTTTCTATTCTCCTCCTCTCTTAGCTTCCGAAGAGCTCTTTCACGCTCCTTACTTAACCTCCTGTAATACTCCTCTTTAGCCTCTTCAACTATTTTCTCAGCTTTCTCTTTAGCTTCTTCAACTATCTTACTTGCTTTTCTCCGAGCTTTCTCCAGTATACTCTTTCTCAACTCCTCTAATCCCATGCACCTCCCCCAGCTTAGAGCTGTCTCTCTTTTCCTCCGAGAGTCAGTACTCCTGTCTGTATTAGATCGGCAGCCCAGCAACCATCGTCAGCAGCAGGTACCCGAAGACTAGTCCTAGGATGCCGAATAACTCTACATATGACGCTAAAATCATTGTGTGAACCCAAACAGCTCCTTTAGTCTTGGGTACTTCAATGATACCTGACATACACACTTCTCCTTGCATCCACGCAGAGGCGAACTCAGCGCAGAACACAGCAATACCTATTCCTAGGAATGCCCAGCCCTTAAGAGGGGTGAGCTCAGCTATTGCTGGCAGCACTGACGTGAGCCCTAGCATCGTGAATATCAGCCCATAGAATGTCTGAGTCATTGGTAGTGCAGCTAGGATTATTACTTGCCTGAAGTACCCTGGCTCTTCAGCAAGTACCGTTAATCCAGCTGATGCTGCTCTAGCTGTTCCGATAGACGAACCAGCTAGACCGCCAGCGAGTCCCAGCGCTAAGCCTAGAGTAGCAACGAAGTTAATATCCACAACCGAACACCTTGAAAGTATTAGAGGAGGGGGTTATAAAAAATTAGGAAAAAGCTTAAGCCTCATTTAACACCGTTTTTAGCTTACTTTAAAGGTAAAAACCGCTTTAAACAGATGACCTCGGCCCAACATAGATAGCCCTCTCTACCTTAAACATAAACGGCCTGAATTCTCTGCCATCACCTTCGTAGAATTTAGGTAGGAACTCAACGAAGCACAGCCTCAGTGAGTGGATAAATGCGCCTATGATGCCGAAGGCAATATTAAGTAGGTTTGCGAAGATCATGACTATTAAGGCCATTATGCCTCCTACGATAAGACCTACCACCTTTATAGGTACCATGCCTGAGAAACCAGCAGCTATGTCTAAAGCTAGGTTGTTAAAGTTCTGAGCAAGTAATGAGGTTGCAAGGCCTAGACCAGCTAACCGAGTATAAGACATAACATCACCTAATAGTCCTGTCAGGTCGAAGAGCCAGAAGAGTGCTCCAAGTGCTTTATACGTAATGAACTTGCCAGCTACTAGCATAGCCAGGCCTGCTAGTGTTGGGTAGAGTAAGTAGTCACTGTACTGATTCAGTATTCCAGGTAGCTGATAGTTAAGAAATACATGAAGTACGTAAGGAATGCCAAAAACTTCAGCTACGAAGAAACCTATCTTTGATATTAGCTCGCCCCTCTCCTTATTCTTAATGAACTTAATTAGCGCTAGTACATGTGCTATATTGATGTGAACTAATCCTATGATCAGCGCCATCTTGAGGAAGAATGTAGGATTAAGTATAGGTAGTATTGCTTGTATGCTTGACCCGGACGCCAAACCAAACACTACTTTACCGTTCTCAAACATTATCGAGTATCCAGCGTAGCTGTTGGAGAGGAACCCGAAGACCATGGACGAAATCGAGAGAGCAGTTAGTAATCTCTTAAAGGTCACGTAACCTTCTGAGTACGGATTCTCTACTAAGCCAGTTCGCTCCAGTACGTAATTAACTATGACGAACATTATGGCACCGTAAATAACGTCAGCAAACATTAGGCCGAAGAACAACATCAGAGAATACGTTATTATTGGTGTTGGGTCCCACTCACGGTAGTTAGGTATGCCGTATATCTTAGTGATTATTTCGAACGGCTTGAAAGGTCTAGGGTTCTTCATCTTAGTAGGAGGTGTCTTATCCGTACTTACCTCACTTACGTAGACGTACTTAATGGCTGCATAGAGATTGTCTATGAAGAAGGAAAGCTGGGAGATAGGAATCCAACCCTCAATAGCAACTAAGTAATCTCCTGCTAGTGCGCTGAGAAGCACATTGATTCGGTCCTCCCAAGCATCGCAAACAACCTTCGCTAAGGCTACATCCTGAACTATACTGTTCAGTAACTTTTCTAGATTTTCTGTAGCATCCTTAATCATCTTTTCTAAAAGTTTTACTCTTTCTTCTACTTCCTTAAGGAAGTCACGCGGTAAGATCCTTTTAGCAGGAAGTGCTATTTTCTCTATATTTAGTTTTCCAATTTGAAATAATATGTCATCTATGGAGTAAGTAGGTCCAGCAAGTACGTAGATGACGGTTTCTTCACTAACTTTGATCTTCCTGACTACGTAAACTTCGAGGTTCTTAGTACTAATGTAGCGTTCGAGGTCACTTATGCTAGATTCGCCACCCATAAGTACAACAGATGATACTATAACTCCTCGAAAGCTTATATCACTTAAGTATAGCTGGCTTAACTCAGGGTCGCTACAGATGATGTTCAGAACTTGAACTAGCTTTTTATGTTCTGCTAAGTCCTCCTGCAGCTTTTCTAGATTATTTTCTATGGTTACTGCTCTCTCATATGACTTGCTTAACTTGTCGAGTAGCTTGCTTACATACTCGCTTAGTGCTGAAGTCCTTATAGCTTCTTTTATTTCAACAAGCTTGGGCGTCTTTATTAGTGACTCGAGGCTATCTACTATGTTCTGAAGCTTTCTTACCTTCTCCAGCTCACCCATTATCTTCTTCCTGTCCTCTTCAGGTAGTCTAGCAATGCGCTCAGTGTGTACGGCACCAAGCTCCTGTAATTCACTAAGTAGTCTATCTGCGTAATCTTTAGGTGTCAATATCCTTACGTAAGCTAGTCTCTCTGGCACAGTCACTAGCATCTCTTAGACACCAGTAACTGCCTTGATGATCTCTTGAATTATTTCATCTTTTTTCTTACCATAATTTTCTTCAATAAATTTTTTCTTGCGTTCGTATTCTTCAATAGTTTTCTCGATCTTTTCTTTGAATTCATTAATTACTTTATTTATTTCTTCCTCGCTTAGCGGATTATCTATCTTCTTTTCTTTCCACTTCCTTGCCTCCTTAATAGCTTCCTCTATTATCTCCTTTGCCTCCTTCTCAGCTTCCTCAATAACTTTCCTAGCTTCAGTCTCTAAATCGCTGAGTGACAACGTCGTTCCCTTTAATCAGCTAAGCCTGATCTTATAAGTATTACATGTTTAAATAGTTATGAGTATTAGTCCTTAAAGCAGCTAAATCCAGGTTAATAGACGTAAGGTCTTTCAGAACCTTATTAGCCTCAGCCCTCACAC
>CAYQIX010000049.1:0-10027 GCA_964417765.1 uncultured Desulfurococcaceae archaeon
ACTTAGCTGATAAGTTAGGGTTCGGCATCAGGCGCTACATCCTAGGCACAGGGCTGGTTGGTGCATCACTCTCACTACTGATCCTGACTTACGTCCCTAACTTACCTACACTAGCTACGGTACTACTGATACTTGCCTGTGGAGCAGGTATTGAAGGAATAGACACAGTATTCTTTATAGTTGTTATGGATAAGTACGGGAAGACAGGTAGGGTCGGGACAGCCTACGGTAGCTTAAATGCTGTAGGGAAAGCATTCGGAACAATCGAAGGCTTAGTCTTAGGCGCTATAATAGGGCTGCTGAGCTGGAGAGAGGCCCTCACTACATGCGTTGCTGTAGGACTTGCTGGCGCACTATGCCAAATACCGGTAACTGCCCAGTGGATACGGAAGTAGGCCTATATGTACTGGGAAAAATTAGTTAAGTTACTGCTTTCTTTAAGTATCAACTCCCACCTCCTGCAGGAACTTCTTTTGAATTTCATTAACTTATCTATTTCCTCCTCAGTATTGAAGAAGTGACAGCTATATCTTATACCGCCTAGCCACCTACGTACCTTAGAAAAATCTCTACTGCCCTCTCACTCGGTGCTGTATCATTGAGTCTCTGACAACATACTTCAAAATTAATTGGTAAACCGCGAGAAGCTAATTAACAGAGGTCATGGAGCCTTAAATACATGTTATTGCCTTAGATTATGTGGTGGTATTCACGAAGGCTATTGTACCTCTTGAGGTGAGTGAGGGGCTTAAGTCACGTATTTCAGAGCACTTCGGCAGGGCGCCGTACTTTGCTGTAATTGAATTGAGGGGCAGTGACGTCAAGGTAGAGCTTATTAAGAATCCTAGGCATCTAGGCTACACTCCCGGACAGTACGCTGTAGCTAGTGGAGTTGATTACGTCATTATTAAAGGTGGCATAGGTGTGAAGGCGCTGCAGCTGCTGAGAGAGCGCAGGGTTAAGGTTGCTGTAACTAGTGGGGAGGTCTTAGAGGACGTTATTGAGGAGCTGAAGTCAGGTAAACTACGTGAGTACGTAGGTGAGGGGTGCCGGGGAGATCGCCAGTAACTTGATATAGTGACTGAGTAGTTAGGGCGAGATCCAGGTGTTCAGTGAGTCTTTCGTGGTCTTTGATGAGTACTGCAGAGATTATGATGAGTGGTACGTTAGGAACCACTACGTGTGGTTAAGTGAGTGCCTATGCCTTAAGTCACTGGGTGTGAGCGGCTTAGTACTTGACGTTGGTGTCGGGACCGGTGCCTTCGCAGGGTGCGTGGATGGTGCAGTGATAGGAGTTGACCCTGCACTCAAGGCCTTGACCGTAGCTGCTGAGAGGGGGGTCACGCCTGTTTCTGCATTCGGTGAGCACTTGCCGTTTAGGGACAGCGTGTTTGACTGGGCTCTACTCGTGGTTACTATATGCTTCCTCAGCAACCCTCTCGCTGCTCTGCAAGAGGTTCACCGTGTTCTGAGGCCTGGAGGATTCATCGCTGTGTGCTTCGTCCCTAAGGACAGTGAGTGGGGCAGGTACTATGTTATGAAGGTGTGGAAGAGGGAGTCAATATTCTACAAGTACGCGAGGTTCTACAGCGTGAGAGAAGTACTTAACCTCTTATTCAGCTCTGGCTTCAGATTTGCTGAATTTACCTCAACCCTGTGCAGGAGCCCGCGCTCACCTCCTGCCTTAGAGTACCCCATCAAGGGCTTGTGGGGTTGCGGGTTCGTGTGCGTGAAGAGTGTTAAGCCGTGAGGAGGTGCAGGTGCTCAGTAAGTTAGGCGGGGGTTTGGAGAGATGTGTGAGACGCTCTCTGAGGGTGCTGTCGAGGTCAGGGGGAGAGTGCACTTAATTATTATTACGCTGTGCTTCTTAATCATAGTTACTACATCACTTAAGCATGTGTGGTCAGTCTTCATACCGTATGTTGAGGCTGAGTTCTCTATCTCAAGATCTATTAGCGTCCTGCCGTTCAGCCTGCTGAACATAGCTAACATCTTCGGCTTCCTGGCTACTAACTACGTTAAGGAGGTGCTCGGGCTCAGAAGACTGCTCGCTCTAACTGGCGTGTTGATGGCTGCGGGCCTCGCTCTAGCTGCTGCCTCACCGAGCGTGCCAGCACTGATAGTGTCTTACGCCTTCATTTACGGATTAGGTAATTCCTTCGGGTACGTGGTCGCTGTATCGCTAGGTGTAAGGTGGTTTCGCGGCAGTAGAGCAGGCGTAGCTACAGGCATCATAGTTAGCGCCTACAGCTTCGGCATCCTCACTCTGTCGCCGCTTACGGCTTACCTGATACGGTACTTCAGTAGCTGGAGGACGCCGTTGCTGATATACAGTGCAGCTGTCTCGGCCGTGATAGCTGTGTCAGTTGCGGTACTTAAGGAGCCGCCAACGCAGGAGGTAGCTGATGGTCATTCTAAGTCAGGACTAGCTGCTGTAGCTAAGTCTCGAGAGTTTGCTCTGATAGCTGCGGCCCTCTTCCTAACCACTCTATTTGACGGGCTTATAGCAGGTAATTTAGTCCCCTTAGTTGAGGAGGTCGCTGGCGTAGGACCTATGACGGCTTCGCTGGTCATGAGCATCTACTCAGCATCTGCTCTAGTCAGCAGGCTGGCTATTGGGGCAGTGTGTGAGCGCTTAGGTATACTGAGGACTCTAGCCGCAATCTACACTGTAGCTGCTGCTGACGCCCTCCTATTCAGCCTGTACAGGACCCTACCACTAGTTACGCTAGGGGTCTCAATATCAGCTCTGCTCTTCAGCGCTAACGTCACCTTATCACCGCTAATAGCCTCACTCATCTGGGGAAGTGAGAACCTTGAAGCAGCCTACGGGCTGCTGCTAACCGCGATAGTCTGCGGTGTACTCGCTGGCCCCATAATTGGCGGAGTATCCAGGGACATGACAGGGAGCTACTACCCAGGAATAGCCTTAGCTGCTGCAGCCTTACTGCTCGGTACCTTCATACTAGCCTACACGATTAGGTACCTCCAAGGCAGGACCTCACACAGTACTTAAGCAGCTACCCCTGAAATTGGCATGTGCTATAGCGTAGTCGCAGGGTAGGGTTTTACGTAAAGGCTTTTAACTAATCTCCTAGAATAGCAGGCAGTGTGGGGATGAGGGGAGTAGCATGAGTTCTGAGAGCTCTAGCAGGTACTTTACTCAGCTACCTAAGTACTTCTTTGTTACAGGGGGGACCGCCCTCAGTCCTGTCTCCACCTTAAATGCCTTCGACGAAGCACTCATGAAGGCGGGTATAGCACAGTGCAACCTGGTCCCAGTCTCATCCATACTGCCAGCTGGTGCTGTCGAGGTGGGGTACGTCCCTATAACTCCTGGCGCTATAGTCTTCACCATAATGGCTAGAGCAGATGGAGGGCCCGGGGACACAGTGAGTGCTGGAGTCGCCTGGGCCTTCGGCGTGAGCGAGGAAGGAGAACTACGCTACGGGTTCGTGGTGGAGGCGTACGGTAAAGTACGTGAGAAGGAGCTAAAGGAAGACCTCACCCAGAAAATCATGAGGATGGCTTCAGTCAGGAGAATGGAGATCGAGGAAATACGGTGCAGAATTGAAACTATTGACAGGGTTCCTGAGGGCATGTACGGCTCAGCTATCGCTGCAGTAATTTTTGTTCCGGTAGTAGATTACGATAAGGTGCAGCGCAATAAACACAAGAAGCCTTAAACAATTTAAAATTTACCGGAGCCTTAGCTAAGTACTCACACTCAAAAACATCTAGAGCATACGGAGCTTCCCCACATTTTACGCAGTAGCTTACAGATACCTCGCCAGCAGGTCAGCTGACTACCTCGGCTGCGCTAATTGGTTTTGGAAGTCCCTCCTTATCTGATTGAGGAAGTCCCTCATCTTACCATACATGTCATATAGTTTCCTGCACGGGAACTCAGGACAGCACGTGCATATCCTAAGTCCCTTCCTAGCTGCACAGTCTCTGATACCGCACTTCTCGCGGGACCAGCACCCACCGCATTTGAATTCCTCAGTACCGATTAGATAGTAGGGGCACCAACCGCAGTAGAGGCCGCAAGCACCTATTAATTCCCTGCTCAGCTCGACTTCCCTGCAGCTACTCCTCAAAATCACCTACCTTCTTATCCTGCGCTAATAGATTAATTAAGTGCATAGCACGTACAGCAGAAAAAATGTTAATAGGGGCTCTATTAGGTTATTTCAAGTAGCTCAGTGAGGTGCTGTAGGTGAGGGGTGTCTGCGGATGCGGTTTAGGGACCTTCCTGCTGAGGCGCGACGGTACATTATATACCACGCGCTGGCATGCCCACCACTCATCGTGTGGAATGCTCTACCTTTCTATTTACTGATCACTGGGTACACCGTCCTCGAAGTAGGTGTGCTATTTACTGCTGCTCAAGTCCTAGGCATACCTCTCACGCTGTGGCTGGGTAAGGTCTTCACTAGAACTGACATGCGTAAGGGCCTCATGACCGTAGATGCACTAGGCTCTCTGTCGACATTCCTCTACTACCTCGCTTATGGCCCCCTAGCACCCCTGATGGTTCTGGCTGGGCAACTCGTTGATGAAGCCTCAGGCACCCTCTACTTCATCTACCCTGCATATGAGAGGGTGATTTACCCTGAGGACCGGCTGAAGGAGGCCCTAGCATGGCACCTGAGGGTTCCAGAGCTAGCCATCATCGTATCGTATCCTGTAGTCGGCTTCATCCTGGGCTACGTCTGCACTTCTCCAGCCTGCTTTAGGAACCTCTTCCTGTTGTTCGCTATGTACGAGCTGGCTCTGATACCTTACATTTACTTCTGCTTCAAGCCAGTCATTCTGGAGAAGGAGGCTGGAGAGGCAGGAGGAGCTGAGGGCGGGCTCCGCGAGTACTGGAGGCGGTACAGGTACTATGTATTAGCTGACGTACTCTTCATTGCTGCATGGAATTTAGCGCCCAGGCTCGCGCTAGTTTACTACGTGATGGAGTGGCTTAGGGGAAACATGTTCCACGTGGCAGTACTAGAAGCCACAATATCTACAGCAACCTTAACCGGCACCTGGCTCGTTGACAGGGTGAAAGAGGACAGCACATTTAAAGCTATGATGGCAGGAGCTACAGTAACCGCAACTGGGCTGGGGGCCCTCATACTCACTAGGGACTTCGTACTAGCACTTACTGCTGCGTACGTGATGCGCTTAGGTGACACATTCGTCTTCGTGTTTAAGAGGACGTGGCTCTTCAGGATCATGGGGAGGGCTGAAGCGTCGAAGGTGTCTGCAGCTCTCTCATCCATCAGGAGAGGAATATCTGCTGTGAGCCCTGCGCTAGCAGGTGCTCTAGCCTACTTAGACCCTAGGACCCCGTACGCTGCGTGCTTAGCGCTGATGCTCGCTACAATACCCGTGTACGCTGCTGCGTCAAGAGCAGCTAGAGGAAGCTCCTAAGCTCAGCTGCTCTCTAGCACTTAGTGCTTGTAGCCAGTGAACACGTATGCGTTTAATTAATTATATAATTATATACTTAATACCTTGGCCGCATTCTATTAATGGGGCACCCTCCGGGTGCTTCAGTTAGTGCTGGGGGTGGTGACGCATGCCTAAGTTTGTTGTGGGCATTGACGAGCTTGACAAGATGCTCCCGGAGGCTCTCTACCCTGGGGCTCTAGTAGTTGTTGCTGGACACCCTGGAGCAGGCAAGACCACCCTAGCAACTACTATGTGCTACGCTAACGCGCTGAGAGGCAATAAGTGCTTGTACATCTCATTCCAAGAGTCTAGGGACAAGCTGTTTAAGGTCATGAAGGCCTTAGGCATGGACCTAGCGGCTGCTGAAGCTAGGGGGTTGTACAAGTTTGTTAAGTTACCTATAATCAAGTCAGTTGACGACGTCATAGAGGTAATTTCGAAGTGCGTGACTGAGTTTAAGCCTAAGGTGGTTGTTGTCGACTCAATAAACGCTATCTTAGGGTTTGTTGAGGGGGCTGACCAGCGTGCTTGGCTCCAGAACTACTTCTGCCAGCTAGCTGAGATGGTGGAGGGTGTGGCAGTATTAATTGCTGAGTTACCTCGAGGCGAGGAGAGGCTGAGGCTAGGTGCTATCGAGTTTGCCTCAGACGTCATGTTCGTACTTCACCACAGAGTTGTTGGCGGGAAGCTCGTCAGATTAATAGAGATCAGGAAGACCCGCGGCGCTCCGGTAACCGCCGCTGAAGTACCTTTCCAAATAGTTGAGGGTGCAGGCATCAAAACATTCGTGCCTCCAGTATTAAAGGAGATTAGAGCGGTTGCGAAGCCCCTCAAGTTATTGACGACACTGTTTAGGAGCTACATAGGTGAGGTCTTAGCAGGTGACTCCGTATTAATTGCGTACCCGCCGCACGCGAGGTCTCCGCTTCCAATGCTCTTCGTCTTCGACCTAGCTATGTCGAACGGCGTGAAGGCGCTAGGGATTAGCTACAGGTACAGCCCCGAGGGTGCAAAGAGAGTGCTTGTCAGCATGTTCACTGACTTAGGTGTTGAGGAATCGAAGGCTGAGGAAATCATTGACGAGTATATGGTGATTGAGGCTCTGAACCCCTACAGTATGTCTATTGAGGAGCTCTACATGAAGGAGCTGGAGCTAGTCAATAAGTACAGTCCAGGGATAGTCATATTTCACGGAGTCGAGATACTCGAGCCTATAGCTAGGGCTGACACGTACAGATACTACAACCTCCTCTCTAACCAGCTCTACTACCTGAAGAGCTTAGGGATTGTTACGGTCAGGAACATAGCGTTCATCTCTAGAGAGCAGTTCAGGCGGTGCTCATCCTACGCAGACATAGTCATCAGAGCACTCTACAGAGTCGAGGGCACTGAACTCACCCAATACTTGTACATGTGGAGAAGGGGTAGGCAGCCGAAGATAGTTAAGGTTAGTGAGGTGCAGGATCAGCTACGCAGAGAGATTGCTGAGCTAGCTGAGAAGCTCGTGAAGTCCAAGGCTAGGTGAGCAGGCTCAGGAAACCGGTGAACTTCATGACAGGAGATAGCAGGTTGAAAGAAGCTGTCAGAAATAACATTAAGTCCAAGGCAATGGGGCTCCACATGGCTCTAAACACATTATGCATTAAAGAAGCTGAGATGGACTGCATAGACCTCCTAGCTGAAGACCCCCTCAAGCTACTAGAGCTAATTAGTCGGCTCTACCAGAGCGAGCACGCTGTAACCTATATATTCTGCGAGCTCCTTCTGAAGCCTCTGCTGTCAGCTGCCGGGCAGTCAGGAAGGGAGGAGGAGCTCATGAACCTACTCAGCAGTGACCCAGAGAAGTTCAAGGCAGTAATCAGGAAGCTCCTGTGCAAGTAAGTTAGGCGCCATCAGCACCGGAGTCACCCTCAATTACTTACTGCATTCACTGCCAGTAACTGAATTAGTGCTTCCTTGACGCAGCGGAGTAATTAGCGGATGAGCGTAGTACTTTATGAACATCACCTCAACTTCCTTCACGCCCTCCGTGAGTTCGGAGACCCTAGACAGCGCCATCAGGATCTTATACACTCTAGGATCTGAAGGAGTCTTCACTGATAGGTTAACCATTATTAAGGGCCTTCCAGTTACGAAGTCATAGAACCACACCCAGTCCTCACTACTCAGCCCTAGCTTGCTCAGAGCTATACTTATGGATGGCTGCGCTCTCTCCAGCACTTCACTGACGTAGCTGAAGTTGTAGGACAGCGTGTACATAACAACCCTCGCTCTGTACTTGCCTGCGATGTCCTGCATCTCATTAATCAGATTAGTGAGGTAGCTCTCCTTCCACTCCTTAAGTACAGGGATGTATATTGCTGTGTGGTTGCAGTAGAGAGGGTCCGGCATCATGTAGTGGTGCCCTTTTGCGTTGAGCCAGCTAATTGTGAGTGATGCCTCTCTCAGAGCTTCAGTTAATTCAGCAGGGAAGCTGCACTTCCTGGAGGCTGACTTCATGCGCCAGCACCGCACCATCGCACGGACAGGGTTGTTTGTCATGCCCTCACACAGGCTCCCCTCACTCACTGAGCAGCTGCTGCGCTGCGGTACGTACACGTAGAAAGCTACGTCGCTAACAACTACTAGAGCATCATGAATTAGTAGTTTCTGGCAGGGACTCACACCAAATGACACAGTCCCCGCACTAACTGCAGGCAGGAGAACCGCAGCTACTGCTGCTAGAGCAGCACATGCTGCTACAGCGTAAGCTAGCTTCACTTGCATGAGCCTCAAGTAGTAGTACATAAACTTAAGTAAAATCTTTAGCGGTCATACTAACCTCTCACATAGGATTCCGTTAAGTAGTAGGCCGGGTTTAGTTTCCTCAGCTCAGGTATGTGCTGTTGATTCCTTCTTTGAGAGCTACCTCATGTACGTGCTTATCTCCTGTGTAGAAATTCTGAGCTTTCACGTATTTTGCTGCAACTATCTGCAGGGCATCTGCTACGTAAACATGGTACTTTTCGATGTAGGGCAGCAACTGCATGAGTAGCTTTGTCCTTACCGGAACTAGGTGCAGTAACCTTAGTTTCAGTAGCCTTAATGTCTCACCTATAAATAGGTACCTCGCTTTCCTGTAATCGTTCTCGCTGAGCCACCCTCTCCTAAAGTACTCGTCTAAGACTCCGATGACCTCACAGATGTTCCAGGTTGAGAATGCTAGTTTGAGCTCCCCGCTCAGTGCTTTATTGTAGGTGCTGCAGACTACTTCGCTGCCAGGCTCCTCCACGTAGCGTTTTATAATAGCGCTCGTGTCCAGGTAAGCCACCCTCACGCTCTGCCCTCCCTCAGCTCTCTGACAGCCTTACCTGAGTCAGTAGGTACTTTAGGCTTGACTGGAGCAACCGTGAGTGGAAGCTCTTCACCCTCCAGCAGCTTGCTGAGTGCATCAGCGACTAAGAGCTCGCTCACCTCCTCCTCAATAGCTTCCTCAACAGCCCTACTTAGCATCTTCAGCCCTCTCTCTCCGCTGACTCTTGACTTAAACTCCTCCCAGAGCCTGCGGTCAATCATTATGCTAGTCTTAACTTTATCACCCATACAGAAGACCCTACGTAAGGTTAAGATTACATACTCTAATAAAGCTTACTGTAAACCACAGCAAATCGCAGTAATCCATTAAGCTCTACAAGATGCTGATATATGGGTCAGCTGGCAGTCTGCGGGTCACTATCCTTTTAAAATTAACTGCTGTCTCAACCCTGCGGTGCTACTTCGGATATTG
Source organism: uncultured Desulfurococcaceae archaeon (assembly GCA_964417765.1). GTDB lineage: Archaea > Thermoproteota > Thermoprotei_A > Sulfolobales > NBVN01 > B83-G16. The sequence continues at coordinate 9,212 of CAYQIX010000049.1, forward strand.
CTTTATGTGCTTTATATGGAGTAAGAAATTTTTCCTCTACATCCTTAAATTATTGGTGATCCCTGTAATGGCTATTGATTGGGAGGCGTTGCTTGCTGATATCGAGCGTGTTGTGAGGAGCTTGAGAGATGAGATTGCTGAATCTAATAAGCTTCTTAAGGCTCTCCTCATTGTTGAGCTCTACATAGGGTTCAAAAAAGTTGAACGTGAGAAGATTATTGAGCTGATATCTAAGTCTAGAAACATGAGCCTGGAGGAGCTGCTTGCTGAGATAAAGAAGAGAGATCCATGAGGTGGAAGTGCATCACCTACACCTCAACTTTTTTGTGTTTAGTACCACAGGATCTTTTAACTACTGCGTACATTATTTTGTGGTGGTTTGATTGAGCAGCGCTACTCTCCCAAACTGTGCTTTATGTAAGTTGAAGTCATGTTCTTCACGCTTTCACGGAGCTGAAGCGCAGGCGTGCCCACTGACTGCATTCAGTGACGTTATTGAGGCTGCCCTCCGCGAGTACAGTAACGAGTCAGTTAGGGCGGTCCACAGAGCTGCTTCTGAGGTCGAGAAGGAGGGGTACTGCATGTGGCCTAGATTAAGGGAGGTTGCTGAGTTTGCTAAGAGGTTAGGTGTGAGGAAGTTAGGGGTTGCGTTCTGCGAAGGCTTGAGTAGGGAGGCTGAGGAGGTTGTTAAGTACTTCATGAGCTTGGGGTTCGAGGTCTACTCAGTAATCTGTAAGTGTGGAGGTATCGATAAGGCTGAGGCTGGGTTAGGGGAGGAGGTCAAGCTGAGGCCCGGCTCTAAGGAAGCTATGTGCA
>CAYQIX010000050.1:0-9959 GCA_964417765.1 uncultured Desulfurococcaceae archaeon
CAATAACTAAAGCTAGGATATCACCGATATACCTAGTCTTCCTCTCCACCAGCAGTGGCTGGTCAGGGAGGACATAACCTACATCATTAATTCCAGGTATGTCCTTAGCTGTCAGCACCTTAAGTACTCCAGGATACTTAGCCGCTTCACTAACATCCAGCTTCTTTATTATCGCATGTGCGTACTTTGTCCTCACGCTATATACGTAGACTAGGTTCCTGTAAAACTTCAGAAAGTCGGTAGTAAATAGTGCTCTGCCAGTTACTTTTGCTACAGCGTCCCAGCGTTGGGAAGTCTTACCTACGTACAGCAGCTCCCTGTCCTTAAATTTCTCGAATACCTCCTCAACTACACGCACATAATCAGGTACACCACTCACCTCAATCACCTCACAGAAGAAACGCTCCTTAATTCCTTAATGTCGAAGTATACTTTACCTTCCTGCAGGTACTTTGCAGCCAGCTTCACTGCCTTAATGAACCTCAGGTAGCTGCCGCAGCGGCATAGGTGACCGCCTAGGACCTCCTTAATTTCTTCATCACTAGGATTCGGGTTTTTATCTAGCAACCACTTAGTAGCTAATATTACACCTGGAAAGCAGAAGCCGCACTGAACACTCAGTGTGTCGAGAAATGCTTTCTGGATTGCGTGTATTTTGCCCTCAGGCGCTAGACCCTCGAGCGTTATTATCTTCCTATTATTAGCTCTGATAGCTAGGACGAGACATGAAGGTACTAGCTTGCCGTCCATTATCACTACACACGCCCCACACTCACCCCTGCCGCAGCCTTCCTTAACGCTCGTTATGCCAAGCTTGTACCTAAGTACATCAATCAGCCTCTCATATGGTCTCACAGGAACCTCGTAGTCCTTGCCATTAACGTTTAGCTTTACTGTTGTGTAGGGGTGTCCCTCACTGCTGTGAGCCCTACTCAACCTAACCACCTCCAACTCTCGACCTAATCTTAAGTAATGCCCGCTTTAGTAGGACCTTAGATAACTCGAGTCTGTACTCAGCTGTGGCCCTATAGTCGCTTATCCTCTTCATTTCCTTAGGAAGTACATCATTACATGCATTCCTAATTACATCTTCACTTAATCTCTTGCCCTTCAAGAACTCTTCTGTCTTCTTAGCTCTCTCTGGGAACGGCCTCCCCATACTATCAAACGCGATCCTAACCTCCTTGACTACGTTGCCCTCTAGCTGCGCATATGCCGCTACTACGATGTAGCCCATAGCGTGGCCCCAGCGCCTATCAAACTTAAGGAAAGCTGTTGATGCGTTTTGCGGTATTTCCCTAAATCTTACCTCAGTGATTAATTCTGAAGGATCCTTAGCTAACTTCCTCTTATCTAGGAATAAACCCTCTAGCTTCACCCATCTCTCACCATTAACACTCATAAGCTTCACCTCGCCATCAAGTGTGAGAAGGAGTATTGTGACATCTGAGAGAGGATGTGCTGCACCTATATTGCCACCTACTGTCGCAATCGTCCTTAGGTACGGCGTAGCGAACTGCTTGTACATGTCAAGGAACCCCGCATATCTGGGATCCTTAATGAGAAACGAGTTACCTATCTCCTCAATAGTGGTCAGTGCTCCTATTCGGATCCACCCGTCTTCACGTTTAATGAACGCTAGTTCCTTCCTAAGCGGCCACAGGTCAAGAACCTTCTTAGGCCTTATTATACCGCTGCGGATCATAACGATTAAGTCCGTGCCGCCAGCCATTGGCACTGCTTCCACGCCTTCCCTAGCCATAAACCGCAAGGCGTCATCTAAGTTAGAAGGGACAAAAACATCAAATCGTATAATGCCGTTCACCCCAACTACCCTAAGTTAACATAAATATAAAAAGTTTCCTTACTCTACCTCACTCCAATCAATTATTTTAATGATGTTAAAAGTGCTGGCAGTAGGTTTTCCAACAACTACTTGAGCAGTACGTTAACTTAATTAATTAAAACATTTTTGTTTAATCTTCCTTAACCTCAGCATTCATGCTCCTAATTACTTCGTTGACGATGTTGAGCGTCTTAACGTTTCCTCCTCGCAAATTCATTATTACTTCAGCAGCTACTGATATAGCAATTTCCTCTGGTGTGTCGGTGTTTATGTCAATACCTATAGGTGCTCTCAGCTTCTTTGCTATGAGTTCCTTAGGTATGTTATCTCTAATGAGTCTCTTAACAAACTCTATAACTTTCCTCTTACTCCCTAGTAGTCCAACGTATGATGCTGAGCTCTTAAGCAGCTCCTTCACAAAGAGGTAGTCTACATCTACCTCACCGTGCGTTACGAACACTATGTCACCTTCTCTTATGATGTTTCTTAACTTAGCGACTATCTCCTCCGGTGAGCCAGTGATTAGTTGCTCAGCATATGGGAACCTCTCCTTACTGACTAAGTCAGGGTTGGGGTCTGCTATAATGAGTCTGTATCCTAGGAACCTCAGCACATTAGCTAGAGGTGTCCCGACCTTACCTACCCCAGCTATGATTACTTTAGGAGAGGGCTTCAGCACGTCAATGTACACTGTAATTACACCACCACATATTAAGCCTGTGTCTACAGCGTCGCTAACCTCCTTACCAGTAAATGAAAACTTAATAAGTTTAGGCTTGCCCTCATTAAGTGCCTTCAGAGCCTCGCTAATCACACGCCTTTCAAAGTAGCCTCCACCTATTGATCCGAATGTCCTGCCATCACTGTAGACAATCATCTTAGCTCCTACATCCCTAGGACCTGAGCCCTCCTTACTTACTATCAAGCACAGCGCGACACTCATACCTGACTGAAGCCCTTCAACAACAAGCTTCATGAGTTCGTCATCAGTTACTGATGACCTCACGTGCCCTAACTGCGAATTAGGCATTACCCGCACCCTTGTTTAATCACTTAACGAATAAACTTAATTATTTTCTGTTCCAGTCCTGAGTTCTACAGCAGTACTATGAGTCGCGCCCAACATTCTTTATATTTGCGATACTTAACTTAAGGTGATGAATATGTTCGTAACTGCTGTAATACTAGCAGCAGGTATGTCGACTAGGTTTCCTGGCAACAAAATGGTGTATAAGGTGAGCATTGGTGGCGAGCAGGTGCCACTCATAAAGTACTTAGTAAATAAGTTTCTCAAGTCAGGTGTTGTAGATGATGTAGTTGTAGTTGTGGGACATGATAAGGAGGCTGTGATTAACGCCGTAGGAGATCATCGTGTTAAGTTCGTCTTCAACCCAGACTACCGTATTGGGATGTCCTCTTCTGTGAAGGTCGGTGTATCTACGGTAATGAAGTACTCTGACATCGTAGCAGTACATCCAGGTGACGTGGTCTTCATACGCACGCAAACAATCAGGTTTCTTATAGACTACGCTAGGAGACTAGCAAGCACTACACTGAAGTTCGTTGTAATACCTAAGTACGGTGCCAAAGGAGGTCACCCACTGATAATAGGAAGGGACCTGCTTGGTGAAGTGCTGAACATAAGTGAGGAGACTCGAGGACTTAAGGGCTTCTTAAGTAACGTGCGTGACTACATTAGGTACGTAGAGACGGATGATGTCGGTGTTGTTGCTGATGTAGATACTCCTGAGGATTTAGAGAAGAATAAACACTTACTGACTACAGAGACGCCTTGAGAAAAGGTCGACCCTTAAAAATTATTTCTTTTTATACAATATTGTATAGATTTGATTTTTAATTACGTAAGGTAAAAGTTAGTACAGGAGAGGTTTGTGTTACAGCACGACATGATTGAAATAAGATTTCATGGCAGAGGAGGTCAGGGCGCTGTAACAGCTGCCAACATACTGGTCGCTGCCGCCTGGAAATCAGGGCTGTGGGGTCAGGCATTTCCATTCTTTGGTGCTGAGAGGAGAGGAGCGCCAGTGATGGCATTTGCAAGATTAAGTAAGAAGAGAGTCATGGTTCACTCTATGATAAGGCACCCGGACGTAGTTGTCGTGCTAGACCCTAAGCTTCCTGAGCTAGTGAATGTCCTCGATGGGCTCAAGCCAGGAGGTAAGGTAGTCGTTAACTCGCCGTCAACACCAACGCTAAGAAGAGGTAACTACAGCATCTACTACGTTGACGCCACTAAGATAGCTCTGGACTTAGGTCTCGTGCTTGCTGGCTGGCCCCTCGTTAATACCCCCATGTTGGGAGCCCTAGCTAAGGTCATAGGACTACCTATTGAGAACGTTAAGGAAGCAATAATAGACTACATAGGTAAGAAGGGAGGTGAGCTGAACGCGAAGGCAGCTGAGAAAGCATACAATGAGGTGAAATCTTATGAGTGAGGAAACACATGTTCTACCCCTAGCTAAGCCTAAGGAAGGACTCTCGCAAACAGGTACTTGGAGAGTTAGAAAGCCTGTAATAGATCACTCAAAATGCGTTAAGTGCATGATGTGCTGGCTGCACTGCCCTGAGTCAACTATAGACGTCATCGACACTCCCGAGAAATTTGTTGAAATAGACTACGAGTACTGCAAGGGCTGCGGCGTGTGCGCGAATGTGTGCCCTGTTAAGGCTATTTCAATGGTTCCTGAAGGGTGATATGCGTGGTGATAAAGCCTCTCACAGGTAATTACGCAGTTGCCTGGGCTGTTAAGCTAGGTAGAGTGAGGGTGGTTTCAGCATACCCTATCACGCCACAGACGACCATCGTCGAGAAAATCTCCGAATTTGTTGAAAAGGGAGAAATGGACGCCAGAATAATTAGGGTTGAATCAGAGCACTCTGCCCTAGCCGCCGTATATGGGGCTGCATCAGGAGGTGTTAGGGCGTTCACAGCCACATCGTCGCACGGCCTTATGTACATGAGTGAGATGCTGTGGTGGGTTGCTGGCGCTAGAGTACCGCTGGTTATGGCCATAGTGACAAGGACCATGGGGCCACCTTGGAACATATGGACCGACCACTCTGACTTCTTATCGCAGAGAGACACCGGCTGGCTGATGATGTTTGCTGAGCATAATCAGGAGGTCCTTGACTCAATAATTCAGCTATTCAAGATTACTGAGGACCCGCGTGTGTTCCTGCCAGGCATGGTTGCGCTAGACGCCTTCATATTGAGTCACACAACAGAACCTGTCGACATACCTGGTCAGTCCCTAGTTGACTCGTTCCTTCCGGAGAGAAGGCAGCCTTACGTATTCAGAGCTGGTGAGCCGATCACCATGGGCAACATACCCTCTAACCTGAAAGAGCATATGAAGATGCGGTGGGACATACACAAGTCGCTGGAGGCAGCAAAGAAGGTCATAGCTGAAGTTGACCAGGAATGGAGTAAGCTGACTGGCCGGTCGTACGGAGGTTTAATAGACTGCTACAGGTGCTCAGACGCTAAATACTTCATTGTCGGTGCTGGTGCATGGGTAGGTGATATGAGAGAAGCTACTGAGCTGTTAAGGAGTGAGGGATATGAAGTAGGTTTAATTAAGATGCGGTACGTGAGGCCGTTCCCAAGCGAAGAACTAGCTAGTGTCCTCAGAAATGCTAAAGGTGTTGTGGTATTTGATAGGGCGGTATCGCCAGGGTCGGCAGGACCCATGTACTTAGATGTGGTAACCCACTTAACAGAGCAGAATGTGAGAGTTCCAATAAAGAATGTCTTAGCTGGTCTAGCTGGAGTTGATGTAACCTATGAGGACATCGCAGGAATTGTTAAGTCATTTATAAATGAGCTAGAGTCAAAGGGGGCTATTTCCAGATATATTGAGTGGTATTTTGGGTGATCATGATGGCACCTATAAGCATTAAGGAACTCCCAAGAAAGAAGTACGTGCTGCCTGGAAACCCCTCGTGTCCTGGCTGCCCCGAGACGCTGGGACTACGGTACATTGGTATGGCCTTAGGAGATAGGGTAATTTTAGTTGTTCCTGCAGGATGCACGGCAGTTATTGAGGGTCTGGCACCTGGCTGCAGCATATCACTCCCCGTTATTAACGTGCCATTCGCGTCTGCCGACGCTGTGGCAGCAGGCATAGCTGCAGCTAAGGAGGTCTTAGGTGAGGATGCTGTTGTTGTAGTATGGGCAGGTGATGGAGCGACAGCAGACATAGGTTTCGCTACTCTATCAGGTGCTGCAGAGAGAGGCGACAACATAATTCATATTTGCGTAGATAATGAAGCGTACATGAATACAGGCATCCAGAGATCCTCTTTGACACCGTACGGTGCATGGACAACAACTACATGGACCGGGAAAAAAGAGAGAAAGAAGGAGCTTCCACTAATAATGCTGATGCACAAGATACCTTACGTAGCTACCGCCAGCGTAGGGTACCCAACAGACTTTATAGAGAAGCTGAGGAGGGCGGCGTCAATTAAGGGATTCAAGTACATACACCTCCATGCACCATGCCCCACAGGGTGGAGATTTGACCCATCACAGACCGTGGAGATAGCTAAGCTAGCTGTCGAGACAGGCATGTGGATCTTATTCGAGGCTATTAACGGAAAAGTTAGGATAAGTCCCTTCAGCATTCCCTATAAAGATAGGAGCAAGAGGAAACCTGTTAAAGAGTATATCAAGCTTCAGGGAAGATTTAGAGCATTATCTGATGAGGAGCTGAAGAAAATTGAATCAATGATTGATGACGCATGGAACACCTTACTGAAGTTTACGTAAAACAAATTTTTAATTACATCAGAAATTCACGGTTTTACTTAAACAGTATGTTTAGTACAGCTACGGCCACAGATGTAGCTATAGCAAGTATCACTATTGTAGTAGGCGATATTGTCACTTTCGCCTCCACATCCTCGAAGAACCTAACTAAACCTGCAGCTGTCACAGGCCCTGTAGTTTTTCTCTTCCTTTGCGATGGCACTCTACCACCAACTCAGATTAAGCACTTAAACAAAAATAACTTTTTGTTCCATAACATCCAGCGATTAAAACATTAATAAAGTAGGTGCTAGACACATAAGTGGGCAACTATGGGGACTGCAGAGTGTAAGGAGCTTACGGTAAAATATGCTCAAGAGCTAATGAAGAAGTACTACTATAAGCGAGACTCGTCACGTGGTCTTTACGCAACATTCACTTGGTTCATTGAAGAAGTTGGTGAGTTAGCTGAGGCAATACTACGCAATAACAAGTCAGCCATTGAAGAGGAGGTAGCTGATGTTCTAGCATGGCTCCTTTCACTCGCTAATATACTAGATATCGATGTTGAGACAGCATTTAAAAAGAAATATATGAATCCGGAGCCTCCTCTCTGAGTGGGCTTAAAAACCCACTCCACAGGAAACAAAGGGGTATCAAATCAAAACAGCACCACAAAATCACATTCGAATCAACCGCAAACACATTGTACAGAGAGACCCCACTATTTCAGGTGCAACTAATAGCATTGTTGACTATTAATTATCATTAAAAAGAAGTAATCAAAAAGTTACGTAAGATTTACTTGAAAAGTACAAAATGCACAATAGCTTCACTTATATTTTAATTATACAAACTCATTTAATATGTCTTAGAAGTTTCCAGAAGAAACTGAGGGGTATCTCTCTCACGCCTAGACTGAAGTTCAGCAATGATATGAATTGGCACTGACTACTCACTCCTGTACTTTAGTGACTCCTGGTTGGCACTATGCTGTTTTGGTGGGATCATAGTGGTCTCCAAGAGAAATGAGGGGTATCTTACATTATCCAGTATCCAGTGGGTTCAGTAGGTAAGCATAATCTTTCTCTTCCATATCTTCGGGCTGGCTTTACTAAGTGTTTAATTGCTGAGTCCTTAGGCACGTACTCGCCCTCTGCAATCTTTCTTAGTATATAAATCACTTCTTTCTCACCTGCTTTTGTTCTGTATCCACACTTCGGGCATTTCCAGCCCTTATTCTTTCCAGCAGACTTCATCCTTGCACCGCACTTCGGGCACCTGGGGTTTCTAAGCACTTTAGCTTGGGTTAGCTTGAGGATCCTTATTTTCTCTAGCTGAATGACTGGACCTAGGTTCTCCCAGTACTTCATAGTGCCGCACACATACACTTCATCACCTTCTATAAGTTCCTTAATTATTGATGTGAGCCCTGTCTCCTTAAACACAGCGATCCAGGCGGTGTGAGAAGTCCTGGACTCAGATGCGTCTCTTACTCTTAAAATTACGTCACCACCGGGAAGTATCTTTGGTTTGCTGTCTACTAAGCACCTGCTGCATCCCGTCTGAAATACTCTGAAGTCACGTAAGTTCCTATTAATTAAGTGTGCGTCAGTACCTTGATTTGTCCTGAAGATCACCCAACCCTCAACATCCTCACATATCTTAAGCATCTTAAAAGCCTCTACCAGCAGTCTAGGGTCCTCACCCCTAATACCAAGAAGTACTGGGTCAGGTCCGTGAGGTGAGATGAGGGGCCTCTTCTTCTCGTAGTCATAGTTCAAGAAGGTCACATCCTTAAATCTCAAGTCCATCAACTTAACTGACTCAGCATCAACACACCTCTCTGGCTCGTGCTTACCGGGGCTTCTGTAGGCTATAAGCTCGTATGTGCAGTCACACTTGAAGTACCACCCTATAGCTGCCAGCGCGCCAACCAGCCCTCTCTTAATACCTAGTGGAGTAATGCACCTTTCTCCTAATGCACGGACAGCCCTCTTTAAGTAGTCAATATGTATGAAGTCAGTCAGCACCTTCTCATAAAAAAGAGTCAGCAACTTAGGAACCTCCCCAACTACTATTGCTACAGCGTAATCCCTATCTGCTCTGAACTCGTACGACCTCACATATTCTTCAATAAATTTAGCTGTGAAGTCAGCTACTTCTTCAGTAAGATCTTTCCGTACAGCAACCCTAATAGCAACAGCTCCATTACCTCTAGTCTTGAAAGGTACTGCAGGGTTTAGCCTGACTAGGTTCGGATAGTCAATGAACTTTAAGCTGCGAAAACTGTTCAGCAGTTCCTTCACTAGCTTGTATGCTGCGTGTGTGGTGCAGCCACCTGAAGGTGAGTCAACATCGTCTATGCCGATGTGTAGTATTTCAAAAACATTACTCATTTCTTACTTTTCTTGTGCTGCGAACTTCTTACCCTCAACAATTATCATCGTTAATGTCGACCTTACCTTAGGGATCTTCCTTATCTTACTCGATATTATTTCTTTGAGCACCTCAGTCGTTGGTGCCTTAACCTTAGCTACAATGTCATAGACGCCGTAAACTATGTAAGCCTCAATAACACCCTCTATAGTTCCGAGGGTGTTGAGTACTTCCTCCTCAGTGCCGATGTCCGTGTTAATTAAGACTATTGCCTCGGGCATTTACTGTACCCCATCCTACAAACAGTGAAGTGTAATATTTAAACTTTAACTTTTAACTACCGTAATTACAGTTACTGTCGGTGCTAACTGTTAATATCTACGTGCTAAGGCTTGAGGGAGACGACCCCAAGAAGTCGACAGCTCTAAAGTTAGTTAGGTTTGGTTTAGCTAAGAGAGTTAGCGGGCCTAGGGACGTACCTAAGGGTGTGGTAGTCCTTAACCCTGCTGCAGATAAAGTCCTAACACCTCTTGATAGAGGACCTATACTAAAGCATGGGCTGGTAGTAGTTGATGCGTCATGGAATAGAGGGATTGAGCCGATAGTGAAGGTGTGCAGGAGGATTAGAGGACATCAGAGGGTGCTCCCACTACTCTTCGCTGGCAACCCAGTAAATTACGCAGTCCCAACAAAGCTAAGTAGCGCAGAAGCGGTTGCAGCAGCACTCTACATAACTGGCTTTAAGGATGATGCACTGAAGGTTCTCAACCTATTTAAGTGGGGGCACGCATTCATCGAACTCAACGAAGAACTACTGGAAGAGTACTCTAAAGCCCCATCAGCAGAGGATGTAATTAACATACAGAGCAAGGTGCTCGAGAAACTCAAGCCCAAGTAGCTAGGGCTGCGGCCGGGCCCGGTGCCGGCTATAGCCCGCCTTCTGTACTTCGGCGGCATTCAGCT
>CAYQIX010000051.1:0-9926 GCA_964417765.1 uncultured Desulfurococcaceae archaeon
TGCATATACTGCACTCATGATTTTAGCTCTAATATCTGCTGCTTCAGCAGCTGCATCACTACTAGCTAATAACCCGTACTCCACCCAGATTTCAGGTCCTCCTGGACTTAAGCTTACGTACGTAGTTGAGCCTGTGAGCAGCTACAACTTACCCCTCACGCCCTACATACCTAAGACTATTCAAGACCTGATCGGGAGAGACCTTCTGCGTGAGCTCAGCCCGAACTTCTATGTAGTACTTGCATTCAATTACAGCAACTACGTGAAGAACCCTCACAACATCACCTACGTTATTAGTAGGTCCTGCAGCATTATCTCCTCAAGCATGCAGATAGAGGTTACTCAAAAGTACTGCGGCAGTGTTGACGTAGCTAAAGTAACCCTCATCTTCAGTAATGGCGTCGCGATCTGCCCGAAGCAGTACCTTGCTCTGCTGCAGGCCGATAGTAGGTGGGTTAGGAAGGGTGACTTATTTATCACTAAGTTCAGGACCCTCAAAGTGAGTAGGGTCTTAGTAGTGAATAAGCGTACAGGTGAGGCTCAGCTACCTGCTGGGTTCGGGTGCTGTGACTGGGTATTTAAGCTGAGTAAGAGAGATGTTCAGGTAGGCTACTCATTTCTACTATATTCTGTAAATAACCTGATCGACGTAAGTAATGTAGAGAAAGATCTGTCAGGTATAGCTAGCGTTGTTTACGTAAACTTAAGTAGCTCTGAACCCACGAAGCTCGTCCCATTCATGAATAGAGCTTACTATGTAGATGAAGAAGATGTCACGTACATACTGCAGCAGAAGAAAATTGTTGAGGATCTCCCACCATTCATAATTAAGTACAGGTACCTGAAAGAGAATAAGACCTTATTCATATATGAGGACTTAACCCCTAAGTACCTGGGCAGGTTAGTTAGGTCTTGGAGCTACATAGCACGTGTATCTGAGCGATGCTACAAGTACTCAGAAGGCACTCACTCATTCAATTACTGCTACGTACTGAGGGGGCTGAATTACCGAGGGTCAAAGTACATCCTCCTAATAAACTACGGCGTTGGAAGCGTTAAGTACGGTAGTGACGGCGTGCTCAGAGAACTCCTAGCTTGGAATTCTCATGTCAGAGGAAACCTGTACTCGCTACTCCCGGCAGTGATTGTCAGGTCCTTCGGAATCACTCAGCTATCAACTGCTGCATCATACTCCATAAACATAAGTTTAGTAAGTTACGTCAGCTCTTCTTCCTGAACAGTATCGGTGCTTCAGTAACTATGAACTTCTCAGTCGAACCGAACTTAAGGTCGCTGAAGCCCACTATGTTGAAGCTGAATACCTTAGCTATGCGCTCAGCTGTCTCAGGCATGAACGGCCACAGCATCGAGGTCCCGAACCTCAGTGCTTCAATAGAGTTGTAGAGCTCGTAGGTAGGCTTCTCCTTCCTCCACGGCTCGGTCCTGTTCATGTAGGCGTTAAGGAATCTGAATAAGTCGAATATCTTGACCGTAGCTACGCTAAACCTGAAGTTCTTCATTTCTGCTCGCGCATCGTTAAGTGACTTCTCAGCAGCCTCCTTAACCTCGGTGTCGATCTCACTCCTAGGTACCTCACCGCCCAACTTCTTTATTGCTAGTACGCTGAGCCTTCTAACTAGGTTCCCTAGCGTGTCAGCTAACTCACTATTGTACACTTCCTTCATGTTCTCTAGGCTGAACTCAGCGTCCTTATCTAGGGCAGCTATTCTCATTAAGTAGTACCTAACTACGTCAGCGTCGAACTCCTTGAGGAGGTCGTCTACAGTTACTACATTGCCCGTGCTCTTACTCATCTTCCTGCCCCTAGTGAGGATGAAGCCGTGGACAATCACTTTCTTCGGGTGATCTACTTCTAACATCTTCAGCAGCGAGAACCATATTGCTGTGTGGAACCACAGTATGTCCTTACCTACAAAGTGGTGTGTGTTCTCCCAGAACTTCCTGAAGAACTCCCTGTCCTTGTAGTACTTGATGCCTGTTAAGTAATTGAGTAGCGCGTCAATCCAGACGTATATTGTGTGGTTCGGATCCCACGGAGCTTCAACACCCCACGAAACCCTGGACTTAGGCCTAGTTATCGACAGGTCCTTGAGGCCGTGAGACTCGAGCTTACTTATTACCTCCCTAACGTACTCCTTCGGCGTCACTACATCATTCTCCTTAAGTACCTTCAGTACGTAGTCCGTGAACTTAGAGAACTTAAGGAAGTACGTCTCCTCCTCAAACCACTCAAGCTCCTTGAGGTGTATCGGGCATAGCCTCTTCCCTCCCTCCTCAACGTACTCGCCTTCATCGTAGAACCTCTCACAGCTAGTGCAGTACCACCCGCTGTAGCTGCCTTTGTAGATCAGGCCCTTATCCCAGAGCTCCTTCATAACCCTCTTAACTAGCTCCTCGTGGTCGCTGTCCGTAGTCCTTATGAACCTACTGTACTCGATGTTCAGCTTCACCCAAGCCTCCTTAAACTTCCCTGACATTACATCAACAAATTCCTTAGGTCTAAGTCCCTTCTCCTCAGCAGCCCTCTGAAGCTTGAGACCGTGCTCGTCAGTACCTGTGAGAAAGAATACCTCAAACCCCTCAAGCTTCATCCACCTAGCAATGACGTCAGCCATCACTGTAGTATACGCGTGCCCTATGTGCGGCTCGGCATTCGGGTAGTATATAGGTGTCGTGACGTAGAATACCCTCATAGTCCTAACCATTAAGACCCATACCTCACCTGTACTTATAAAGATTTTAGACCATTTTGACAGACATAAGCGCTAGTTCAGCAACAGACACTGCAACCATAAAGAGAGCAGAGTATCTTAATTCATTATTCTCGAAAGATATAAAGTTAATTGTCTGTATAAGAGGAGATACTTTTATAAGAGCCTATACTTAATCACACCCTCTTGAAGAGATGGAGATATGAGGTGGCACATAAGTAGAGAGAAGATCGCTGAGGGGCTGGAGCACGCCCTAGGTAAGCGGCGACTTAAGATCAGAACCTTAGGTGCTTTCTTATCGCTCGAGGCGCTAGTAGCTAACTTCTACATAGTCATCACTCGTTCAATCACCCCAATACTGCTTGTCTCAGTAGGCTTCAGCATTCGAGACATCCTAGTACTCAATATACTAGCCTACCTCGCTGCCTTAGCAACAGCTTACTACCTGAACCAGCATAGCGGGATACTCAAGACAAGTGTCAAGGCGAAGCTCCTAGCATCGCACGGATTAGAGAGGACATGCTGGGGGCTCATTCCAATAACCGCTATATTCGCTCCATCACTTCTGTACATTAACTATGTAGCGGCTGTGGCTCTGACGGTCCCTACGTCCTCACTCATGAGCAGCGTGATCTTCACGAGACTAGATAATAGTGAATTGAGGAAGCTGCTGTCTAGGAGAGGCGCTTTAGGAGCTGTCTCCAACGTCATTGGGCAGGTTACTGCCGTGATAGTGCTCATGTCCACGACAGCTATAAGCAAGTACGTGTACCTTTACCTGCTCGCTATGGCTGTAGGCCTCATGTCGACCCTAGTGGTTGCACTAACTCCTGTGCCAGCAAGGCTAGCTACGAATATGGCATCTAAGCTCCAGGAAGCTGAGGAGGCAGGTATTAAGCTAGTTAATGTATTCGTTTTCTTGTCGTCCCTCCTAGCGTCAGGAGCTATACTAGGTGTCGTGTGGGGGCCCTACCTCATGAAGTACCTGAGGGCACCTGACTACTTGGCTGCTTCACTAGGTCTTGTTCAGACTGTGTCAGTTATGGGTTCCTCACTATTCTGGGGAGGTAGACCGTACAGCACGTACAAGCTAGCGATACTTGCGAACTCCTTAATACCGCTGCTGATCATACTCACTCACAGACCTGAGCTCCACCTAGCCATTGCTGCTCTATACGCATTCTCATATACTGGCTCGAACTTCCTCGCGAGCTTGATCTACGGTGAGGTATCCAAGAAGTTTGACGTAGGTAAGACAGCTACAGCACTTGCCGCAGCTAGCTCTCTAGCCCAGGTCCTTGGCTTAAGCATAGCTCTCCTAATCAGCTACAATACGTCACTCATGTTCGCTACCGCTGCAGTACTCTCAGCAGCAGCTACAGCAGTGGCCTTCATGGCGATACCAGAGACGGCCTTACCGCGGGAAAGCTACGTTAGGGTCTACTCTAGGGTGCTCTACAATGTGAGCATATCGAGCTACAACTTCACGATATTTACCTTAAGGAGTACTGCACTCCTAGCTGCGAAACTCTTAGGATTCGCTGTAGTCCTCCTGATACTGTACATTATTTATAGAGTTCTCTACTACATAGTAGTTATTATTTATGGAGGGTAGGGGTGGGGGGCATGGACTTAAATGAAACATTCATTAATGCTTCGAGGTCCGCCTTAGACATTGTTAGTGAGGCTTTGAGGAGGACTCTATCTGAGGTTGCTTACCTGCTCCCAAAGATAGCTATATCCATCGTAATTGCGCTTATATTCTTCGTAATAGCGCTGGTCGTCACTAAGGTAGTTAAGAAGATACTGAGCATAATCAAGCTCGAGGACCTAGCTAGGCCTTACGTTAGGTATGCAATACCCATAAACACGATTATCCTAGCATTAATTAACCTAGGTATCGCGCTGATCGCTGCTCACACCGTAGTACTCATAGTGTATCCAGAAGCTATTGACTTCGTAATGACTGTGTCTAGCTACGTAGGTAAGGTGGCTAGCGTTGCCTTCCTGATAGTCTTCGTCTTCTTAGTTATTGACGCTGTGATTGAGAGGATAAAGATTGAGAGAGGTCTGAGGGGGTTCATGATGCTGCTAACATTCCTCATAACTACAGTACTGATTATTGATGTTACGGCATTAAGTAGCGAGGTGAAGGCAGCTCTAACGTGGGGTCTGAGCTTAGGCATAGGGCTGTCGATAGGTGTCTTTACTGTCTGGTACTTCTTCGGAGACTTACTAAAGAAGAAGGAAGAACGTAAGTAGTGGATGTACTCGCAGAATTTCTTATATCTCACGCGCCTGATCTCTGAGGAAGTCCTTAATTACCTTCCTCAACCTCTCCTTAAATATCTCATCAGCTAACACGCTGCGGCTAGGCATTATAGACCTCACCTCACTTACAAGGTCTTGAATGACCTTATTGAGATTATCCATTGAGTCTTTGAGATCCTTCACCTCACTTCTGAGTTCCTCAATAGATTTAGCAATTTCATCTACCTTCTTCTGTATTTCAGCAATTACTGCTGCAATGCCACCTGACTTACTTTCACGCACGTTCCCCAACATACCACCATGTCCTAACTCAGTAATTAAGGTAATAGACTTACCTTGACTTTATATTTGATTTCACCTCCTAAATAATGGTGCACTCTGTGAAGGCCGATCACAGAGGTGATGACGGATTAACCGATATCATGGGTAGGAGGATGCCGAAGGACTCCCCGCCAGTCGAATTCGTTGGGGAGGTCGATGAGCTCGTAGCTGTACTAGGTATAGCTAGGTCACTACTTAATAGGAGAGAAGACCTAACTGATGTGAGTAGGAGGTTGAAGGATATCCAGGTCAGGTTAATGAAGGTAGCAGGCTACGTAGCGCTAGGTGGGAAAGGTAAGGCAGCAGCACCAGTAACTCAGAGCGAGCTAGAAGAACTCGATATTGAGGTCCAGAAATTATGGCGTGACTTAGTTAAGAAATTTAAATTTACGATTCCTTCAGGACCTATTGAGGCAACCATACTTAACTATGCTAGAGCTATCTGCAGGAGGGTAGAGAGGAGGGCTGTTAAGTTACTTAAGGATGGAGTCTTAGATGAGGTTACTTACAGGTACTTAAATAGGTTGTCAGATTTACTATACCTCTACGTAAAGCATGTATCTAAGATTTTGAACTTCAGTGAAGAATACCTGGAATAGAAAGAATAAAAATTAAACAAAATAATAACCCACATACTTAATCCTACTTCCCCTACTTCTTCAGCCTAGGGTACGTCTCCCATAGCCTAGCTAATTCATCTCTCTCAGGAGTCGGCTCCTCCAAAATCTCAGTACCTCCACTCCTATGTATTATGGCGCATGCCTTACCTTCCCTCACCTCACCCACCTTCGCGTAGCTCACGCCTAAACCCCTTAGTACTTCCTCAACTACGCCCTCCATGCTCTTCGGCGAGGTAAATATCAGTGTCCCGGAACTTATTAGCCATAGGGGGTCGAACTTAAGTGCTTCAGCAAAGATCCTAGTTTCTTCCCTAACCGGGATTCTATCTTCCCAGACCTCAATAGTCTTCTTTGAAGCAGTAGCTAGTTCAATGAGCGCTTCAGCTACACCACCTCTAGTTGCGTCGTGCATTGCTGTCACGGCTCCAGCCTTAGCTAGAGCTAGAGCCTCCTTAACAACACTCACTTCCCATAAAAATGACTCAGCCCTCGCTAGCACATCATCACTAACACCCTTATCGCGTAGTACATCTCTGAAGTCGCTCGCTAGTATAGCTGTCCCTTCAATTCCTGCTCCCTTAGTTATGTAGACGTCGTCACCTGGTTGAGCACCTTTCGCAGTTATTACTTGACCCTCCTCCCCCACCCCTATAGCTGTCACAACCACTATCGGCCTCGACACACCCGGCGCATAGCCCGTATGTCCTCCCACTACAGCTACACCTAGTTCCTTCGCAGCACGATCTATGTCGCTTGTTATTTCATTGAGCAACTCCTCACTCCATACCTCAGGTAGTAAGATCGTAGGAAGAACCCACTTAGGCTCTACGCCAGCAGTTACTACGTCATTACAGGCTATGTGAACAGCTAGCCACCCAATCCTCCTTAATGCACCAACTATCGGATCGCAGTGAGCGACTACTACAGCTCCTCTGCCAGCCGACATGACAGAAACGTCAATACCTTCTTCAGGGCCAACTATAATGTCTCTCCTAGCAGCTCCAGTTCTACTCAGCACGTACTTCCTTAGTAAGTTGCCAGGTATCTTCCCCATAAGCCTCCCGTAAGAATATACTGCAGGTGGATTTTAGCGTTCCCTACGCTACTTCCACAATTTAGTGGAAGCCTAGGCTTCATGTGGGAAACTATAAAAGCGGTAAAGCAGTTACGGGGCAATAAGAATAACTGCGGGGTGGGCTGCAGCGGTAGAGCTAATTGACCTAACTGTGAGAGATGGGCAGCAGTCGCTCCTCGCAACCAGATTGAGGAGTGACGACGTCGTTAGGATTGTTGAGATTCTCGATAAGGCTGGCTTCTACGCTCTAGAAGTCTGGGGTGGCGCTACATTTGACGTTACTCTAAGGTACTTGAGAGAGGACCCGTGGGAGAGGCTTAAGCGAGTAAGAGAGGCAGCTAGACGTACCAAGCTGATGATGCTACTTAGAGGCCTAAACCTCGTAGGGTACAGGCACTACCCGCGTGACGTGGTTGAGAAGTTCATTGAGTACGCGCATAGGGACGGCATAGACATCTTCAGGGTTTTCGACGCACTTAATGACCTAGATAATTTAGCCCTACCTATTAAGGTGATTAAGAAGGTAGGTGCTGAGCTTCAGGTGTGCATGGTCTACAGCGTGAGCCCTGTACACACCGTAGAGTACTACCGGAAGCTCGCTGAGGAGATAATTAGCAGGTTCGAACCTGAAACAATCACTATTAAGGACATGGCAGGCATACTGACACCCTACGCTGCAGTAGAGCTAATTAAGGAGCTAAAGAGCATGGACGTCACGGTTAATGTGCACACGCACGCTACAGCCGGGTTCGCACCAATGACGGCTCTGAAGTCTATAGAGGCTGGAGCTGACTTAGTAGATGTGACTGTGTCTAGCTTGAGCTTGTTCACGTCACACACCCCTGCAGAAACACTGATTGCAGCACTAAAAGGTACACCCTACGAGGTGAGTGTAGACCTGAATGTCCTTTATGATGCCGCGAAGCTTGTGTGGGAGGTGAGGAGGAAGTACCGAGAGTTTGACTACGCACTAAAGGAGCCGCCGGTTGACGTACGTGTGATTCAGCATCAAGTACCTGGAGGAATGCTCAGCAACTTACTTGCCCAGCTCAGAGAGCTTAAAGCTGAGGATAGGCTGCCTGAAGTACTTGAAGAGGTAGTCAGGGTGAGGGAAGAGCTGGGGTGGCCGCCTCTCGTAACCCCCATATCCCAGATAGTTGGTGCTCAAGCAGTACTCAACGTGATATCAGGTAGGTATAGGGCAGTAATTGATGAGCTCCTAGACTACGTTGAGGGAAAGTACGGTAAGCCTCCTGCACCTGTTAGCGAGAAGCTCATACAGCTGGCTAAGTCCAGACCTAAGAGAGTAGCTGAGAAGGAGCTGGCAGTTACTCTAAAGGAAGCTAAGTCAGCTCTCCCTAAGCACCTAGCCAGGAAGTTCGAGGACTACCTAACTTACGCACTCTTCCCTGAAGTTGCGGCTGAAGCGCTTGAGGATATATACAGCAGGCAGCAGACCTAATAAATGAGAGTTACGAGAGATCGCAGGGTTAGGATGTGACTGGCCCAGGACCCGGTAAGCTGCCTGTCAGGGCAGTAGTTACTGCTATCACACCTCAGGGTGCAGTACGTATTGAGCCGTGCGATGTATTCATCCACGTTAAGGGCTACAGCAGAGCTAGAGTAACCCACGTAGATATTGAGTCACCAGCCCTCAGCATCCGGGGTAGTAGGGGGACCTATGCCTATGTGTATGGAATAGGAAGAGGCTTCAGGGTGGTTCCTAAAAATGCTATACAAGCAAGAGACCACCTCATTAAGGAGCTAGTCGTTAAGTGGGAGGGACCGGAGTTGCTGGAGCCCGGGAAAGTAAGCATAGCTTACGTAGGGTTCAAGGAAGGCGGAATATACATAGGGTTTAAGAAGGAAGTGATTTCAAAGCTTGAGGAGTTCTCCAGGGAGAAAGGTATCATTCCTCGCTAGCCGCGCTACATAGACAGCAATATAGTAGCTATCACAGCTAAAGCTATCCCTACAGCTTGCGTAGTACTTAACTTCTCACCAAGAAATAGGAGTGCAAGTACCACAGTTACTGCAGGATACAGCGCAGTCAGAGGTATAACGATGGATGCTTTACCTGTCTCCAAAGCCTTCATGAACAGTATGTACCCGCCGCCCCCAAATAAGCCAGCTAGGAGAGCTAGCACCATGGACTTACTGGTTGTCACCTTACCACCACCTAGGATAAACACTGAGAGCGCCAGAGTAAATGACGCTACAGCAGACAGAAAGTACACCTCAAGCCATGTAGACCCTTCATAAGCTAGCTTTAAAAATAAACCCCACATCCCCCACAGCAGTAGACATAACAGTGAGTACGCGATCCAGCTGACCAAACCTCCCCCCTCTACCCACTCACGTAGTATACGCGTAGGTAATTAATGTTATTTCAGCTACGTACTAAGTCACACTTAATGCTGACTGCCAGCTGCGTGTACTGAGCAGTCCTAACGTCTTGGTTAATTATACATAATTACATGTATGGATAACTTAATTAGTTAGTTAGTACTTTATTAAAGGGTCATTAAGTATGCTAGACGATAAGGACCAGAAGATAATAGAGTACCTGATAAAGTGCTCGCGAACACCTGTATCAGAGATAGCTAGGTCTCTAGGGCTCAGTGACGTAGCTGTAATTAAGCGCATAAGGAAGCTCGAGCAGCGTGGAGTAATTAAGAAGTACACGGCAGTAGTCGACCCTAAAAAGCTCGGGTACAACTTCGTGTCAGTAACGGGTCTTGACGTTGAACCTGATAGGCTGCTGGAAGTCATTAATATCTTAAAGAACAAGGACTACGTCAAGTACTTAGCGATAACATCAGGTGACCACACAGTAATAGCTAATATATGGGCTAGAGATAATGAAGAATTTACGAAGATCATCAACGACCTGAAGAATATACCTGG
>CAYQIX010000052.1:0-9243 GCA_964417765.1 uncultured Desulfurococcaceae archaeon
GGTTACACGGGTTACACGGGCTTTCATGTTGGGGCATAAAATTATACCCCAATGGTGTGGGGACATAGATTTGACCCCCTTCAATGAATGGAGTTAGCTATTTCTGTAGGGATTGGTGTGAGTCTAAGCTATTACGTAGGTATTGACTTCAAGGCTGTAGTACTTGGGCTTGAGGTTCTACTTAATGTATTCCTCGGATTTCTATGCTTAAGGTTTTTAAGTCTGGAAATAGCTATCTCCACCTATTTTGGGGCTAAATCTATGCCCCAACGAGAACTCCATTTTGAAGACAACACGAAAAACAAGGTAGAAAATTAGTAATTTTCCTACTTTTACTAAAACCGAATAATACCCTACTAAGGCTTCTAATTAATTAAATAAATATATACACAGCGAGCGGTAAATGAATGAAGCGAAATTTTGTGGTTGCTACTTGGAATACTCTTTAATTTCTTTGTTGTTTGTTGATAGGTATTGTGGGTTATTTGGTGGTTTTTCGTGTTATGTGTTTGGGGACCAATTTTACCCCTATGGCGGTTGCTATTTGTTGGTGGTCTTTTAAGTTTTCATGTCCCTAGCTATGTCCCTGAGGGACAGTTAGCGGGACAGTCCCGTTTAATGTCTCTTTGGGACATGGTGAGGGACATGGATTTACTCATGTATGTGCTGCTAGTGCTGGTTGCTACTTTGTCCCTGTCTGGGACATTCATAATGTCCCACACACTCAAGGCGGAACTGTCCCACCTGAGAAATAACTTGGAGTTAGAGAGGTCTAAGCTTGAGGAATTGAGGGTAGAGAATGAGAGGCTTAAGCTAGAGCTAGAGAGGGTTAAGGAAGCTATAGAGCATGTTGATGAACTAGAAGAAGTTGTTAAGCTGCTACTCGAAAGGAAGGAGCGGAAGTCTAGGGAGTCAGGAATCGAAAAGCAGCAAGTAGCTAGGGATCCTATGCTAGACCTCAAGATTATATCGCTTTACCGGCAAGGCTACAGTATAAGGAAGATAGCTGAGATGGTGGGCCTCAGCAAATCAACTGTCCATAGAATTGTGAAGAAAGCCCTAGTCCACTAGTTCTTAATATTAGTCTTCCTCTTATAGTATTAGTTATATTAGTCTGATTTACCCCTCAATTTACCCAGAAAATTTTATTTAACCTAAACCGAGTTCCAATTGGGTGATAAATTTATCCTCCAAAGAAGGTAAGGTTTGCCCTGGGTGTGGCTTGCCCTACAGCTACATTAAGGAGAAGCGTGTAGGTAACAAGATTTATGTTTATGCTGTGCACTACCTAGGCTATGAAAAGGTTGGGGGTAAGGTAAGGAAGAAAACAAAGGAGTGTTACTTAGGGCCTAAGGAGCAGTACGATTACGTTACTCAGACTCACGAGAGGGAAGGCCTAGTTCTTAGGGGCTTGATTGACTCAAACAGGGCTTTAGAGTACTTAGACGCTTTAATTAGGTATATATCTGGGGCAGAACTAGATAGGACCTTAGCCTTTAAACTAGCTACTAGGTTTGAAGAGCTAGCTAAGAGGTTAAGGGAGTATGCAGGGAGACATAAAGAGTGAGGTAATAGAAGCCCTTAAGGAGCTTAAGGAAGCCCTGAAACCTAAGGCGGTAGTGTTTGACTTAGATAGCGTGCTAGTAGACTCTAGTGAGAGGTATAAGAAGTGCCAGGAAGAAGCTGCCGGCAGTAGGAAGAAGTTCTGGGAATGCTTCTTAAGCGATAAGTACATGGATTTAGATAGACCTAGGGAAGATGTTGTTAAGCAGCTTAGGTCTTACCTAGTGAGGGGCTACAAAATAATTATACTGACAGGCAGGGTAAGAGAGAGACAGGCAAGAAAGACTAAGCAGCAGCTAAGGAAGTGGAACATATACTACCACGAAATTGTATTCAGGGATGAAGGGGACTTAAGCAAAGACCATGTCTATAAGGTGTTGCAACTTAGGAAGCTGCTTGACAGATACAGGATTGAGGCAGTCTTTGACGATTCCGAGAGAGTGCTAAAGACAATCAAGAAGAATTTCCCGAGCATTCAAACAATAAAGACTTGATTTTTGTTCAAGGTCTAGGGGCGGTTAGTTTTAGTCTTCCTCGAGTAACTTCTCTATGTATTCTTCGGTTCTCTCAATTATTGCAGCTCTCCGGGCGTACCTATGTTTAATATACCTTAGGGTTTTCCTAGCTACGTCTATATTACCCTGTATCAGAAAGGCCGTAAGGAACACTGATATCTTAATTACCATATACTCCTTCATGTCGAGAAGTATTGCTAACTTCTTAACTAATATGTGAGTATCTTCATCAATCTTAACACTCCTCCACTTCTCCACCTTAAACCTACCTTTCTCCTCGGTTCTGTCTTTCCTCTCGTTTCCACTATTCCCCATATCAGAACCCTCATCACACAACGCTCTTAGCTAGGGCTTCATGAACCTAGCTAAGCATTGTGTGATGAACGGCCCTCGGTTCTTCTTCATTACTCTCTAACCTCCTTAAGCCTTCTATAGAGTGTTGAGTAGCTAATACCCATTAGCCTAGCTATATCCCTTAGTGATATGCCCTTACGCCTATACTCCTCAACCTTCTTAAGGTCTATAGGCTTTCTAGGTCTACCTATGTGCTTGCCCTCACGTCTAGCCCTTTCGAGTCCCGCCTTAGTTCTCTGAATTATGTCATACCTGTAGAGTTCCGCAAACCAAGCAAACATAGAGATAACGAATTTCTTCATCATAGGGTCATTAATCTGATTCAGGAAGTCAGGGTAGACAAAGTAGACGTTAAAGCCCTCTTCAAGCAACCTTTTCAACTCGTAAAGCGTTTCCTCAAGGTTCCTGCCCAACCTAGATATGTCATAGAAGATTACGTTCCTCACGCCATTATCCCTGCAGAACTCAAGCATAGCCCTATACTTGGGCCTCTCACGTGGTGGTACAGCACCTGAAACAGCTTCATCTATGAAGAAGCCCGCAACCTCAAGCCCCTGCCTGCTAGCCCACTCAAGAATAGCTAGCCTCTGGTTCTCAGGTGTCTCATCTTCCTGCGATATGCGTATATATGCCGCAGCCTTCAAAACTTTTCCACCATAAGTTATTATCGAAACCCCCCTTTTTAAAACTAATCGTTTTATTGGTGTCAGAACCGCTCCCTTTTGGTGTATTGGGGTCTCGAGAATCTAGGCTTAATCCTAAGTGATGGTGGAATAGAGCTATATCTAGGAAGTATTAAATCATCAAAACCTTAAAGCCCTCATTTTTTTATATCTTACCTTAAACCTTCTCCTTAGCCCTCTATCGTTAATCACCTTCATTAAGCAGTCCCAACAAACAACTAATTCTTTAAACACAACCTTGCTGAAATCGCCTCTTAAGTAAAGCTTGATTTTATACCTGTCAGTACCGTATAGTAGCTTGCCGCAGACTTCACACTTATCCTTAGGTGGTTTATAGTAGGGCTTCAAAAACCAAAGCCCCTCTTCTTCCTCTCACCATAATCTATTAAGATGAACCTCTCCCCATAGCCAGCTTCTTTCCTAACAGCATTTAGTAGCTTAATAATTAAGCTAGGCTTGACACCAAACAATTTAGTTACTACCTTATTGAACTGTTTTTCTTCTAGAACTCTATATCCCTCATACTCTTCGAGTCCTGCTTTATAGTAATCGCTAACTTTATCCATGTGGTTCTTAAGCGATTCTTTAATTGTAGCCAGAACTTTGTTCAGAACCTTATCCCCCAGCTCGGTCAGCTTATAATATCTCTTCCTGTAGTCAATACCTTTATAAGCCTCGGCCAACCCAACACTAACTAATTTCTTAAGTAATCTGTACATGGTTGATTGTGGTAGTTTCTTAGGGATGGTTTTTTCTTCATAATCACCGTATCTGTCCTTTACCTTAGCTTTAACGTACACACTCGCACTTACTAGCTCTTTGGCTTGTTTAGGCCTCTCACCCAGTTCAAGAAAGACCGCCAACAACTTCCTATTAGTTAATATCTCTGAGGCTAGGACATCAACGTCGCTTAGTACTTTTCTAACTACATCCTCTTTTTCAGGGATGTTCTGCACTCCCATGTTATTCTCAATATCACTGCCTAGGTAATCCTCCTCAATATCCTCTTCATTCTCAAATTCTTCCTCTTCCCACTCACTTTCCTCCAACATCTTACCACCTAACAACAAATAAATAACCGAGATATTACTATATAAAGACCAAACCAAAGAACAATTCATGAAGCATGTAATATAAGTAGTATAGCACATAGAAGTAGTGTTTTCCAGCCCCCTAGACGTGTTTGTGGCCACAAAAGAGTTTAATGTTTTGTTGCTTATTGGTTGGTTGGTGTAATCCTAACTCCTTACTTTTGTAGTGTAGTTATAATGTAGTCGAGTTCAGGGAGTCTTTCTAGGGCGTCCTGTGTTGCGGTTATAGCTAGTAAAACCCTCTTTTTTGCTTCATCTATACTATCTACTTTCTCAAGCATATCATAGACGGCCTCAAGAATTCTTAGCCTATCCTCGAGTAACGCCTTTCTCACAATAACCCGGACTGGGTAGCATGAGGTTCCCAAAAGGAGCGTGGTTATGCCACTCATGTTTTTACAACCTCTTTTACGTCTTTCAAGACTTGAGATAGGTAGGGTAGAGACCTCAATTCCCTAAGCATTCTGCGAACATGAATTTTTGAGGCCCCATGTTTAATGACCAATTCCTTAACATTGATTCTTTTACCATTCGCCATTAGCGTTAGAATGGAGGCAATGAGGTACTTGACTCTGAGGGTTCTACAGTTCAGCCTAGGGTACTTCGGGAGGATCTCCCTAACAACTTTATCTACTAGTGGCTCAGGCCTTGCCGGCAACGGCTTCTCCAACGTCCTAACCCTCCTACTGCCGCCGGAACTGATGAACTCTCTAAAGCCTTCCACTGAAATTGAGAGGTTCTTTCCTGACTTTCTTGCTTCTTTATAGATCCTTAACCATGCCTTCGTCTCCTTACTCAAGCCAGGGCCCTTGAACCTCCTTGAGACCATGTAGGTAGCGTCAACATTTACCTTAGGTGGCTGCAAGATATATATGCGATCCACAACAACCCCCGTTTCTATATCTATTACATCACCCGTTCTGAAATCCCACACAAGACGGGGGTATCCCATTCTTTACCACCAATAAACCTATAGAATTATAAGTTTATAAATTTATAGGATAATAAAATATTGGATTTATAAACCTGTAGGAAAGTAATTATTGGGGGAAACTTAAGTGGTTAAATCAATTCAGGTTCCGGAGGAACTTTGGGAGAAACTTCAAGAAATAAAGATAAAGAAAAGATACAGGAGTATAGCTAAAGTAATTGAAGAATTACTGGAGAAATGTTCAGATAAGATTTAATAAGGAGTAAGGGGCCTGTGTGTTAGCATATCTAATTAAATAAATTAATTTAATACAAAACACGTAATACCTATTGCGTGGTTGCACTAGCGACTATAATAAAAATATCAATCATCATTATTTCGGTTATTTATTAACCTTCTAAGCGGTTTCCACATGTATAAGGGTGATATTTATGGGGGTTATCCCGCTTGAGAAGGAAAAGAAAAGATATGGTGGAAGAGGTAGGCCAGTAAAGATATGGCCCCCAGTATATGCTGCTGTTAAGGAGTTTGCTAAGAAATACAGAATAGCTATGGGGGACTTCATAAGTAACTTAACAGCACTAGCTACACTTAGGGACTTAGTCCTAGTGGAGAAAGTCCTAGAAGAGAATTTCGAGTTTAGAAAGGAAGAAGCTTTTGAAGCTGCTAACAAGCTACAAGAGCTAATGGCTGACTACCTACTAGCGTGGTTTGGTGAGGAAACAGAAGGGGAAGGTGAAGAAAGTGGCGAAGAAGAGGACTAAGCTTTCTAGGGGTAGGCCCGGTAGGAAGAAGAACATTATGAAGAAGTACGTGAAGAAGTTAGCTAAGAAAAGTAAGAGCAAACGGAAGCGGAGGTGATTATGAAGAAGAGGTGAAGGAAGATGGTCGCTAGGGCTTCATCCCGTGGAGAGGCCCATTCCCCCAAGGTAACTAGTGGTAACTACATTATTAAAATTTACCGGACTAGACTAGTCAGTAAGGTAACCGGAAGCAATGAAGCGGTAACCCAAACATCCAGATACAGGGATGTTGTGAGACCTAGAGAAATACCTAAGGTTGTCTGGGACCACATAAGACGTATTTCATGGGAACTCCGCCTTACCATTCCTGACACCCTGGATCTACTAGCTGATATATACCAAGACGTTAGGGAAGGCAAGCTTGTTGATGTAGAGAAGTGTGTGATGGTGGTTAGCGATGACTGAGGATGTCCTAAGCTACGCACTACTCTACCACGAGAAAGGCCTAGCTGTTTTCCCGCTAAGGCCTAGGAGCAAGGAGCCTTATGCCAAGCTACTGAAGAAGAGGGGGTATGTTAGGGAAGATGGTGTTGGTAGCCAAAAGCCAATATATGATGGTAAGTTCCCGACAAGGGAAGATGTAGAGGAGTGGTTTAAGGACGGTAAGGCAAATATTGCTATAGCCTGTGGTAAGGTAAGCGGTAACCTAATTGTCATAGATTTCGACAGCAAAGAGCTGTTTGAGGCTTGGTATAGGAACATAGATATTGATTACCCTGAGTTAAGAGACCTAGTAACAAGTACTTGGATAGTAGAAACCGGCAAAGGCATACACGTATATTTCAGGCTTAAAGATCCTAGCCTAGTCCCCAGCACTAAGGTGAAGGTAAAGGGCAGAGATGTAGACATTAAGGGTAATGGAGGCTATGTAGTAGCTCCACCAAGCATACACCCAAGCGGTAAGCAGTATCAGTTTAGGCTAGGTCCTAACTCAGACATAGCGGTTATTGAAGATGTTAAGCTATGGAAAGACCTACTAAGGAGTTTGGGGCTTGAGGAAGAAAAGAAGGAAACCAAAGCAGCACCCACACCTAGGCAAGGGAAAGAATTCAGAGTTCTGGATGATAACACGTTAATGAAACTTAAGGAACTACTTAAGCCTGCTTGGGTAAGGGGACAGAGACAAGAACTATCACTATTTCTTAGTGGTTGGTTAGCAAAAGCTAGAGTGCACCCTGTAAGTGCTGCTAAACTATATGAGCTATTGGCTGTAGACCCAGGTGATGAAGAGCTTAAGGATAGGCTAAGCACAATTTACTACAGCTATAGAAAACTCTATGGAGGTATCCAGGAACTTAAGGAGTTAGATGAACTCATAGAGAAACGGAAGGCGGAAGGAATAATAAGGGGTAACGTATCTAAAGCAGTCAGTAAAGAACTTGAGGAAAGGATTAAGGGTAAGTCAGGAGTCCAGGAAATACTAGAAAACACACTTGGTGAAGAAAAAGCACTAGATGTAATCAGGGAAATAGAGGAAATACTAGGTGTTTCAAGCCCGTTCAGGGACTCAATAATTGAGATACTGGATTACGAAAAGGAAAAGCAACTTTATGCCGTAGCTAACCTGAGGAAGCTGGTTGTTGTTAGGGCAAGGAGAAAAGATGGAATGTTAATGTATAAGGAGAGAATTACCGTAGGAGCACCAACAAAGGTTACGCTTTACATTAACCCGTTTGGTGGCATAACAAAATATGAAGTAGTGTGGGAAACAAGAACAAGGCCAAGGCCTTTGAAAATAGGCCCCGCTTACATAGAAGATATTGTTGATAGGTTAAAGGCAGAAGGGCTAGTGCTAAACCGTAGGTTAGCCCATGACGTGATAAATGCTATTATTGAAGGTTATGTGAGGAAGGGTAAAGCAGAAATCAAGGAAGAAATTGAAGCCCCAGGATTCTACTTAGTAGACGGTAAAATACTAGCTGTTAGGTGGGAGCCAAGGGAAGTTACTAGGGAAGAGCTTAGGGAAGCCCTAGAGTTGCTTAATGACTTAGCTACTAATTGGTTTAGGCATGTGCAAGAACGGTTTGCTACAGTAATTAAGTGGTATGTAATAGCACCATTCATCTATATCTACAAACAAAAGAAAAAGTGGGTTGTATGGCTATATTTGTACGGCCCACCTGACACAGGCAAATCAACACAAAGTAAGATAGGTGCTAGTATATGGGGTCTAACACTAATCGAGAAACCAGGTTCTGCTGCTAGCACACCCGCTAGACTCGAGAAAATACTTAGTGAAACCACATTTCCGGTAATGATTAAGGAACCTGGAGAAATGTTTGGCAGGGAAGACGTAACAGAAATGATTAAGTCAGCAATAGAGGACGTCCTAGCTAGGGCTAAAGTTGTTAGGGGTACCTATGTCGAAACACCCGCACTAGCACCTATAGCATTTACATCTAACAGATACTTACCAAGGGAGCCTGGGCTAGTGAAAAGGTTCTTGATACTGATTTACACTTATGGCGAGAAAGTACCTGAGGAAAAGCAGAAGTTGTTTAAGGAAGAGGTTGAACCAAAATATAGCAAGTTAGCTGCCTTAGGCTACTGGATAGCAAACAAGATAATCAATAACCCAGAACTACTTGAAATTGACTGGAAGCAGCTAAGCACTAAGTTGCTAAAAGAAGCCTATGAAGAAGCAGAGCTAGAAGCCCCAGAGTGGATAAACCTATGGTATGAAGTTGAAGAAAACGTATATGAGGATATAAAGGAAGGTATTAGGAACTACCTAATAAAGAGAATTAATGAGGAATTCACCAGATTCGTAGGCAGGGTAGTTGTAGAAAATGGAAGCGGGATTGACTACCTGAATAGGAGTGATGTTGATTTTGAGGAACGAGTAAGGATAGTTCTAAAAAAGAAGCTACTACCTTGGGCAGTACTAAAAGAAGATGATGTAATCTTTACGACAGGGCTAACTAAGGAACTTCAAGCAGTTATTGGAGATATAGGAGGTCTCAAATCAATAGCAGAACTTCTAGGCTGGGAATATGGCGTATTTAAAGTTGGTAAGAAGTCCATTAGAGGAGCTAAGGTTAAGCTGAGCGAACTAATAGATTTTCTATCTTAAGTAAATAATTATACTTTATAATAATGGTTACATGGTTACATAGGTTACACGGGTTACACGGTTACGTAAGTTTCTTTATCTGTAAGGTTGTGTTCAGAAATTTTTGAGGTATGTTCCTAGACGTGTAACCGTGTAACCATTGGGTGGCAAATTGGGGGGTAAATCAGTTTTATTTGGTTACACGGGTTACACGGGCTTTCATGTTGGGGCATAAAATTATACCCCAATGG
>CAYQIX010000053.1:0-9167 GCA_964417765.1 uncultured Desulfurococcaceae archaeon
AAGGAATACATTTTTATTTCCAGAGGTTACACAAATACCGAGGTGCGATGATGGCGGTAGACCCAATAGTGCTAACGCAGAGTATTATAAACGGTATTCTCAACGGACTTCTTTACTCTCTTGCTGCCCTAGGACTTGCACTAATATTCGGAGTTATGGACATCATCAACTTCGCACACGGTGACTTCATAATGATCGCAGCGTACCTTACATTCATCTTTGCTGTTTCACTGAATATGGATGCAGCACTCACGGCCGTACTGACAATGCCGATATTCTTTGTTCTCGGACTAGGTATTTACAAGGGCATTATAGAAAAGATACTAGGTGCTGAACCCCTAATTCAGATTGCGACGACAGTAGGTCTACTGCTAGTGCTGAGGAACTTGGCGCTTGCTATATTTCACGCCGAACCTAAGGGCGTACCTGTGACACCTCTCGGAATTCCTATTTACTTAGGTCCAATAGCTGTGCCTCTATCGAGGCTGATCGGCGGCATTGTAAGCCTGGGTGCACTATTTGCTATACACCAGCTTCTAACAAGAACTAAGTGGGGCATTGCAGTAAGAGCTATAGCTGATGACAGAGAAATAGCATCACTTATGGGAATAAATATAAAGAAAGTATACGCAATAACGTTCGGCTTAGGAATAGCACTAACTGCGCTGCCTGCAGCACTAATAATGGAGTTCAGCAGAGCTGATCCCTATCTCGGACTGCTATATGGACTGCTCTCATGGATCATAGTTGCTATGGGCGGTCTCGGCGGTGTAGAGGGAATACTGTACTCCGGCCTTATACTTGGCCTTATAGAATCGCTTGGTTGCAGCCTTATTAATCCAAGCGCCAGAGAACTGTATCTGTATATAACATTCCTAGTATTGCTGTGGATTAGGCCAAGAGGACTATTCGCTAAAAGGTAATGAGGTGGGATTATGGCAGGCAAGGCAAAAATAATAGGAACACAAATATTTGGATTAGCGCTTCTAGCTATAATACTCGGACTAGTTCCACCTGCGCTCGGGTTTAATATCTACTATGTACTATTAGCAACTATAGCCCTATCAGTAACAATAATGGTTGCGGCATGGAACATCATTGGAGGCTATGCTGGACAGCTAGACTTGGCGGCGCCCGTCTACTTCGTGATTGGAAGCTTCGTCACTACACACTTGCTAGTATTCTACCACGTAATACCGTGGATAGGAATACTAGTGGGCGCTCTCGCAGCTGTAGCACTGGCGATGGTTCTCGGATACCCTACATTTAGATTCGGTGTGAAAGAAGTCTGGTACGCGCTACTGACCGCGGCACTGGTCGTCATAATGCAGAGAATAGCGTGGTTCATAATGACATCATATTACTTCCCAATACTAGGCAGCAATGAGGTCTACATATCTCAATACATACCCGAGGACGCTAATCCATGGTTATACCTATACTTCCCAATGAACTACACTATATACTACTATATCTTCCTAGCACTGCTAGTATTCACGGTATGGATAAACCTCAAGATAAAGAGGTCGAAGCTAGGGTACTACCTAGCTGCAATACGCGAAGATGAGCTGGCTGCTGAGGCACTAGGTATTGACGTTAGAAGGTACAAGCTGTATGCTCTAATGATATATGCCGCTATCCTAGGTGTTGCAGGAGGATTCCACATAATGATGATAGGTATCTTGGCATACAAGAATTTTGATCCATGGCTAGGTATAGTAATTGCCGTAATGGGCATAGTTGGTGGTTTAGGATCTATTGAGGGTGCTGTAATGTCGGGACTAATACTGAGAACTATTGAAGAGTGGCTAAGAAGCTCATTCGGCGCGGTAATCCCAGGCATTCATTACCTAATATACGGAATAATAATCATTATCGTAGCTATACTTAAGCCAGAAGGACTAGCTGCCATAATAAACTATGTGAAGAAAAAGCTTGGCTTAATTCAATACGGGTGAGATGATGGCGCGTGACATAATACTCAAAGTAGACAATGTTGTTAAGAGATTCGGCGGGCTGATTGCAGTCAATAAGTTCAGTATGGAAGTAAGAAGAGGTGAAATACTCGGTCTCATAGGACCGAACGGTGCAGGTAAGACAACACTCTTCAATTGCATTACTGGAGTCTACAAACCCGAGGAGGGAGAAGTGATATTTATGAATGAGCGAATAACGGGTCTCCCGCCGCACGTTATAATTAGGAAAGGAATAGCTAGGACTTGGCAAAAAGTGCGGCCATTTAAGAAGATGACTGCTCTTGAGGCTGTGACTGTAGGTGTTCTGCTGAGGAAAAGCAATGTTGATGAAGCAACTAAGAAAGCTAAAGAGCTGCTGGAGTTCGTAGGTTTACCTAAGGAGAAATTCTATAAATTAGGTACAGAATTGACATTAGTAGAACACAAGCTGATAGACTTAGCTAGAGCATTAGGGACAGAACCTAAATTACTGCTGTTGGACGAAGTGGCAGCAGGGCTAAGACCCCATGAAATGGACAGGCTAGCTAAGGTACTTGTTAAGGTGAGAGATGAGCTGGGGATCACACTAATAGTTGTAGAGCATGTTATGAGGTTCGTCATGGGTATGAGTGAGAGAATCGTCGTGATGCATGAAGGGCGCAAGATAGCTGAGGGAACGCCGGAGGAAGTAGCAAGCAACCCGCGGGTAATTGAGGCTTATTTAGGGACCAAACCGACGTAGAGGTGAGGGCAATGACTAAGTCCTTATTAGAACTTAAAAGCATAAATGCGGGATACGGAGAATTCAGAGTACTCTTTGACGTAAACTTAAATGTCGAGAAAGGAGAGATAGTTGCTCTGGTAGGCCCTAATGGAGCAGGCAAGACAACAACTCTGAGGACAATAATGGGGATGACGACCCTCTACTCTGGAGATATAATATACAACGGCACCTCAATAAAGAAGCTGCCAACGCATAGGAGAGTTGAACTAGGCATTAACATGGTTCCTGAGGGAAGGAGAATATTTAAGACACTAACGGTTTATGAAAACCTAGTTGCTGGAGCGTACACCAAGAGAGCTAGGGAAAAACTAGATGATACTCTAGAATTCGTGTACTCACTATTCCCAAGGCTTAAGGAAAGAAAGAACCAAATTGCTGGAACCCTATCAGGCGGAGAAGCCCAGATGCTAGCTATAGCTAGAGCACTCATGTCACTGCCTGAGGTTCTGCTGCTGGACGAGCCCAGCCTCGGGCTAGCTCCTAAGATAGTTATCGAGGTATTCGAGACTGTTAAGAGGTTGAGGGATGAGGCAGGCAAGACCATACTGCTAGTAGAGCAGCACGTAAAGCATAGTCTGGAGTTAGCTGATAGAGGATACGTAATAGAGCAAGGGAGAATCGTACTTGAGGGTGAAGCTAAGAGTCTGCTAACTAATGAGAATCTGAAGAAGGCGTACCTAATACTCTAAAACAGAACATGCTATTTTAAGCTGAAAGTTGCAGTAAAACACCTCCTCACTAATTTCCTCAACCTCAATGATTAGTTTCTAAGGCGTGCTAGATAGCTTATACACTCAGCTATACCATCTCTAATGGTCAGTCTCCTCCTTACTACTAGCTCTTTCTCGCCTGTAATGGGATTTACTCCATACTTAATCCTCTGCCCCCAGTACATGCATGAGCCTAAAACCTCCCAATCACCTGCCCTGTCCAACACCCTGTGCTCTATGATAGCAGTTAACATCTCCCTAGCTGAAGGTGTCACTTGCTTATTTTCTGTAAGGTTATGAAATAACTGCGATATGTAATTGTTTGAGCAGACCCTACTTCGATATACTAAGTACGTTACTGCTTCTCTAATCTTCTCTAGTTTAACTACTCTAGAGTCGAAGTATAGCGGCATGCCAAGACTTAGTGAAGTATGAGCAGATGCTACGGAGGCAGAGACGCTAACTAACTTAAATACTCTCCCACTGTAGGGTACGTCCTTAAGTATGAGATTTATTTCATCTGAAGCTACATAAGCTATTAGAGCATTAAATCTCTCCATAAGCACCATACCCGCACCAATCAGTGCTTCATGAACTCTTATATCCCTAGGCTTCCTAAAGTCTTTAAGTACCTTACCGAAATTAACGCCGTCTAGCCTAATAGCTATAGGACCTGAAACCACCTTGTCGCTAGCTACTTCGCGATCCCTAAAATACGGCTGCAGCTTAGCAGGATTCACTCTAGTGAGGTATTCGAGTATTCTTAGTGCCTTCTTCGATGTCACCCAATCACCGTAAATTATGACTCGATACTACCTAATTAGAGGTAATAGCTAAAATAACGGATTACTCAGGTATTAATTCGTGAGTAGGGGTTGAGTAGCTCTAGGGACGTGAAGGCTAAGATAAGGAAGATGGTTTGGGACTTACTAGAGGAAAAGAATGTAGCTATATTCCCACGCCCAGTACATGGTCGGATACCTAATTTCATAGGTGCTGAGGAGGCAGCACTTAGGCTGTCAGCGCTTGAGGTCTTCTCTAGAGCGAGAATCGTGGAGGTGAGTCCTGACTCGCCTCAGAAGCACGTACGTTACCTAGCACTTAGGAGTGGGAAAGTAGTGATAATGCCTACACCGCGCTTAAGGGAGGGCTTCCTAGTACTTGACCCCTCCAGAATCCCTGTACAGCACCTTAAGAGCGCCTCAACTATTAGAGGTGCCTTTACGTGGGGCATCAAGGTAAGCCCTGCTAGGATACCTAAAATAGACTTAATTGTTACTGGGTCTGTCGCAGTTAATGATCGGGGATGTAGACTAGGTAAGGGTGGAGGGTATTCTGACCTGGAGTTCGCTATCTTAAAGGAACTGAACAAGGTTAGTGATGATACGGTGATAGCTACGACTGTTCATGATCTGCAGGTAGTTAACTTGGATATTCCGCGGGATCCGTGGGACGTCAGCGTCGACTTGATAGTTACACCGAGCAAGGTAATTAAGTGTAGGGATAGGTTTAGGCCTAAGGGAATCTTATGGGAATATGTCAGCAGCAACTTACTCAATGAGGTCCCCATACTTAAAGAGCTACTGAATATGCGGAGGCGATAGAAATTCATGCGCGATACTTACGCCTTTGATGTAGATGGCGTAATAGTTGATGTTTCAGAGAGGCTTAGGCGGGCTAAGGAGCTATCTAGAAATAAGAAGGAGTTCTGGGAGCTCTTCTTTAGTGACGAACTTCACGAGTTAGATAAGCCGAGACCAGCAGGAGTTGAGGCTGTTAGAGATAGAGCTAGAAGAGGATATGTGATAATAGTAACTGGCAGACCTCAAAAGCTATTTAAGGTGACACTTAAGCAGGTAGTAGAATTTACTGGGGTTAAGCCAGCATATATATACATGCGCAGGACAGGAGACATGAGGCCATCAGCTACTATTAAACTTGAGCTACTGGAGCGCGCCATGAACGAAGGCTTCAACATAGTTGAGTACCACGATGACGAAGAAGAAGTGCTAAAGAACATTATGAACACGTATCCAAATATCACCCTCTACCTACATTACAATGATAGCTACAGGGTATTCTTCAAGCCTTTAGGCAATGCTAACTACCCATAGCCGTCTTCGAGAACACGGGATAAGGTTAAATGTATGACAGTATTACGTTACGGTAGGTGTGACATTGAAGATATACTTCTTAGGTATTGGGGGGTGGCTCTCACACCCAGAGTTTGGGCAGTCAGGCATTTTAATCGAGGAAGCCAACACCAGAATACTGCTGGATGCCGGTGAAGGAACTTACGAAAGGCTGTCTAGGTGCTGTCACATAAACCCGTGCGATATAGACTTTATAGTGCTAACTCACAGACATGGCGACCATATACTCGGTGTCCCTACGCTTGTACAGCACGCTAAGCACCGCGAATGTAAGCTCCGCATAGCCACATCAAGCGATGTAATCAATGCCGTAAAGCACCTTTTAGGATCTGTCGGCATAGAACACTACTTAAAGTATATAGACTTTATTGAGGTTCAAGAAGGTGCTGAAGTCCAGCTAAGCAGTAACGTGAGTATGCGGGCAATTAAGGCGATTCACCCGCTTCCCTCATACTCCTACATCATTAGGATAGGCAGCTGGGTAGTCGCATACAGTGGTGACACCTCACCGAATCCTGATTTCATCAACGCTGCTAGATATGCTGATGTACTAATACACGAGGTTTCAGGTACTGATGAATCGCAGAAGGTTCTCAACTCTTTAGGTCACACATCGAGTGCTGATATAGGTGCGATCGTTGAGGGTGTAATGCCCAAGTACTTTATCCCTGTTCATTACCCATTAGAGGCGGTGTACATATATGCTATCCCAAGTAAGGTGAGAGTAGTGCTTCCGGTCCCCTGCTCCAGCATAACTATCGATTGATAGTGTTGGCAACTATTAGCATTAATATATCTGGGGTAGTACTGACACTTAGGTGTAGTGAAATAGGTCAACTCATCGATAGATACGGTAGGAGACTACTTAACGCTAGATTAGCAGTTACACTAAGGTGTAACTATAGGTGCTTCTTCTGTCATTCGGAAGGTATCGAGTCTGGAACTAAAGAACTCACACCTAGTGAGTGGGGACTTATCGCTACCGCCTTAAGGCTTGCGGGCGTAGAGTCCTTCAAGTTCACTGGCGGTGAGCCCTTAGTTAGAGATGACATAGTTGACATTGTTAAGGAAGTAAGTAATTGCGGAAAACCTCGCGACTTATCTATGACAACTAATGGCTATTACCTTGAGGAGCTAGCTGGCTTACTGAGAGATGCTGGACTCGATAGGCTAAATATAAGCCTACACTCACTAAAGGAGAATGTATATAGAAATATAACAGGCTGTGGAGACCTAAGCAAAGTAATTAAGGGTATTTACGAAGCCCTAAACTACGATTATAGAAAGATAAAGCTGAATGTTGTTGTCATTAAGGGAGTTAATGACGGAGAGGTCTGGGACATAATTGACTTTGCCGCTAGGCACGGCCTCCATGTACAATTAATAGAGCTACACCCCGTAGGGAGAGGTAAGCATGACTTCGAGAAGCATCATAGCACATTAGATAATATAGTTAAGGAGATTGAAGAGGTATCGTCGAAAATAGTAGTCCGTGGAGAACTCCACAATAGGCCAATATACTACTTACCTACAGGCATTACGGTAGAGGTAGTCAAGCCTGTACTAAACCCACTATTCTGCGCTGCTTGTTCTAGAATTAGGGTGGCACCTGATGGAGCGCTTAAGCCTTGTCTCTCAGGTAATATATCAATTAGCGTCATCGACATAATTAAGTCTGATATGGATGAAGACTCCAAGATTAGGGCCCTTATTGAGCGTATTAAGCAGGTTAATGATGCAAGAAAGCCAAATATTCTGTGGCCCATAAGTATTCAATTAGAGAGAGAATACATGAAACTTAAGAAGCATGTACAACAGAGCCTATGCTACAGGGTAGAAATCGTATAAAAACTAATATGTTTACGTAGCGATTTATAGAGGAGATGATGATACCCGGCCTTACGGAGTGAATGAGGAATCATTCATGCACTGATCTAGATGTGCTATCCCAGCAAATACGTTATTATACTATAAGCAACTTATACTACTGGGATAAGCATGATGTTGAGGGAGGACGCACTAAATCTATTAAGGCAGTACTTAAAGAATGATAAGCTGTTTAAACACTGCTTAGCTGTAGGAGCTATAATGCGTGCCGTAGCTAGGGAATTAGGTGAGGATGAAAAACTCTGGGAGCTGGTGGGGCTGCTCCATGACATAGATTACGAGTTGGTTGGTAAGGACCTGAGCAAGCACGGATTAGTCAGTGCTGAGCTACTCAGGGATAAGCTGCCAGAAAACGCACTCCTTGCCATTAGAGCACACAACGAATTAACGGGAGTTAAGGATGACTCAAAGCTTGCACTAGCTCTTAAGGCGTCTGATCATGCTTCAGGCCTAATTATAGCTACTGCCTTAGTCATGCCTCATAAGAAGCTCGAGGAAGTTAAGCTGGAGTCCTTACTTAGGAAGTTTAAGCAGAAGGACTTCGCTAGAAACGTAAAGAGGGAGCGAATACTTAACTGTGAAAAGATCGGTATACCATTGAATAAGTTCCTTGAGATAGCTCTAAAGGCGCTTCAGGAAATACATAGTGACTTAGGACTTTAGGGTACTACCCTTGACGCTGACCTTAAAATACCTTAAAGCAATTTTAACGTGAGTGATGAGGAATCCGGGAACGGATTAGTGAAGAGCGCATACTAAACTGACGGACTAAGCACTAACTTCTTTCACTTTTTCTAAGAGTGCGTAAAAGAACCCCGTTGTCTTGTGCTTGTGGGGCCACGCTCTCATAGTACCTGGCAGGAAGCCCTCGCTGAAGGGTCCATTTAGATGCACAAGCCTCAGTACATCACCGAATTCTTCGAGGACACTCTTTACTACTTCCTCCCCTTCCTCAACGAATACACTACAGGTTGTGTAGAGTATCCTGCCACCGACCTTAGCAGTAAGTACTGCCGACCTCAGTAATTCCTTCTGGAGAGCTGTTAATTCACTCAGCTTCTCATCATCTATTCTCCATCTTACTTCAAAATTCTTAGCTAGCGTACCTGTCGATGAGCACGGAGGGTCTAGGAGCACTCGGTCAGCTACACCACGCCCAAGTAATTCGGGAGCCTTTCTGGCGTCTTCTACTATGACCTCAGCTATAGTTACCCCTACGCGCTTTAGTAGATTCCTTAAGTACTCAGCCCTATCTTCGTAGATTTCGAATGCGTATATTTTTCCTTGGTTTTTCATTAGTTCTGCTATGTGTGTTGTCTTACCTCCAGGAGCAGCACACAAATCAACAACAACCTCACCAGGCCTAGGGTCGAGAATGACAGAGGCCATTGCACTCGAGTCTTCCTGCGGTATGACCTTGCCTTCGGTAAATGGCCTAAATTCCTCGTAATTTATCCTACCTCTGAACTTAACCACCGTAGGTACGTAGGGGCTTATCCACGCATCTATATTTAACTTCCTCAGTTCCTGAAGTATTTCCTCTACCGATGCCTTAAGGGTATTAACTCTAAGGCTGTTTCGCATGTTATGATATTTCTAATCATTTCTGAATACTTTTAATTGCATGGACTGGTTTTAGTCCTAGGTATTCTAGTGCTAAGATGTATGCTGATGCTGA
>CAYQIX010000054.1:0-8500 GCA_964417765.1 uncultured Desulfurococcaceae archaeon
CTGCTGGTGGAGAGGAAGACTAGGTATATCGGTGATATCCTAGCTTTAGTTATTGCTGAGGACTACTTAGCGGCTAGGGAGGCTGGAGAGAGAGTCTACGTAGAGTACGAGCCTCTACCAGTAATTCGCGACCCACTACAGATAGTAGATTTGAAGACTCTGGAGGAGAAAGATCACGTTCTCGTACACGATGAGAGAGGGTCGGACGTCGTAGCTAGATATAGGATAAGGAGAGGTAATGTTAAGAAGGCATTTAAGGAAGCAGACGTTGTTGTTGAGAATGAGTACAGGACGCAGTTTGTTGAGCATGCGTACTTAGAGCCTGAAGCAGCGATCGCTATACCGGAGGCTGATGGAGGCATAACGATAATAGCAACAACTCAGTGTCCCTTCGATGTGAGGAAGGCAGTAGCTAGAGTACTAGGCGTCAGCCAGAACATGGTTAGAGTGATTGTCCCAGCTGTAGGGGGAGGTTTTGGAGGTAAGGAGGATGTAGCTAATGAAGTGGGTGCTAAGGCGGCGCTAGCCGCGTACTACACAGGAAGGCCAGCGGTAGCTATACACACTAGAGAAGAGTCTATAATAGGGCACAGCAAGAGGCACCCCATGGTCGCGTGGTATAGGCACGCCGCTAAGAAGGACGGCACCCTACTTGCAGTAGAGGCAAATATAGTCTTCGATACTGGTGCATACGCATCCCTCGGTCCATTTGTTGCTTGGAGAGCTACGGTCCACTCAGTAGGCCCATATAGGGTACCGAGTGCTAGAATAGATACTGTAGCTGTCTACACAAACAACGTATATGCTGGCGCATTTAGAGGATTTGGAGGACCTCAAGTATCTTTTGCTGTTGAGCGCCAGATGGATCTACTTGCTGAGGAGCTCGGCATGGACCCAGTTGATCTCAGACTTAAGAACATACTTAGAGTAGGTGACAGGACTGTTCACGGGCAGCTGCTCACTAAGGATCATGGAGTAGGGCTTGAGGAGGCACTGCTTAAGGCAGTTAAGGCGTCTGATTGGTACAGGAAGAGAAAGGAATTTAGTAAGCAGGAAGGTACTGTACGGAAAGGTATAGGTGTAGCTCTCTCATGGCATGGAAACTCTATAGGTGTTGAGGGCGCTGACTACTCAGCAGTAACACTAATAGTTAACAGGGACGGCTCCATAACCTTCAGGACAGGGCTAATGGATATGGGTCAGGGCTCGCTATGGGGCTTAGTTCTAATTGCAGCAGAGATACTTGGTGTCCCACCTGAATACTTCAGGATAGAATACCCAGACACAGCTGCAACACCTGACTCAGGCCCCACAGTAGCTTCTAGAACAACCGTCATGGGTGGTGCAGCAACAGTCAATGCTGCATACAGACTAAGGAGGAGACTCAATGAAGTAGCCTCCAAAGTGCTGAAGTGCTCACCAGACAGCGTAGTGATTAGCGTCCCAGACGTGTACTGCAGTGATGACCCCTCAAGGAAAATCACGTGGAACGAGCTGATCGAGCAGTGCTTCTGGCTGGGCGTCCCGTTACAGGAGTTCGGGTTCTACAGGGCACCGCCAGCAGAGTGGGATGAAGAGACTGGTCAGGGAGCTCCTTACATAACGTACACATTCTGTGTGGTCATAGCTGAAGTATCTGTTGACTTAGAGACAGGAGGCGTCAAGGTTGATAGAATGGTTACAGCGTACGACATAGGCAAGGTAATTAATAGGGCTGGCGCTGAGCTGCATGCTGAAGGTGGAGCAATACAGGGGCTGGGGTACGCTCTCATGGAAGAGATAGTTCACGACGAGTACGGCAGAGTAAGAAATGCTAATCTCTCTACGTACTACGTACCGACACTCAATGACGCGCCTGACGAGGTAGTTCACCTGTGGGTTGAGTCCGGCTACAAGAGAGGTCCATTTGGAGCTAAAGGACTTGGTGAACCTTCAATAAATGCGGTAGCTCCAGCTATAGTTAACGCTGTATGTCACGCAACGAAGCTTAGGTTCAACAGCTTACCGCTTACTCCAGAGAAGGTATATCTGGCGCTGAAGAAGGCTGGTAAGACCGTATTCTAAGGTAGTGTTCATGCACGCTAAAATATATAGCAAGGCAATAATTATTGAAGGAATACATACCCACACCTACGCAAGCACTATACTCTCTGATTTAAGGGACATCCTGCATTATGGAGGAAAGCAGTTTAGTGTGTTTTTCGAAGGCTCCCCAAGCCCGTCAGGTAGTGGAATTACTATTAAGATACTTATCAATAAAGATTTATCGGATTTTGAGATTGACGTGCTGCAGAAATACTTTAAGTTAAGGAAAATAAAGACGATATTGCTTCCTCAAGATAGCGGTCATTAGTTGCTCAATTTTGTGCAACGAATCTACATTTTGTATTATGATCTTGTTATATGGAATTATTATTCGGGGCACCCTGGGTGAGACTTGAGGTTAAAGACTAGGAAGTTAATATATAGATTACGCTGTCAATATAACGGAGATACGTGGTTGCGTTCCAATGAGGCTGATAGTGATGGGCAGAGGAAGAAGAGGTGGTATGTCCACAATATTGCTTGGTATAAGGATGGCATTCAATAATCCGCTAAGTAGGATTATCTTAAGAGCTCTCTCACACGAGCTTGAGGAGAACGGAGAAAGACGGGCGATAATATATAAGGCGCTCGAGCTGTACGCGGGTGAGGGCTCCACCTCGTGCTTTACGACAAGATTTGCTGCACAATTAATGAAGGGGGTTATTAAGTTTTTCATGATCTTAGCTAATGGTAATGAAGATGAAGCTAAGAAAGCGTTGAAGGATCCAGCACTGAGGAGAGGCCTAACTGTTGTTTTTCAAGGGCTGGCGCTCTACGGTGTCACTGTACCGCAGAAGCTCCCAGCACCATTTCAAGTTGTCTGGAACTTCACCAACATGTGCAACTTGAGGTGTAAGCACTGCTACCAGAGAGCCGACAGGCCCTTACCTAACGAGTTAAGTTACGAGGAGAAGTTAAAGGTAATAGATCAGTTAGATAAGGCAGGAGTTCCGTCCCTGGCCTTTAGCGGCGGCGAGCCAACAATACATCCACACTTCATTGACATGGTCTACGAAGCTGCGAGGAGGGGGATGTACGTCTCAGTAGCGACAAATGGCATAAGGTTTGCTGACATTAAGTTTGCTGAGCAGGTTAAGAAAGCAGGACTGAGGTACGTAGAGGTAAGTATAGATTCTGCTGATCCGAAAAAGCATGATGAATTTAGGGGTATTGCAGGCTGCTGGGAAAAAGCCGTTAAGGGGCTTAAGAATGCTGTTAAGTTAGGTTTCTCTACAGGTATGGCAGTGACGCTCACAAGAATGAATGTAGATGAAGTTGATGATCTTATTAACTTAGCTGAGGATATAGGTGTCACCCGCATAATATTCTTTAACTTCGTTCCTGTAGGCAGGGGTCTTGAGAATGCTGGAGAATTAGACCTTGATCCCTTAGAGAGGGAGAGAGTGCTGAGGAAGCTAGCGCGAGAAAACTCGAAGAGAAAGTTGGAGATCCTCTGCACTGCACCTCAGTACGGTAGGATAGTACTTCAAATAAGTCGTGGAGAGGAAGTCTCACCAACACACTTCTACACAGGCTCTGACCCAGCAGTAAAGGCACTAACGGAATATATTGGTGGGTGTGGTGCAGGAAGAATATACTGCGGGATACAGCCTGACGGCACAGTCATTCCATGCGTCTTCATGCCCATACCCGTCGGGAACCTGAGGGAGGAAACGTTCTGGAGTATATGGAATACTTCACCACTAATGCTGGACTTAAGGGATAGAGAAAAGTTGAGGGGTAAGGGATTCTGTAGGAAGTGCCCCTACAAGTACATTTGTGGTGGGTGTAGAGCGAGAGCCTACGGGTACACAGGAGATTACTTAGAGGGAGATCCAGGTTGCCTATACAACCTCTCGCTATGGAGAAAGATAAGG
This sequence comes from uncultured Desulfurococcaceae archaeon, assembly GCA_964417765.1. Classification (GTDB taxonomy): domain Archaea; phylum Thermoproteota; class Thermoprotei_A; order Sulfolobales; family NBVN01; genus B83-G16. The sequence continues at coordinate 3,963 of CAYQIX010000054.1, forward strand.
GAGAGAGCTAAGCATGTTGAGGAGGTTCAGAAACCCGCACAGCTCTTATTAGCACAGTCCTAGCTACGCAAGGTAATCTGAGGTAGTTTGCCATGTATATTAGCGCCATATTTTTCTGCTAGTGCATTTTTTGTGTTTATGGAGCGTATTTGACAGTATTCTGTATTAAGTGATGTAAGTTCAAATGCAAGTGATGGTTTTGATTCAACATACCTCTGTCTGAGGTATATTCTCGTCCGGTTGTGGGGATCGGTAGTACACCACGATATACCTAACTCCCACTCACTTGAGAAGAAGATGTAGCACACCGTAGTTGAAGTTCTTGATCCTACATTAGTGCCAGTCCAGGTAGTTTCACTAGTGATATTAAGTTCAGGATTATTTCTAGCTATCCACGGAATAAATTCATTGCGTACGTCAGTAGCATAAGCTTCAGCGCGCTTTTCGTCCTCAGAGCATTGGTTTACCTTGATAGTGATGAGCTTAACTTGTTTGAGACCGCCACGCTCACCAGATACTGCTATGACCAATATGGAATTGGTGCATGCGGCTTCTGGGACTACCGTTACCTCAGTAATCTGACCAGGCATTACTGTCTTAGGATAAACCTTAATTGAAGCGACATTCTCATTTACTCTCACAGATATGCTTACCGGCTCCCCGTAACCCCCTCTACCTTGGAGTAGACTTTTATCATCTTTAACACTAATTAAGAACACGCACTGTTGACCTACGAAGGCATCTATGGTTCTATCTGGAATTACGTAGATTGAGAACTGGTTAGGTATGGTAGCGTAGTAGCCTGCAACGTAGTAATATGACATGGCGCTAACTAGGAGTGCTACAGCAATACCGACAATGAGTAGTCTACCAACCATTAACTAAACCAATAATGATTTTGTTCCTTTAACCAACAATTGCAAACCTAAAAAGTTTGTGGAGCAATTCACCAACAAAATTAAATAAGCAATTAGAGCATGGCCGCTTATGTAAAATTTATTTTAAGCGAGCATTAGTATTAATAGATATTATGTAGCCTTTCGATGCTTTTGGCGGTTAATTAACAAGTAGTATCAGCAGCTTTCATATAATTTATCTCTTTTATGTTGACATGAATGCAGTTAAGGTATTGTTTTTGGTGCGGCGGCCGGGATTTGAACCCGGGATCTCCGGCTTGGGGGGCCGGCGTCCTAGACCAGGCTAGACGACCGCCGCCCAAACCATTTATTTTGAGTAGCCTAAAATGTTTTAATTATCTTCTTTTAATTGCTGCTATTATGTCTGTCACTTTCGTCGGGTTCTTTTCAATCAGAGTACCTGTAACTATTATGTTGGCTCCTGCTTCGATTAGTTCTTTAGCTTGCTCTCTCGACTTTATTCCCCCACCGACGATTAAGGTTATTTTGTTTCTGTACTTAGCTACAGTCTTAATGAACTCTGGTGGTATTGGCTTCGGTGCTCCTGAGCCTGCTTCTAAGTAAGCGTACTTCATACCCAGCAGCTCGGCAGTCATCACGTAAGCTGCACCTACCTCAGGCCTGTCGTAGGGGATGGGCCTTGCCTTACCAATGAATCCTGCTGCGCCTCCGTACCCTACTATGATGTAAGCTGTTGGGAGGGCTTCGAGTCCGTACTTAACCACTATTGGCGCGCCGAGAACTTGAGCGCCAATTATAAAGTAGGGGTCATCAGAATTTAGGAGTGACATAAAGAGTATGGCATCTGCGAACCTAGAAATCCCTGTTACGTTGCCTGGGAATAAAATTACAGGCAGTTTAAATTCCTTAAGCACCTTAACGGTAGTATCAACATCGAATTCAGACACACCTATCGAACCACCTACTAGGAAGGCATCAGTACCAGCGTCAGCAGCAATGGAAGCTACCTTTAGCAGCCACTCCTTACCTTCTACCTTATCTGGGTCGATTAGTGTGAAGTGAAGTGCTTCTCCAGATTCGATCTTGCTCTGAATGTAGTTATTGACTCTCCCCACCCTCCTCCTCACCTTTCTCATACACTACCTTAACCTCACCTGAGGTGAAGCCGTCTAAGAACTTAGCGTAGACATCAACAGCTTCGAAGACTGTTGGTATGTCACTCATCTCAGCCCTCAGGCCGCACTTAGGGTTAAGGCACCTAATTAATGCTGACTTATGCTCGTAGCCCTCCTCATCAACGTGGGTACTAACATCGATAGTCAGTGTCGGAAGCCCACATGCAGGACACTGAAATAGCTTTGGTAACCTCCTAACTCTTCTAATAGGGCGCTTATACCTCTTCCTACTCCTCCTACCCAATATCAACACCCTCAACTATCGTTTCTCACAGTATATAAGGGTAGTTCAGCACTTAATATACCTTTGACAGAGGGTATTGAGTAGCTAGAGTAGAGTGCATCACTGATTCTTGCCTTCAGCAGCTATAATCTTCCTCAAAGTCCTAGAAAAGCCCTCATATATCGTCTCGTATATTATGTCATTAAGTGCTTCATCGTCCACAACGATCTTCCTGACTTCACCCCTCCTAATAGCTAGTTCAGCAGTTATTAGGTGGTAGCATGCTGGTTTGATCTTTCTTAAGACAACATTGAACTCGTAGTCCTTGCACGTACAAAGTATTCTCGGGATGATTAAGTAGTCGCGTTCTTTGCTCTTAAAGACGTAGGCACTCTGCCCGGAATCCTTGCCGATTAAGAGAAGCACCCTCCTCTCCTTTAACGCTTCTAGAGCCCTCTTAGGTACTTCTGAATTTACTGAAGCAACATACTTCTCCACGTCCCTATAGCTCAACTACCTCAGCTCCTCTACACTATCTTAAGATTTATCTTAACTCCATACTCGTCCTCTATCTTCCTCAGCTTTCTCTTCAGCTTCTTCAGAGACCTCAGGTCCTCTCTAGGAACTATTATATTTACTGTAGAACCCTGTATTCTGACCTCAGCACTTGGTAGGAGGTTCATGAATAACCTCTTTAACTTAGTCTCCAGGCCTGGCACAACGACGCCCTTTACGGGAACTACGACTGTTTGCTCACCGAATGTGTAAATCTCGTACTCTAACTCACCAGTTATGAAGTCCTTGACCTCAACTACAGGTCTTGCCAGCTCAGCCTCCCTGAGTCCTGTAGGTAGCTTCACTGTCATGCTCACCTCGTAGACCTTCCTGACGGCTCCCTCCTCAATAAATATGACGGTATCTATTATTGAGGGTATCATACCTAGGTCTACTCTCCTTAAGAACCTCTGAATCGCGTCAATCGGTGACGTAGCGTGGACTACACCAATCATACCTATGCCTGCAAGCCTCAGATCAACGTACAGCTTAAAGTCCTCGTCAGTCCTCATCTCATCAAATACTGTGTAGTCGGGTCTGCTCAGTAGCAAGATGTCGTGTAGCTCGTCAGGTGTAGCATATACCTTTGAGTACTGAGTTACTTGTGGCGGTAGCCTCATGTCTCTAGGTGACTCAATAGTCTTGACTACCTTACCCTTGCTTGCGTAGTACTCTGCTAGTGCTTGAGCAAACGTGGTCTTGCCCATGCCGGGAGCGCCGGCTATCAGTATTCCTTCAGCACGTCTCTCTAGTCTCCGCACGAGCTTCTCCGGCAGATTGTAGTCCTCTAGCTTAGGTTTTGCGAGCGGTTTAACAGCTGTTATCTCCCACCCGTCACTCATGGGGGGTCTTGCAATAATTATTCTGTAGTCGCCGAGCTGAACAATCGTTGAACCTGCTCTATCCACCTCAACGACGGCTTCAGGACTAGTACGTGCTGCCTCTAGTATCTCTTCAGCTATAGTTTCAACATCCTCACGAGCTAGCGGAGCATCACCCACCTCCTCAAGAACCCAGTGTCCTGGCCTACCCTTCTTAGCTACAGGCCTAGCTCCCTCCTTGAGGTGCACACTCATGGTCTTTTCATCAAAGAATCTCTCAAGCATCGTCAACTTCCTCGTCGCTGGAGGTACGTAAAGTACTTTAATGCCCATCGACTCAGCAGCAAGCCACTGACTCCTAGAAGAAGTTATTAATGTCCCGTCGATCTCGAAAGCGTAATCCCGAATAGCTGCATCAAGAAAGTTTAAGCCGATTAAGCGCCTACCCACACTAACTAGCTCTACTTTTATGCCCTTACTCTCACAGAGACCTCTAACAATCCTCAGTTCTTCTAAGCCAACATTACCTATAGCTCTACCCGACTTAGCCAAGTTCTCAAAGTACGTGATCAGCTCCTTAACAATCAGCAACCTACCCTGAATTACACCATCAACAACTAATCTCCTCAACACGCCACTACACACTACACTACTATCCGGCACGTACAGGACCTCACCTACCTCCCTAGCACTCAATCTCCAAACCCTACCCACACAAAAGCAACTAAACTAATAAGCCTCACTAAAGTACAAAACACCTAAAAACCACTGAAAAGCAATTATAATGAAAGCACTCACAGTGGCCGCCGTAGCTCAGATGGCAGAGCGCGGGGCTGTGGACCCCGAGGTCCCGGGTTCGAGTCCCGGCGGCGGCCCCACTACCTAT
>CAYQIX010000055.1:0-8355 GCA_964417765.1 uncultured Desulfurococcaceae archaeon
ATCTAGCAGTTAACTACCCAGCCATTTATGGTGACGGCGGAGTTGGGATGAGGGTTGTGGTTGAGGGCAGCGGAGGCTCAGAAAAAGAAGAGTAGCTACTACATGTCTAGCCAATTAGTACGTCATGTATGAATTCTACTATTTTAACATTAAGTATTTTCTCCAGAGCTGTATATGCTTCAGGGTACTTCACGCCAGAACCGAGAATAAGCTTATCTCTCGGGACAAAGCCCAGAAGAACTGTCTCATTCTTAAGGTTAGGCAGTTCAGCAGATGTTACTGGAAGTCCCGTCTTCAAGTTCATCAGCGATATTAGGTCGGGAAAGGTTGCTATTCTTCTTGATCCTTTATCTAGGGTTATGTATTCGTTTACGAATCTAATCATGTACTTCGCACCGCCACAGTCAAGCGACACTGAACCTACGTCGAAGCCTTCGCGAGTTTCTAAGCTGACATCAGAGACTGTGCACTCGCCTATAACTTCTCCGCTAGCTTCTTTGAAGGCTGCGTAGCACGCTCCCTTCGTATCTCCCTTAGAGATGTGCTTGCTCATCATCCTACCGACTTCATAAGCTTTCCTGAGAGCGCCGGGAGCTCCATGCTCCTTAGCGTACCCAGCATCTATAGGGTTTCTAGCAACAGCTACTAATCCGCCAGCCTCGACAGCAGCTCTCCTAACAATAGATGTAGCAGACTCTAACTTCGCTGAAACATAGAGCTCAATGTACTTGCCTTTACTTGGGTCCCCACCCGCTACAGCCTGCTTTGAGATGTATCCATCAATTCTATGCAGTCCCATGGACCCCATGAGGCCTGTAGGATGTGCCCTGCCGTTGCATGGCATATCAACAACTGGAATCCCTAGCATAGCTGACTGAATTAATCCATTCACTCCATTGTAAGCGCCTACCTCAGAAGGAATCAGCCCTTCTACCCCAACACCGTTCTCTATTAACAGCTCGACAGACCTAATCAGATGCACTGGCTTCAGGTACCTCTCCTCAGCTGCTGGCGCTCCTACGGCTGAGACCGTAACTAAGATGTAGTCGTCAGATACTTCATGAGGGTCTAAAATCCTTACCTCTCCTGTCAGCTCGAAGGCAAGCCTACCGAGCTCTAAGCCCTCGCTAATCCATCCGCCGCCACCACCGCCAAAGAATGACGCACCGTAAACTAAGGATTTTATTCCTCTCAAGTTCTTAAGTACTATCAATCTAGGCCCTGTCAAAAATAGGGTATTAACTATTTAGCTTTAGTGGCTCATAATGAAGGATGTCAGCTACTCCGGTAGAACCTTTCCTGGATTCAATATATTGTTTGGATCGAATAGCTTCTTTACTTCTTTCATTAACCGGAGGTGATGCCTGCTGAGGTACTTCTGCAGGTACTTCGACCTAGTTGCTCCTACGCCGTGCTCGCCAGTTATCACGCCGCCAAGCCTCACGGTCAGGTCATATATCACCTCCCGCAACTTGTCGTATTTCTCCCTGCTCCAGCCCTGCCTTCTTATAATGTGCGGGTGGAGGTTTCCATCACCTATGTGGCCACAGATAGGTATCCAGGTATTGTACTTTTTCTCTAGCTCGTCGATGCCCTCCATGAACTCGTAGATCTTTCCTAAAGGTAGTGAGACGTCGAGCGCATCCACCAAGTCCTTCTTTAAGGCGCTATAGATCTCACTCCTAATCTTCAGTATCTCTGCTTGCTCGTCTTCCCTAGTAGCCACTACTGGCTCTAAGGCGCTGTTCCTCTCAGCTATAGAGTTAATTATCTCTAACTCAGAGTAAACATTATCCTCTACAGGTTCGCTGACAGTTACTATTAAGTATGTGAAGCCTTCCTCAGCAGGCCACTTAAGACCTAAGTAGCTGGCTGATCTCTCAATGAGGTCCTTCTCAGCGTACTCGAGGAGCAGAGGTATGACCCCACTCCTCATTATTTCACTGGACGCTCTTATCGCGTCGAGCCTCTTACTGAAGGGTATTATCATTGTAGCACTTGCTCCGAACTTGGGGTAGAGCCTTATGTAGGCCTTAGTTATAACGCCTAGAGTGCCTTCACTCCCTATGATTAGGTGCATGAGGTTGTAGCCCATGTTATTCTTTATTACTTTACCGCCCAATCTGAGGATCTGGCCCGTAGGCAGCACTACCTCAATACCTAGCACGTAATTCCTCATAACACCTGTCCTGACTGCTCTAGCCCCGCCCGCGTTAGTAGCTATCATGCCACCTACGAACGCGCCCTCATCTCCCGGGTGTGGTGGGAAGAAGAGGCCTGCTTTCTCAGATTCCTCAATTAGCTTTGATAGGGTTACGCCAGCACCTACCTCAGCTACTAAGTTCTCAGTATCTATGACTATATTATCCATCCTCTCAAGAGACAGTATAATACCTGGCTTAAGGGGGACTGCACCACCAACTAGCCCTGTCCCGCCGCCCCTCGGGTAGACGGGAACTCCCTCCCTATTTGCTAGCTTAAGTACCTCCGCTACTTCCTCAGCAGTCCTAGGTTTAACAACTACTACCTCCTCAGCCGCCCTAGGCCTCACATGCTCTGACGCCTCGTCGTAGAGGTACTTTTCGATAAGCTCCTTCTCGGTTACTACCCACTCATCACCTACTATCTTCTTTAGCTCACTAATTAGCTCGGGCTTGAGCACCATTTGCTACCTCCCTCTAATACGTCTTACTTCCTCTATAATTTTAGGGACGATCTCGTATAAGTCCCCTACTACGAAGAGGTCGCTGTACTTACCTATAGGTGCTGAGGGGTCTATATTTATAGCTATGATTAGCCTAGAGTCCTTCATGCCGGCTAGGTGCTGTGGCGAGCCAGAGATCCCGCAGGCTATGTAGACCTTGGGCTTAACTATATTGCCGCTGAAGCCTACCTGCCTGTCCTTAGGCACCCACCCAGCATCTACTAGCGGCCTGCTGACAGCTACTACGCCGCCCAAGAGCTCAGCTAGCTCCTCAAGTAGCTTGAGGTCCTCCTTCTTCTTAAGGCCCTTGCCGCCAGCTACGATTACTTCAGCGTCAGCTATATTGACTTCCTTCTCCCTAGCCTTACCCAGCACCTCAATTCCTCTACTGCCAGCTAGACGCTCCTTAGGTACCTCCCTGACATGCACCTCCCCCATCCTTGAGGGATCTTTCTCTGGCGGCTTGAATACCTTGTACCTCACGGTAGCCATCGCGGGAGTAGTCAACGTCTTTATGTGAGCTATTATGTTCCCTGTGAATGCTGGCCTGACCTGAACAATGTCTCCTTCATCAGTAATGTAGACATCTAAGCAGTCAGCAGTTAGCCCAGTTCTGAGTGCTGCAGCGACCCTCGGCGCTAGCGACCTCCCCCATGCTGTAGCACCAAATAATACCAACTTAGGCTTAATCTCACTAATTAGATCAACAAGTATCTCCTTATGCAGCAGCACGTTAGGTGGAGCACCCGCACCGTACTCGTAAGCATAGACCTCATCCGCACCGTACTGAACTAGCTCTTCAGCGTGCTTGCTCACTCCATACCCTATGATGACCGACTTAACTGACCCACCTAACTTGCTGACTAGCTCCCTCCCCTTACCTATGAGCTCGTAGGTAACTGGATGCACCTTACCATCAATGTACTCAGCGCACACGAGTATTCCTCCTTCACCCACTTAAATCACCCCTTCAGAAGTCAATAGCTCGATAATCTTACGCACACCTTCATCACCCTTAACCCTAATACCTTCTCTCCCCTTTTCTAGGGCGTAGTACGCCTTAATTACCCTGGTCGCTGAGCCCTCTAGGCCTAACCTATTGAAGTCAATCACATCCCTCAAATCGTCGGCGGTCCAGACCTCGATCTTAGCTTTCCTAGCCTTCACTAAGTCCTTAAACTTTGGCTTCCTAGGCACATTGACTTCCTTAGTAACCGAGATTAAAGCAGGAAGCTTAACCCTCACCAGGTAGTAGGCACTGCCGAAGTCTGAAATGACAGTTACGGATTCTCTGCTGACTTCCTTGACTTCAGTTACGTAGGATACGTGGGGTACCCCCAGAAACTCAGCTACTTCAGGGCCTACCTGCCCTGTATCGCCGTCAACGGACTTTTCACCACATATGACTAGGTCGAAGTCACCGAGCTTCCTAATAGCTGACGCTAGGGTATATGAGGTAGCTAGGGTATCTGAGCCAGCAAACCTCCTGTCGCTGAGTAGTATAGCCCTGTCAGCACCGCGGGCTAAGGCATCCCTCAGTGCTGGCTCAGCGTGAGGTGGAGCCATTGAAACGACGGTGACTGTGCCACCTAACGACTCTTTAATTCTGACAGCAGCCTCTATAGCGTGTAGGTCGAACGGATTGATCTCTAGCTTAGCAGACGACCTATCGACAACACCCCTCTTAACGTCAAACCTCACCTTCTCAATATTTGGAGTAGGCTTCATTAGAACAATAAGCCTCACGAAACCTCACCTACAGATACATCTATGAGAGGACATTATCGTAACCCCTCAAAGAGCACACTATTAAGTTCTTTAGCGGACTTTAAGTATTCTGTACGTAGGACGGCAGGATGCTGCAGGGACTGCGCTAGCTGAACACCTGTAATATATCTTTAATTTACGCCTTCTTAAAAGTTTGGAAACTTCCTACTCTGAGCTGGGCACGCTTCTTGAGAGTTTCTCGATTTTAACTAACTTACCTACTTCTGCCCTCTCATCTATGTCAGCTTCCTCTACATACCTTACTTCAGTTATGTCAGCTCCATTCTCCACCCTGACACGGACTCCTTCAACTACATTTACATCAGCTCTCTTGTCAATGAATACCTCCTCACCTATCACTTTCTTAACTTCAGCCTCCTTCCCAACCCTGACTTCGCGGGCTACAACAACAGCACTTACCTTAGACTTCTTCTCTATAGTCACTTCATTAGCCACTACCTCTTCAGCTCTAAGGGACCCGCTGACGGTCACCTCATCAGCTATAACCCTCTCAGCCTTTAAGCTACCTGAGACCTCTACCTCGTCTCCCTTCAACTCACCGCCTACTGCCATGCTGCCTGATACACTAACATCTCCTCCTTCTAAATCTCCCTTAATACTCATGCTGCCTGACACCCTCAGCTCACTAATCTTCAGGCTGCCACTGACGCTTCCAGAGCCGCTAACATGTAGCTCATCTCCTCTGGCGTCTCCTTCCAGCTTAAGTGATCCACTAACACTTAACTTCCCGAACTTCAAGGGGCCCTTAAGCCTCACAGACCCGCCAACAGACATCTCCTCTATTTCCTGCATCTTACCTACCCATTAGTGAGGGTAGTGATATCGTTTATAACTGAAACTCACAAATTGTGAGTTGTATGAAGTATCGGTGTTGGCACGATATCGTTGAGTCCTTACTGGAGGCGCTAGTAACTGGCGAGAAGGGTATTACGGAGCTTTGCGCAGTGGCTAACATATCTGTCGATAGAGGTAAGGAGCTCGTTGAGTGGCTTGTTAAGTACGGATTAATTGCGGAATTAGTAGTTGAGGGCAGGAGGTACTACAAGATAACTGCGAGAGGGTATGAGTGGTTGGGCGTATATAGGTACCTTAAGACTATGCTCCCTAAGAAGTAGGTCGAGATAATTAGGTAACTTACTAGACAAGTAAGATTGATTTTCCTTCCCCCCTATATAAATCGGGTCAAAAAATGTCCTCAAGCTCTAGGGTTCTAGATTCAATAGAGAAGCACCGTAGCTGGGTTATTGACGTTCTCTCAAAGATGGTGTCAATACCTACGGTTAATCCTCCAGGTAAGAACTTCAAAGAGTTTGTTGATTACGCTGGGAATCTGCTGGAGGAGCTAGGTATGAATGTTAGGGTGTATGAGGTGCCTAAGGATGTGGTAGCTAAGAACTACCCAGACTACGCTGACTACCCTAGGTACATCCTCGTTGCTAGGGTGGGTGAGGGAGAGCCTATAATTCACTTCAATGGCCACTATGATGTAGTGCCGCCAGGTAGTGGGTGGGACAGGGATCCCTTTAAGCCGTATCTTGAAGGAAGTAAGTTGTATGGTCGCGGTTCAGTTGATATGAAGGGTGGGATAGCCGCATCAATACTAGCTACTAAGGGATTTACTGAAGTTGTTAAGGAGTTTAAGGGAACAATAGAAATAGCTCTCGTACCTGATGAAGAGATAGGTGGCGTGACTGGGACTGGGTATCTAGTAGAGAGGGAGCTAGCTAAGCCCACGTACGTCATAATATGTGAGCCCAGCGGTACAGATAACGTGTGGATAGGTCATAAGGGCGCTATATGGGCTCATGTAGAGGTGCACGGTAAGCAGGCGCACGGGTCATCGCCATGGCTGGGCGTGAACGCCTTTGAGTACATGGTTAAGGTCGCTGAGAGATTCATGAGTGAGTACAAGAAGCTGCTTGAGGGGAGGACGAGTAGGTACGTGTATGAAGATCCTAGAGGTGCTAAGCCTACAGTAACCTTAGGCGGCGAGGTTAAAGGCGGTGCTAAAGTAAATGTAGTTCCAGGCTACTACTCGTTCTCAATCGACCGCAGACTAATAGTTGAGGAGGACATCAATGAAGCAGAAAAGGAGCTTAGGGAGTTCTTGAGCAAGCTCCAGAAGGAGTTCCCGGAAGTTAAGCTCAACCTCAAGATCACAGGCAAGCTCCCACCATCAGTCACCAGCCCTGACAGCAAGCTAGTGAAGACTACGGCAGAGGCAGCTAGAGAAGTAACTGGAAGGGAGCCGAAAGTTAATGTATGTGTTGGAGGACTTGACTCACACTTCTACAGCAGTAAGGGAATAGACGTAATTACTTACGGTCCAGGTCCTGTGAGTAATGCGCACATGGCTAACGAGTTCGTGGACATTGATGAAGTGATTAATGTAGCAAAGGTGTACGCCCTAGTATTAGGCGATCTCCTAGCTAAGTAGGAGTCATGTAGCTGCTGCGCCAGAAATTAAGGTGATACCCTCCGCGCCGGGAGGCATATACTAAATCGTAATTTAACTCTTTTATTTCCTCACCTTAAATTATTCTAACCTAGTGGAGGGGGTGCGGAGACGGATATAGCGCATGTAGCACTAGGCTTCGGTATACTAGCGTTCCTGTACGTGCTGCTGACGCTTGAGGTAATGCATAGGACGTCAGCCGCTCTTCTCACGCTTGCTGTCGTCATGGTTCTCAACGTATTACTGAGGTTCACTGATTTCAGGGATCTTCTCGAGGGTATAGATATCGATACGATTCTTCTGCTAATGTGTATGATGATAATTGTTGGAGTACTCAGCAAGACAGGCTTCTTCAGCTATGTAGCCTCTAAGATCCTCTTGCGCTTCTACCACAATTCGATAATGCTGATACTGATACTGAGTGGATTCACAGCTGCTGTATCAGCATTCATAGATAATGTAACGACGGTCCTCCTCGTGACGCCGATGGTACTATCTATTTTTAATGAGTTGAGGCTCGACCCGAGGCCCGCGCTACTTGCTATAGTCTTTGCTTCAAACATTGGTGGCACAGCTACACTGATAGGGGATCCGCCAAACATAATCATAGGTTCTGTAGCTAAGCTCGGGTTCATGTCCTTTATCAGGAACTTAACGCCAATAGTTGTTGTTTGCTTCTTCGTATTTATTCTAGTGTTTAAGGTCATGAATAAGAAGTGGTTAGTAACTTATAATGAATTTGCTGCAGGTGTGGAGCTTAGCTTCGAGCACTACCAACCAGTCAATAAGCCCTTCCTGAGGAAGATGTCAGCTATTCTGCTACTCGTTATCACACTATTCTTTTTAGAGGACATTCTGGAGTACCCGCCAGCAATACCAGCCATCATAGGTGCTGGGCTAGCAGTCACCCTTGCCCGCAAGTACATTAAGATTGAGGACCTCCTACACTTTGTCGACTGGACCACTCTGGTCTTCTTCATATCTATGTTCATGATTGTGAGAGGCGTGCAGAGACTAGGGACCATAGACTTCATAGCACACGCAATCTCAGGTATGGCAGGCACGAGTGTAGCTACTTTAATGCTCATTCTCTGGATATCAGCCATAATGTCCGCATTCATAGATAACATACCGTTCGTTATGGCAATGGTCCCCATAATTCCTGTTGTAGCCTCAACTATAGGAATTAGCTCAACACCTCTGTACTGGGCGCTAAGCCTAGGTGGGTGCCTAGGCGGGAACGGGACCTTAATAGGTGCTAGCGCGAACGTCGTCGTTGCTGGGATAGCTGAGAAGTACGGACACCACATATCGTTCAGGTACTTCCTCAAGTACGGGATGAGTACAATGCTAATTACTGTAGGGGTGTCGGCAATATATTTAATTCTGAGGTACGCTCTATAGTACT
>CAYQIX010000056.1:0-8127 GCA_964417765.1 uncultured Desulfurococcaceae archaeon
AGCGCTTAGCTGTCTCCCTCTTAGGGAGCTTAACAAGCTCTATGATAGCTCTACCGACCTGTACAACAGGCTTCCTCTCCCAGTCCTTCATACTACTCATTAACTCCTCCAACTTACTCACTAAGTCCTTCTCCTTAACCCCACCTTCCCCGGACTTCCCGCTCATTCAGACCCCTAAGACCTTACTCTACATAACCTAATATAATTAGCTCGGAGGCCCGTACCAGCTCAATTTCCGTACATACAGTATCTCTTAATCCCAAGCACCTTAGCTGCTCCAGCAGCACTCACTCCATAAACTACGAGCTCCCTGCCCAGCTCCCTAGCCCTGTCATAGATGGCCCACAAGGTGGAGTTAATGACTGAGCTGCCAGTAGCTAGCACTAGCTCCACCTCCTCCATTAATTCTAGATTTCTAGTGTGATCAAGCACCTTTACCCCACGTACTTCCTTACCTATATTCTCTAGGTTCATGTCAGTTACGTACAGCTTCCTGAGCTCGCCTGCCAGCGCCTTAGCCATAGCTGGCTGGTACCCTATGAGTAGCGTAGGGACATTCCCGTACTCACTGAGAACCACCTTAACCAGCTCCTCAGCGCACTTAATGGGCTCGTTCCTCCTGCAGTGGATGGTTTTGTCAATGAGCCCTAAGTACCTCATTACGGCGTTTAAGCTACCATAGAATACCGCCCTCTCAGCTATCGACTCAAGCCTTAACTTAAGTACCTCAGAGAGCTTCAGGGACCCCCTAAAAGGTGATGAAGTAAAGACGTGGGCTCTAGCACCTCTGAAAGTGCACTCCATAATCACCTCCTTACCTCTTGCTATAGCGTACTCGCTACTGGGTAGCTTAAACCACTCGGGGGGTACTACTTTGAAGTCTATGCCTCCTGAGGTGGCGGCTGCATCACTTGATGTAGCTGTGACGTACTCACTGCTCAAGCCCGACCTGCTGACTATGTCCTTAAAGTATCTCCTAATTATCTCGTCGTACTCACTGCTCACTGTGGTCACCTATAGCAACTGCCTTATCGATTCTTAAGTTAACTTCCTCGCCTGGCTTGAGCTGTATGGGGGTTATTACATATACCACTGCGTCCCCTAAGCTCACGCAGGCTCTAAAGTACGTGCTTGAGTGCCTCACACTAACTACCCTACCCCTCAGCTTACCCCTCTTGCAGATCTTGACACTAGTTGTTGGTATGAAGACTTTCCTGCTCTTGCTTAGCTCCCTACTGCACATTACCGGTATTCTGAAGCCGTTGACCTCGGCGTAGCAGAGTCCCCTCTCGTGATAGACTTCATCGACCTCTATGATGCTACCTAGCCAGTACCTGACGTCCTCAGGCAGTGACTCAGTGCTCAGATCGCTCGGCTTACCTGAGAAGAGCAGCTTCCCACCCCACAGTATGTAGAGCTTCTCGGCATTAGCTATAGCTCTCTCTATGGTGTGGGTAACCATCAATATAGTCCTGCCCAGCTTCTTGACGGTCATCATTACCTCCTGCTCTACCGCTGCCTGAGTCTCGACGTCGAGGCTAGTGAATGGCTCATCGAGCAGGAGGACCTTAGGGTCTACAGCAAGCGCCCTAGCTAGGGCTACCTTCCTAGCCTCACCACCACTTAATGTTGCGGGGTACCTCCTAGCCACTGACTCAAGCCTAAACATACTAATTAACTCCTCAACCCTCTCCCTAACGTAGCCTTCATCAAAGCCCCTGACCCTGAGCCCGAACGCTATGTTGTCCCACACAGTCATGTTTGTAAATAGGGCGTTATTCTGCGGTACGTAGGATACCCCTCTCTCGTAGGGTGGCAGCTCATCAACGCATTTGCCGTCGAAGTAGACGCTCCCCTCATAGCTGATTAGCCCCGCTACAACCTTAAGCAGCGTCGTCTTGCCTGCCCCATTAGGACCTACAATACTCGATAGCCTCCCTGAAGGGAATGAAATACTTACAGAGTCCAGTATGAAGTTCCTCACAGACTTAAGAGTGACCTCGACCATCCTGACTCACCTAGCCACCTGCTACTTAGCTCCTTTTCGATGATGTCGAATACCTGGACTATAGCTAGAGTAGTTAGCGCGAGTACTAGGACGACGGCTATCAAGCTACTCATCTCTATTGTCGTTGCGTAGACCATGGCTAAGTACCCTAGCCCTGAAGATAGGGCTACCATCTCAGTAACAAACACGGTCTTCCACGCCATAACTGCCTCAGTCTTGATTAGCGGGACGACCTTAAGGAGTGCCTGAGGGAGCACTATCTTAGCTAGGATAGTCTGCGGCTTAGCCCCAAGCACCATAGCCACGTCCACCTGCTCCCTGTCGACGGTCCTCATCGCGTTGATCATCCCATAGAGAACTGGAGGGAATGAGCAGAGGAACGATGCAGCTACGGGCAGCTCAAACTCCTTAATACCTACCCACACAATCAGTAAGGGCACCCAGGCAACTGAGGGTACAGCGAAGAATAGTGTAGCTACTGGCTGGATATAGTTGTGCATTGACTTAATCGAGAAGAGCACCCCAAGCCCGATACCGCCAGCTAGGCCTAGGGCGAAGCCCAGGAGAGCTCTCAGGGCAGTTAAGCCGTAGTTAGCGACTATTAAGTAGGCGTTAGCTGGGGTTAGAAACACCTTAACTACATCAGTAAATGAAGGTACTAGAGCGCGCGGTAGGGGACCTAAGTCAGCAATCACCTCCCATAAAGCGAGAAAAACTATTATTGATATTACCGCCTGCAGCTTCCTCATTTAAAACCCCTCAGTACTACTGCGACCCCAGATTAACCACTATGTCTGTAGCGTTAAGTCTCTTGTGGAGTACTCCGTGCGCGTACATGAAGTCTATGTACTTCTGAATCTCCTTGATATCTATGGTCGTGTTCCAGTCAAGCACGCTTATTGAGTGTTTAGCTACGTCCTTACTGACCCCAAGCACGTCTGAGCCGATCTTCGCCACATAGTCCGGGTCTTTCTTAATCTTCCTTATCCCCTCGTAGGTTACTTCAATTAACTTCCTTACTAAGTCCGGGTTCTTCTTAAGTAGCTCCTCATTAACTACTAAGAAGCTTCCGGGCAAGTTAGGCCACACTTCCTGGCTCCTGGCGAGGACCTTAAGCCCCTTAGACCCAGCTACGCTTGCGTAGTGCTCAGGTAGTGCTGCAGCACCTATCTCGCCACTGAGCAACGCTGACAGGAGTGTTGCTGGAGGCATGAACTTAATGGCTTTAAACTTAATGTGATACTTATCCTCGATCTTAAGGAGGAGTAGGTAGCAGGGGCTCCCCTTCCCAGGCGAGTAAACTACGCTCCTGTTAAGGTCCTTGATGCTCTTGATTTTGCTTGAGTTAACTACTAGTGCGTACCCGTGATTGTGGACTTTAGCAACTATCTTGATAGGTATGCCCTTGTCGATGATGACTAGTGCTGGCCCTAAGCAAGCCCACCCGACTTCTACATCACCTCTAGCTAATGCTGCAGCAAGCTCTAAGCCGGTTCTAAACTTGAAGACCTTAGTAACATTTACTCCGTACTTACAGAATAGTCCGTCATGTAGAGCTACCCAAACAGGTGTTGCGTGAGTATTGAACTCAACACCCAAACCAATATTATATGTATACGTAGTTGCACTAGTATTTGAGACGCACTGTAAGATATAGTATGATGTGATAGCTGATGCAAGAGCTACTACCACTACAGCAGCAACGATCGTGAGCGCCCTCAAGATCGTCCCCAGTAAATAGATTAAGTTACATTATAAAGTTAAGCGTAAGTTTATTCATTTACATCAGGAGAGGTAACACACTTAAGCTCGAATTAAGATAACATAGTGCTGAATACTTTAGTGTCAGTGATGAGTTATGGGTAGACGAAAGTATGGATTATTAACTGAGAGGCAGTACCTAGTACTTAAGCTGAGGCTTCAAGGATACACTCAGGAAGAGATTGCTAAAATGCTCAATACTACAAGGGAGAACATATCAATTATTGAGAGGAGAGCTAGGGACAACATAAAGTTAGCTGAAGAGACCTTAAATGCGTATAAAGAGCTCCTTGCTGCTGGCGAAGTAATTATCAAGCCTGGAACGCACTTAGTTGAGGTACCGAAGATAGTCATCAGTAAGGCTGACGAGCTGGGCGTCAAGCTCAGAGCTAACTTCACTAGGCTTTACGACGAGATAAGGTTTTGTGCAGGTGAGTGCATCAGAGGCACTAAGGTCGAGAGACCTATTAAGGTACTGATATTTAAGGACGGCACATTCGATGTGATACCTAGGAAGCACTAGCCCCTTGAAGCACCTGTTTAATGCTGGTGTTTAATAAGGTTATTTGCTCAGCTCATGATAGTATGTAGAAGGTGGTTAAGGTGTATGATTACGAGCTGTTCAAGTACGTAGACTTACAGAGGGTGCAGAACATAGTCTCAACCCACATCCACTCAGTAGATACTGAAGTAGTTGATGTTCGGGAGTGCCTAGGCAGAATACTTGCTGAGAGCATCACTATTAAGGAGGACGTCCCGAGTCATGACATATCGCATGTTGATGGCTTCGCTATTAGGGTTGAGGACGTACGTGATGTGCCAGCTAAGCTAAGGATTGCCGAGGGTGCTGTTAGGGAGGGGACAGCAGTCTTCGTAAGGACTGGCGAGCCCGTGCCTGACGGAGCTAACGCAGTAGTTCCTATAGAGGCAACAAGAATTGAAGGTGACTACGTAACTATTTTTTATAGGCCGCAGAAGGGCTCCGAGATAATTCCTCAAGGTGTTGACTTCAGGGCTGGTGAGGTAGTGCTTAGAGCTGGTCAGGAGCTCAGGCCACAGGACGTAAAGCTGCTCATTGAGTTGGGTTACGAGAGGGTTGAGGTCTTTAGAAGGCCTAAGGTACTTATAGTACCTACTGGCAGCGAGTTCGTTGAGGGACTAGCTAGGGAGTCATCAAGCATATTTGTTAAGGGTGTTGCGAGTGCTTACGGAGCTGAGTGCTACATACATGAAGTCCTTCCTGACGACCCAGGTAGGATAGCTGAGGTGCTGAAGGAGGGACTAGCCAGGTACGACCTAGTAGCTACGATTGGCGGGGCATCTATTGGTCAGAGGGACTACTCGTGGAAGGCTGTCAAGTCCTTAGGTATTGACGGCCCGTACTTTAGAGGCATTAAGGCAGTTCCTGGGAGGGTGACTAGCTTAGCGATCGTTAGCGGCAAGCCAGTAATTCTCATACCGGGCTTTATTGAGTCAGCATTTACGGCACTAGTCTATGTGCTCCTGCCAGCAATTAGGAGGCTTAGCGGCGCCTCAGACACTACCGCCCACAAGCCTCTCTGCACAGCCGTAATTACTGAGGAAGTTGACTTAGGTGCTTTCGGCAGGAAGTACAGGTCATTCCTTAAGGTTAAGTTCGTTAACCTAACTAGCGGTGGTGAATTACCTGCTGCAGAGGTAATTAAGACCGTGAGCTTCATGCTGTCGCCGCTAGTGAAGTCTAGCGGCTTTATTGAGGTGCCTCCAGGCGTAAATGAGTTGAGGGCAGGGAGTAGGGTGGTAGTGTATGGCGTCAGAGGCGTTTTCCGAGAAGATTGGGCACCTCAAGCAGCGTGTGGTTAAAAGAACACTTCTTAGTACCCTACTAGCTTCCTAAACTTCTCTATGTACTCCTCGAAGGTCCCTACGTACTTTAGCCACCTGCCGTAATCTACTAGCGCCTTAATCGCCTTAGCCGCCCTCTCAGGCGATAAGTACATCGGTATACCTAGCTCCTCTGCCTCCCTCGAGAACTTAGCTGTGTACGTGCCTCCCGTAGCTACACCAACCACAGGTATTGGAGTGCTCAGCTCCTTATTGACTTTCTTAACCCTCTCAACGAACTTCTTATTAAGCTCCTCACTAATCCCTGGGACCATGTAGTACGGTAGCCACATTATGGCGTCCACCTCACCTGACCTCATGAGTATCTCAACAGCCTCCACTAGGTGCTCGTCTCTAGCAGATCCAGTAACATCTACTGGATTGTACGGTGACGCTATCGGCAGCAGCACCTTCCTTAACTTCTCAATCGTTGAGTCACTCAGTCTGGGCACTTTAAGACCTAGGTCGCAGAGTGCGTCAGTAGCCATTACTCCTGAGCCGCCGCCTACCGTGAGCACCGCTATTCTGTCTCCATTTGCTGGAGGCTGCATGCCCATAGCCATGCCTACGTCGAATAGCTCCTCCATGCCGTACGTTCTGATAGCTCCGGACTGCTTAAATACTGCGCTGTAGATGAAGTCCTGCCCTGCTAAGGCGCCCGTATGCGATGATGCCGCCCTAGCGCCTGCCTCAGTCCTACCTGACTTAAGGACTACAACAGGCTTTACTGACGTTGTCTCCCTCAACGCCTTAAAGAACGCTCTCCCATCTGAGACACCTTCTACGTACATAGTTATTACTCTAGTGTCTTCATCGTCCCTGAGGTACTCTAGGACATCGTCCTCGTCTACGTCCGCTTTATTTCCGTAGCTAACGAACTTGCTTATCCCTATGCCCCTCATAGCTGCCCAGTCAAGTACTGCTGCACCAAACGCGCCTGACTGAGATATGAAGGCTATGAAGCCGTGCTCAGGGTAGCCCTGCCTCTCCTTAGTGAGGAACACCGTATTAACCCCTGTCTTAGGTACGTAGACACCTACGCAGTTAGGCCCTATTAACCTCATACCGTACTTCCTAACCACCCTAACTAGCTCCTCCTCAAGCTTAGCTCCTTCATGCCCTACCTCCCTAAACCCACCTGAAATGACTACAAGACCCTTAACACCCTTCTCACCGCACTCCTCAGCTACCTTAGGAACCATTGCAGCAGGTACTGAAATGACGGCCATGTCTACTTCGTCGGGCACGTCCTTAATACTCGGGTAGGCTTTGAGGCCTAGAATCTCGTCAGCCTTAGGGTTAATTGGATATATCTTGCCTCTATACTTCTCCTTTAAGTTCTTAAGTAGTTCATAGCCGACCTTACCGGGGGTTCTAGAAGCACCGATCACTGCTACCGACTTAGGGTAGAAGAATACGTCAAGGTCCTCTCTACCCAAATCAATCCCTCAATATAGCTCGTGTTAGGGTTAATATAATATAGCTATTAAGCTACGGTAATAGTGAATATGTACTTTTTAAGCAAAGTAGCCATCTTATTTCAGATTAATTTTTTAATATAGTCCGCACTAAGGTTTTAGGGTCAACGCTATGGGCAAGGATCAAGCCGTTGGCGCAGGCTTACTCGCCCTCTCAGTAGTCGTAATCGCTATCTACATATGGCTTGTCTTCTTCCCTC
This sequence comes from uncultured Desulfurococcaceae archaeon, assembly GCA_964417765.1. Taxonomy (GTDB): domain Archaea; phylum Thermoproteota; class Thermoprotei_A; order Sulfolobales; family NBVN01; genus B83-G16. The sequence continues at coordinate 7,311 of CAYQIX010000056.1, forward strand.
CTGCAGAAGGTGTAGATATCTTCGTGCTCAAGATAACTGGTGCTGCAGCCATAGCTGCTATATTCGGCATCATAGGCTGGGTAGGGTACACCCTAGCAACCACTCCGCCACCAAAACCTATTGAGGAAATAGAGAAGGAGCTTGAGGAAGAACTGAAGAAGCTTGAGGAGCAGGAGAAGAAGAGAGAAGGTAAGGAAGAAGGAAGTGAGGAGAGTAAGGAGCAGGGAGGTTCGTGCTGCCAGTAAATTACGTAAACTATCTCGAAACTATTTTCTATTTTCCTCACCTCTCTTTTCCTCCTTCTTCATGAATGCCGTCAGCGGCTTCGTGAGCGGCTTCACGTCCCAGCTAGACTTAGACCTCGGCTTCTCCCTACGATGCTGCATTAGGTAGCCTAGCGACCTCGCTACTAGTGAGTCAAGGTCCTTGGCCAGGACCACCTTCTCTATGAAGCCGTCTCTAACCGGCTCATAGACATACTTAAAGAACCTCTGCTGGTTCCTTAGCACGCTTTCAGGGAACTTCCTAACGTACTGTAGGGCTACTTCCCAGACAACATCAAATGGTAGTGCTGCATTGATTTTGTTTGCTACCTGCGCATCGAAGTCCTGAGGCAGCTGCTCCTGATCGCCTATTACGAACCATCCCCGCCCTGAGGTAGGTACGTCCTCACCGAGGACCTTAACAAGCTTAACACTGCCCTTCCCTTTTCCTTCTGCTTGAGTACCTGATGAAGCTCTCCATGGCTTAATTACTCTGCCATAGTGCTTTGCCCATGCGTAGAATATTGCTCTGTTCAGGCCGAAGGACTTAGCCT
>CAYQIX010000057.1:0-7909 GCA_964417765.1 uncultured Desulfurococcaceae archaeon
GCCACCACTAAGATAGTGGGTATTTATAAGCTTATAAGCTGTAAATACTAAAACCAACGGGGTATCTAAATGGAGGAGTTAGGGAACGACAGAAATGATCCGATGAAGAAGCTAGGATTAAAAGTCGTTTATGAAGACTCTGAAGTTGTAGTAGTTAGGGCACCTACGGAAGATCAGCTAATTAAAATTATAACAGATTTACTAAGAGATAAGCCGATGACTGTTAAGGAACTGCACTCTATTCTATCGGGCTTAGCTAGTGAAGATAAGATAAGAAGAGCTCTCACTAGGCTAGTCAATGATGGAAGAGCTATAGTATCGCACGATGGCAGATTCTCTATAGTTGGCTTAGAGTAGCGTTCCCAAATACGCATTAATTCTGAGGTATCACAGAGATTTTTCTAAGTCGATTTGGGAAAATATTAATATTCAGTATTGTAATTACCTAATAGTGTAGTGGAATATAGTCGAACTTACTCGAAGTTTATGTGTTGGAGGTGAGAGAATGGGTGCAAAGATAAGCGAAGATGAATTAAATAGTGTCTTAACAGCTACATTACCCAAGCAAGAGAAGAAAGACCCTAAGCGAAGATGGGTAGAGAGGATGATAAAGTCAGCTAAGCTATACCACAAGATTTGTCCATATTATGATAAGAAGACAACCAACTGCTTTATAAAGCAGTTATACATGTATAAGAGATCCAAGTGCGATAGAGATGGGAGATTCGAAGGCTGTCCTGTATTTGTAGAATTCTTAGAGAAGACGTACGATAAGTTAAAGAGCGAAGGAACTCCTTTACCTATGGACTTTAGAGATCTTCCGATGGTGTTTTAATGTAAAAATACAAAATTTTCGACAGTAATTGAGGAAATAGTAAATATTTGGAATCTGGTTGAGCACTAAACACTAACATTAATTAATTTTTAATAACGGGTTATCTCTCCTATTATGAGGTAGTCTCAATGGCTGATCCGTACGGTAAGCTTATCGAGGATGTAGCAGCGCATGTCATTGAAAGTATCAGTAAGTCGTGCAAGTGCATGTTAACAGCCCAGAATGTAATAGAGGTAATTGAGGAGCCTCCCAGGAGGGAATTTGGAGACATAGCTATTCCTGTTCCTAGGTTGCTTAAGAAATGTAAGGTAGACTTCAAGGAATTGACTGCCTGCATTAAGTATGGAGCTGAAATGAGTAGGTACGTAAGAGAGATTAAGGAAGTTGGGCCGTACGTCAACATCTTTATTGATATGAAAATGTATGGTCGAGATGTAATAAGCGCACTTAGGCAGGAAGGCGAGACTTACGGATTCAACAAGTATGAATGCAAGCATGTAGTGGTTGAGTACGTGTCGGCTAACCCAGTACATCCACTACATATAGGGTCGGGGAGGAATGCAGCCTTAGGTGAATTCGTAGCTCGAGTGCTTGAATTAAATGGAAACCAAGTAGAAAGGAGATACTATATAAACGATCTCGGGTTGCAGGTTGCTTACTTAGCGTATGGTTACATGCTGCTGAATAGACCTATACCACCAAGCAATATGAAGATAGATCACTTCATGGGTTTAATTTATGCTGCTACAGCAACATTAGTAGATATAGTCACGCTAAAGAAAGAAGTAGAGAAAGCAAAGAAAAACGGCGACATAGAAAAATACAGTGAGTTAAGTAGCAAGCTGAGTAAGTTGCTTGCAGACCTAGAAAACATTCGAAATAAATTGCCTGAGTATATTGACAAATTAATAGATAAGATAAAGGATCGCCCAGACCCTCTCACAGAAGTCTATGACATAATGCGCAAGTACGAAAATGGCGACCCAGAAGTTTCGGAACTAGTTAGAGAGGCAGTAGAGAAGGTCATAGCAGGCATAAAAGCAACATTAGATCACCTAGGAATAGTGATGGATAAATGGGACTGGGAAAGTGATCTTATTCGAGAAAATCTAGTCTCTAAGATACTAGATAGGGCTCTTAAGTCGCCGTACTTAACAATGAAGAAAGGTGTGCCAGCACTCGACTTTAGTGAGTTATTGAAGAATGAGGAAGTGAGAACTAAGTTAAAGATACCTAAGTTTACTGAGGTACCGCCGCTGGTACTTGTGAGAAGTGACGGCACAACCCTTTACACTACAAGAGATATAGCATATACTATCAAGAAGTTTAAGGAGTTTAATGCTGATAGTGTGATTAATGTCATAGCTGCTGAACAGACGCTTCCACAGGCCCAGCTGAGGTTAGCATTGTACGTGCTAGGCTATAAAAAAGAAGCAGAGAATTTGATACATTACGCTTATGAAATGGTAACTCTCCCCGGCACATCAATGAGCGGAAGGAGGGGTAGGTACGTAACTATCGATGAAATATTACATGATCTGAAGGCTATAGCGAGAAAGTTGATGGTTGAGAGAGGAGTAGAACCAAAAGATGATGTTCTGCTTAAGATAGCGAGGTCAGCATTTAAGTACATAATGCTTTCAGCATCTCCTTCAAAACCCATAGTGTTCGACGCTTCTAAGGCTATGGACATAAGAGCTAATTCAGCGCCTTATCTAATGTACACCTATGCGAGAGCAAACAGCGTACTGATGAAGTGTAACTACATGGTTGAGTGGGGTAAGATAGATTACGAAGGATGTGAAGAAAATCTGAAGAGAGAATTGATTTGGCTAGTAGGTAAGTTCCCGTACGTAATGAAGTACGTAGTAAGGTACCTGAGGCCTGAAGATCTAGCTTCATACCTGAATAAAGTTGCTGACGTATTTAATTCATGGTATGATAAAGAGAGGATACTTGACGAATTCAGTGAGGGTGCAAGAAATCTAAAGTTAGCGTTAACATACGCTGTTAGAACAGTTATGAGAAACGGGCTGATGGCTTTAGGGTTAGATGTCCTTGAAAGAATATAAGGTTTCGAATTTGTAACTATGTGTCTTAGATGATTTTAGTCTCTATATCTTTATATCCTCATTAGTGAGTAGTAGTTTTGGGCTATTAAGCATGAGTGAGGGATACATAGAGCTTAGGGTTGAAACTGCGCGTCAGCGTGATGTAGGGAAAAAGATAGCACGAATAAGTAGAAGACATATGAATGAATTGGGAATAAGTTACGGTGATTTTATTGAGGTAGAAGGTCCGAAGGGTTCGGTAATTCTTCAGGTGTGGCCTGCATACAAGGACGATGAAGCTAAGGATGTGATACGTATTGATGGTTATGCGCGTGAGGCTATAGGTGCAGCTGTTGGCGAGTATGTTAGGGTTAGGAAAGCTAAGGTTGAGAAAGGAACAAAGGTAATTCTAGCACCAACAGTACCGTTGAGGTTTGATGAGTCCTTTGTTCAGTATGTTAAAGAGCACCTACTTTACAAGCCAGTCAAGAGAGGCGAGGTAGTATTTGTTTTCTTCCCGCTCTTTGGTGAGCCACTCAGGTTCGTAGTAGTTTCTACACAGCCAACGCAGGCTGTATACATTGATGAGGAAACTGAAGTAATAGTTAGGAGCGAACCTGTAAGAGAAGAGGCACTAGCTAGAGGCGTTCCTCGAGTTACGTGGGAGGACATAGGTGACTTAGAAGAGGTTAAGGAAAGGATAAGAGAGATAGTAGAACTGCCTATGAGGCACCCAGAGCTCTTTAAGCATTTAGGAATAGAGCCACCCAAGGGCATACTACTACATGGACCCCCAGGTGTCGGTAAGACTTTATTGGCAAAAGCATTAGCTAATGAAATTGGAGCTTACTTCATAGCTATTAACGGTCCTGAGATAATGAGCAAGTTCTACGGTGAGTCAGAGGCTAGATTAAGGGAAATATTCGAAGAAGCTGAAAAGAACGCTCCAGCTATAATTTTCATTGATGAGATAGACGCTATTGCACCTAAGAGAGAGGAAGTAGTTGGTGAAGTAGAAAAGCGTGTTGTTGCCCAACTGCTAACCCTTATGGATGGTCTCAAGGAGAGGGGTAGAATAATTGTCATTGGCGCGACTAACAGAATAGATGCTGTTGACCCGGCTCTTAGGAGACCTGGTAGATTCGATAGGGAGATAGAGATACCACCGCCGGATAAAAGGGCTAGAAAGGCAATACTGGAGGTACACACAAGAAATGTACCGTTAGATAAGGACGTCAATCTTGAGGAGATAGCTGCATTAACGCATGGATATACGGGTGCTGACTTAGCAGCGTTGGTGAAGGAAGCGGCCATGGCAGCTTTGAGGAGGTTCCTGAGAGCGGAAAAAGTAGACTTAAATAAACCTATACCGCCAGATATGCTCAAGAAGCTTAAGGTAACCAAGAAAGACTTCATAGATGCTATGAAAATTGTTCACCCAACACTAATGAGAGAAGTTCTTGTTGAGGTTCCTGAGGTTAGGTGGGAGGATATTGGTGGTTTAGAGGATGTTAAGCAGCAGTTGAGGGAAGCTATTGAGTGGCCTCTGAAGAGTCCGGAGATATTTGAGAAGATGGGGATCAGACCACCTAGGGGCGTGCTTCTGTATGGTCCTCCTGGTTGTGGTAAGACTCTGCTTGCTAAGGCAGTAGCTACTGAGTCAGGAGCAAACTTCATAGCAGTAAAAGGACCAGAAATACTAAGCAAATGGGTAGGAGAATCAGAAAAAGCAATAAGAGAAATATTCAGAAGAGCTAGGCAGGTAGCACCTGCAGTGGTATTCTTCGATGAGATAGACTCGATAGCACCAGCTAGAGGAATGAGGCATGATACGGCTGTAACTGACAGAATAGTTAATCAGTTACTAGCAGAGATGGACGGCATACAAACACTTAAAAACGTAGTAGTTATCGGTGCAACTAACCGTGCCGACATTCTTGATCCTGCGCTGCTGAGGCCAGGTAGGTTCGATAGAGTGATATACGTACCTCCACCCGATAGGAAAGCACGCCTGGAGATACTTAAGGTGCACACACGTAAAGTACCGCTAGCTGATGACGTAGATCTGGAAAAGCTAGCTGAATTAACCGAGGGATACTCAGGTGCGGATCTAGAGGCGCTAGTGAGGGAGGCAGTCGTATTAGCACTCAGGGAGAAGTTTGAGGCTAGACCTATATCAATGAAGTACTTTATGCAGGCACTAAAGGTGGTTAAGCCATCGCTCAGCAGGGAGGTTACTGAAAGGTATCGCAGGACATTTGAAGAATTAAAGAAGATGATAATATAGCTATCGAGCACAGTATAGTGAAGTCCTCTTTTATAATACAATAAACACTAAGTCATAGTATAGTGTTGTACAGCCACCTCAAAACTAATAATGTTGAGGTGAAATACGGTAAAGGTCGGAATAAATAGACTAATAACGGTGTTAAACTCATGTCAAAGTTACCTAAGTTTTCTTATGTACGAGAAAAACTGCGGGAGATGGTTACTGAGGATTACCGTAATTTAATTAAGAAATTAGGTGACGACATAAAAAATATAGTAAGGTATAGGCAGCGCAGACTAGTGGTTCTGACCGGTAAGGATGACATTAAGTTAGCTGGTATAACTGCTGAGATTGTACTGAGGTACTATAAGCGTGTAAAAAGAGTTACTAAGAGAGAGAAAGATACTGAGATAAAGGTACTTTACGTATATCATGACGAGTTCCCGGATGCTAGATTAAGAGCCGAGATAGTTAAGAGGGTGCTGAAAAAGAACAATAATATCAACTTGACGGTTGCCGTCTACGAAGTCAGTAGTAGGTACTTAGGAACGACATTTCAAGTCCTCATTATGGATTTAGTAAATGACCTTAAGCCTAATGATGTTGGTAGATTAATGGGCATTGTTGAGGGTGGTGGCCTCATAATATACATGGCGCCCCCAATCAGCGAGTGGGTGCATGCGAAGACAATATTTAGAATGAACTTAACTGTCCCGAATCACCCAGAGCCAAGGTACGTTTTCATTAAGTGGTTTATCAGGAAGTTGATGGAACATGCCGGAATATATATTTTCGATGCTGACAGAGGTAAGCTAATTAAGTCTGGCTGGTCTAAGAAGGTCTTCGAAAAGGCTAAAGAGTTCACGAGGTCTATAGAGATACCTAAGGAGGTTATCTTTGATAAGGAGCTGTACAAACTAGCCCTTACGCAGGATCAGGTAAATGTAATTAAGCTAGTAGAGAAGCACTTACTACCTAAGGTGAAGAAGAGACGTCACGTAGCCCTCGTTATAACTGCAGACAGAGGCAGGGGTAAGTCATCGGCTGTAGGTATAGGTGTGGTTGGGTTAATTAAGGAGTTCCTTAAGCGGAAAAATAAAGTTAGAATTGCAGTAACTGCTAAGGACCCGCTGTCTGTACAGTCACTAATGGACCTAGCCTGTAAAGCAGCCAAGGTGCTAGGACTGAAGTATAAAGTGATAAAGAGAGAAGAAAATATTATTGAGATTAAGGGTGATAGGTTTAGTATTGAATATTGGCAGCCTTACACAGTACTAAGACTGAATGTAGATATTGTTGTGGTTGATGAGGCAGCAGGTATTCCTGTTCCACTGCTCCATAAGATCTGGCTTAGATACGCGCGAACCATATTCGCAACAACTATTCACGGATACGAGGGCGCAGGAAGGGGATTTTCTATAAGATTTCTCAAAAGGCTAAGGGAGGATCCAAAGACAGAGCTAGTAATGTATGAAATGAAGGAGCCGATAAGGTACTCTATCGATGACCCCATAGAGAAATTCCAGTTCGATGTGCTGCTACTTGATGCAGAACCTGATACCCTCAACGAGGACGACCTTAAGGAGATTGAAGAGGAAAGCTTTGAGTACATTAAATATGATCCAGAATACCTGTTCTCTAAGGAGGGTGAGAAAGAACTCCGCTCGCTTTTTGGAATTTATGTACTTGCACACTACAGAAACGAGCCTGACGACCTAGCGAGAATAGCTGACGCTCCACATCACAGCATAAGAGCGCTAAAGCTTAAGAAGTCAGGTAAAATCGTGGCGGCCGTGCAGCTGGCAGAAGAAGGAAAAATACCTGACAACTTAATTGATGAGCTTCTTGTAGGAGGGAAAATACCAGGTAACATAATACCTGATAGGCTCCTCAAGCACCTCAGGGTCAAGGAATTCGGAAGAGGTATTGGCTGGAGAATAGTTAGGATAGCTGTTCACATAGATGTGCAGGGCAAGGGCATAGGGTCCTATCTGCTTAGGAAGGTAATTGAGGAGGCGATAGAACGCGGCTATGACTGGGTGGGTGCGGGCTTCGGCGTAAGTAAGGAGTTAATTAACTTCTGGTTAAAGAATGGGTTCAGAGTACTTCACATATCGCCTGATAGGAACCCTGTCAGCGGAGAGTATACAGCACTAGTGATCTACCCACTAAGTAAGAAATGGAGAAAGCTGGTCGAGCTAGGCAACAGTGAGTTCTCTGTCAAGTTTATCGAGAGCCTTCATGCAGTTTACTATGATTTTGAGCCTGATACAGCGTATACCATGATTAAGAGGCAGCTCCGAAACGAGGAGTATGCAGCTAAGATAGACCTGACACCTATTCAGTTAGAGAGACTAAAGGTCTATGTTTCAGGAATCATGACCTTTGAGTCGGTATGTGATGCAGTGTCGCTGCTCTCAAAGAAGTATATATTCATGGGCTTTGGCGGTGAGCTAAGCGAAGAAGAGGGGATCGTGACTATAGCTAGGGTTCTTCAGGGGTGGAGCTGGGACAAGATATTTGAGGAGTACAGGATCGGTAAGGTGAGAGCCACTAATATGTTGAGGCAAATAGTATCTAAGATGCTGGAGAGAATTTACTCTATTCGCGTAAAGCCTCCTGAGACCTAAGGTCGTAGACTATTAACATTGAAGCAGAACAATATTCTTAAAATCTGGTTTTCGTAGAGACTTAAGGGCGAGCTGTGAGCGAGTCTATAAAGGCATTATTTAGGCCTAGGTCGATAGCAGTAGT
>CAYQIX010000058.1:0-7888 GCA_964417765.1 uncultured Desulfurococcaceae archaeon
CTGCGCCCTAACTCAGTAATTAAGTACTCCGTACCTCCAGTCAGCACAGCAACTACGTAGGCATCAACATCTTCAGGTAGCGCCCTAACCTTAGGGACGTCATCAACCTCACCTGCTACGCTGGAGACCACGCTGCCTAACTCTCTGCGGTACTTAGAGAGTACCTCACTAACAGCTTTGGGGTCGTGGAGCTTAGAAACTACAGGAACCAGCACAGACTTCAATTTAACACCATTAAACCACATTACTTAGAGCTAATTACTTTATTGGTTAAGCAAGGTAATACAGAGGTATTAACTTGTCAATACCTGCTCCTGAAGCACCTATGTAGCTGACCCACACATCATAGTAAACAAATCTTTAATACCTCATGTAAGGTTAGACGTGAGGTGACGTATTAAGATGAGTTTAGCTAGAGGTGTCTCGACAGCCTTAGCCGTAGTTCTCACTGCGATAATAGTTGCTGCAGTAGTTGCTGGGGTCATGTATGCTGCGCTACCTAAGGGTGGTGTAGTAACTACTACAACAACCGTAACCGAGACACTCACGGTTACTGAGACAAAGACAACTACGCAGACAGTCACAGCAACAGCCACCACAACAGCACCAGCTACGACAACTCCCACAACGACTACACCAACAACCACTACAGCACCGGTCAAGCACGTTAGGGTAGCTATAGTCATCAGGAAGAGAGGTGATCTAGGATTCAATGACATGGCGTGGCTAGGAGGTCAGATGGCTAAGGAGAAGTTAGGTGCTGATGTAGAGTACTTCTACTACGAGAACGTACCTCAGGCACAGTACCTCAAGTTCCTCGAGGACATCGTGAAGAGGGGCTTCGATATAATCGTAGTAGTTAACTTCATGATGGCTGAGCAGGTAGCTGAGCTAGCTGACAAGTACCCGAACCAGAAGTTCGCCATACTAGACGCTGTTGTTGAGGGCAAGCCAAACGTGATGTCCATAGTGTTCAAGGAGAATGAAGGATCAGCACTCGTCGGTGCGCTAGCAGCGTACTTGACGAAGACAGACACAGTAGGTATAGTGCTAGGCATGGACATACCGCCACTGTGGAAGTTCGAGATAGGCTACAAGTGGGGCGTCCACTACGTCATGAACGAGACAGGCAAGAAGATAAAGATACTCTGGGAGTACGTAGGCACCTTCGGAGACCCCAACAAGGGTAAGGAGACAGCTACCCTAATGCTCCAGCAGGGAGCTGACATAATATACCATGCAGCAGGTGAGACAGGCCTCGGAGTACTAGATGCTGTCTATGAGTATGCTCAGAAGACAGGCAAGGAGGTATACGCCATAGGCGTTGACGCACCGCAGGAGTGGGTTCACCCAGGCTACATAGTAGCTAGCATGGTTAAGCACGTAGAGGTAGCTGTCTACAAAGCGATAGAGGACGTAGCTACAGGTAAGTTCAAGGGAGGCACTGTAGCATTAGGCATTAAGGAGGGCGGCGTAGACATAAGCAAGCCTGAGGACATAAAGAGCATGATCGACATAGCAGTAGAGCTGAACCTGATGAGCCAGGACGAAGCAACTAAGGTGTACAACGAGATAATGCAGCTGAGGAACTCAATACCTAGCGAGGTTTGGGACAAGGTGATGCAGCTCAGGGAGAAGATAATTAAGGGCGAGGTGCAGGTACCTATCCCCACAGCCGACACCATAACAAAGCTGAGGCAGACCTACGGCTAAGGACCACCAAGCATAAACTCACATCAAACCCCAAGGCAATTTTTAGTTGAAGCTCTCCAACCTCCAGACAGTCGGTGTGCGCATCTTAATTCCTCAGGTGGTGTGCTTGAGGAGAGCCCTAGTAGAGATGGTGGGTATTCACAAGGTCTACCCTGACGGCACGGTCGCGCTGAGGGGGGTCGACCTAGAGGTATATGAAGGTGAGATACTCGGCCTCCTTGGAGAGAACGGTGCTGGCAAGACGACACTCATGAAGATCCTCTCAGGGCTGCTCAAGCCTACTAGAGGTACCATCAGAATAGGTGGGAGAGAAGTCAGGTTCCGTAGCCCTAAGGACGCACTCAATTACGGCATAGGCATGGTTTACCAGCACTTCACGCTGATACCTCAATTCACTGTGCTAGAGAATATTGTGCTCGGCTCCGAGCCTAGGGCTAAGGCGCTGAAGGTTGACTGGCCTCAGGCTGAGGAGAAGGTGAGGGAGATAATGCGGGTGACCGGGTTTAAGGTTGATCTTCACGCTAAAGTGGCCTCACTGCCTGTCGGTGTTAAGCAGATGGTTGAGATTCTCAAGGTGCTGTACAGGAATGTAAAGCTGCTGATACTTGATGAGCCTACATCAGCCCTAACACCTGTGGAGGTCAGGCCTTTCTTCAGAGTCCTCAAAAAGCTGAAGGAGGGCGGTGTAACGATAATATTCATAACCCACAAGATTAGGGAGGCGCTAGAGATAACTGACAGGATCGTAGTTCTTAGGAAGGGTCTGGTTGAAGGAGTAGTAAAGACTTCTGAAGCTACTCCGCAGCTGCTGGCTAGGATGATGGTTAAGGTTGAGACGAAGCCTATTGTGAAGCCTAAGGTAAGTCTAGGGGAGGAGGCGCTCGTAGTTGAGGACCTCTGGGTTAGAGGTGACGACGGCAGGTACATAGTTAAGGGCGCGTCATTCAGGGTTAGGAAGGGGGAGATATACAGCATCGTCGGCGTAGAAGGCAACGGGCAGAGGGAGCTCGTTGAGGCTGTAGTCGGTCTGAGGCCCTACGAGAGGGGGAGGGTAGTAATTAAGGGTGCTGGGAAGCTGCTGGCCTACATACCTCCTGACAGGACTACGGAGGGGTTAGTTCTTGAAATGCGGGTCTACGAAAATAGCATCCTAGGCATACACAAGCTATTCACGTTCGGTAAGCTAGCAATCAATACTAGGAGGGTGCTGGCTCACGCTAGCGAGCTCGTTAGAAAGTACTCGATAGTAGCGCCCAGTGTTAGGGCACCAGCTAAGTACCTGAGCGGCGGCAACCAGCAGAAGCTCGTTATTGCTAGGGAGCTGAGTAAGGGCTCAGACCTACTGGTCGTGGCTAACCCGACTAGAGGGCTGGACATAGCGTCAACAAACTACGTCAGGAGGCTGCTGGTTGACCTCCGCAGCAGAGGTAAGGCAATACTGCTGGTCACGGCCGACGTCGACGAAGCTCTGGAGGTTAGTGACAGGATAGGCGTGATATATGAGGGCAAGATAGTTGGTGAGGACCTAGCTGAGAACTTCACGGAGGAGAGGCTAGGACTGCTCATGGGAGGTGCGCTGAAGGAATGATTAGAGAGTACCTGAAGGATATAGGCACATCACTCACGGCAGTACTGATAGGGCTGCTGATGGGCGCTGTAATACTCCAGCTCACGGGCTATAACCCACTACTCGCCTACGAGTCCCTCCTGAGCAGCGCCTTCGGCGACTACTACGCTGTCCTAGACACCCTGACAGCTATGATGCCCATAATGTTCACGGGAGCTGCGGCAGCACTGATGTTCAAGTCATCGCTCTTCTTCATAGGTATGGAGGGGCAACTCTACATAGGCTCAATAACTGCCTTCCTAGCAGGCTACCTACTACCACTGCCTCCCGGACTCCACGTAATTGTCGCTTTCTTAGCTGGCGGCTTAGGAGGGCTTCTGTGGGGTCTAGGACCTGGGTACCTAAGAGCTAAGTTCGGTGTTAACGAGACAGTAACTGCTATAATGCTCAACTGGGTAGCGATATACTTCACTGACTACATAGTCCAGTACGCCTTTGCAGACCCTAGGGCATCAATAGCTAGGACATACAAGATACTGCCTACAGCAGCAATACCTAAGATAAGCTCAGGCATACCGCTTAGCTGGGGGTTCGTAGTAGCTGTAGCCGCCACCATAGTGACTGGGTACCTCCTCTACAACACTACTATAGGGTATGAGGTTAGGGCTGTAGGCCTCAATCCGCAGGCAGCTAGGGTAGCTAAGATCAGCGTTGAGAGAACGTACCTTAAGGCATTCCTCATATCAGGCTTTCTGGCTGGGCTAGCTGGTGCCTCCATGGTATTAGGTGTCTTTAACTCGATAGTCTATAGGTTCTCGCCTGGGTATGGCTGGGACGGAATCACGGCAGCACTAATAGCTAGGAACAACCCGTACATGGTCATGCCTGCCTCACTCCTCCTAGCAACACTCCGCACGGGCTCGATAGGTATGATGCTGGGTGCCGGCGTCTCCAATGAGATGGTTCTAGCTATCCAGGGAATAATATTAATTGCTGCTGCAGCTCCTGAGGCGTACGCCCTTCTCGTAAGGTACGTTAGGATTTGGAGAGGTGGTGTGAGGTGAGCTCAAGCCTAATCATAGCTCTCCTAGACTCAACCTTAAGGCTGGGCACACCCATAGCACTGACAGCTATAGGTGAGTTAATAGCTGAGAAGTCAGGCATAGTGAACATAGGTATCGAAGGCATAATGGTGATAGGTGCCTTCACCTCAGTAGTAGCTACGTACGCTACAGGCAATCCCTTCATAGGGATACTGATGGGTATAGCTATAGGCGTGCTATTCGGCGCCCTGCACGGAGGGCTGAGCATCTACCTCTATGCTGACCAGATAATCGTCGGTATGGGCGTCATATTCTTCGGGTACGGAATCACAGCTGTAGGTAATGCGATAATATGGGGTCAGCCTGGATTCTCGGTAGGTGTTCCTATAGTACCTCACGCAGTAATTCAGGTAGGTGAGGTATCAGTAAGCCTCAGCCCAATACTCTTCCTGACGTTCGCGCTGGCAGTGCTGACATACTTCATACTCAAGTACACTTGGGTAGGGCTAAGGTTAAGGAGTGTTGGTGAGAACCCTGAGGCAGCTGATGCACTCGGCATCAATGTATTTAGGCTGAGGCTGTATGCTGCCATAGTCGGCGGTGCGCTGGCCGGGCTTGCTGGCGCGTACTTAGGTGTTGACTGGGGAGGAAGGTTCGTGAGCTACATGAGTGCTGGGAGAGGGTTCATAGCTCTAGCAGCAATAATAGTTGGTGGGTGGCAGCCGCTGGTGACACTGTTTGCTGGGTACTTATTCGGATTCTTCGACGCTCTGCAGCTCACCCTAGCGCAGCTATATGGCAAGCAGGTACCGCCGCAGCTGTTCCAGATGATACCCTACATAGCTACGGTCGTAGTGTTCGCTCTGTTCTTCAGGAGGGCGAGGCCGCCAGCAGCTATAGCTAGGCCGTACAGGAGGGAGTGAGCATGTCGTGGGTTGCCCCCCACCTCCTCATAAGGCCGGGTGACGTAGGCGAGTATGTGCTGCTTCCCGGGGATCCAGGCAGAGCTAGGAGAATAGCTGAATTCCTAGATGAAGCAGAGCTTAAGTCGGAGAATAGGGAATTCATTGTCTACACAGGGACATATAAGGGTGTGAGGGTATCAGTTACATCGACAGGTATCGGCGGTCCGTCAGCAGCTATAGCTGTTGAGGAGCTAGCTAGGTGTGGGGCTAAGTACTTCATAAGAGTAGGTACGTGCGGCGCACTGAAGAAGGGCATAGCTGTTGGAGAGATAGTAGTCCCGTATGGAGCCGTGAGGCTTGACGGAGTCACGAAGAGGTACGTGAGGTCTGAATACCCTGCTGTTGCTCACCCAGCTATCTTCAACGCCCTAGTTAAGGCTGCAGACAAGCTAGGTGTCAAGGTAGTCACAGGCATTGTTGTGTCAGACGACATGTTCTACGTGAGTATTGAGGAGCTCAAGTACTGGTTCTCACTGAATGCAGTAGCTGTCGAGATGGAGGCATCAACAGTGATGGTGCTGACAGCACTTAAGGGGCTCTACGGCGGCGCCATACTGGCTGTCGACGGGAACATAATTAAAGGTACTGGAAAAGCTGATGTAGGTGCTTCAGGTAAGTTGGAGGTGTCTCAGGTAGTTAAGGAGGCTATAGATAAGGAGATAAGGATAGCTCTTGACGCGATTAAGCACTTAGCTGAGGGAGAGTAGGCTCCGTTAAATACTAATTTATTTTTTGCTTAAGTCACATACCTTTAGTTGGGGCTTTACTTGACTGAAGTAGTTGACTTGGTAATTAAATCTAAGTACTTAATCACTATGTCTGACCCACTAGTAATTACTGATGCTGCAGTGGCTATCAGTAATGGTGTTATAGTAGCTGCTGGCAGAGCTGGTGAGGTCCTAAGTAAATTTAGGGGTGAGGAAGTTGTTGAAAGGAGCACCCATGTGGTACTTCCTGGCTTCTTGGACGGGCACACCCACACGCAGCAGGTGTTCTTGAGGTCATCAATCAGTGACTACGTGCTTCAGTTACCCCCTATATGGACCGAGTACTTAATCCCGTTTGAGCGCATGCTAGGGAGCGAGCTAGCTTACCTTTCATCACTATTTAGTGTTGCGTCAATGGCTAAGTACGGGACAACGTACTTTATTGAGGCGTGCGCTCCATATCCTGAAGAGCTGATTAAGGCTATTAATGAGGTAGGTATTAAGGGAGTTGTTACTTACGCAACATACGATATCTACAAAGACGAGTACATAGACTACAGAGAAGTCCTCAGGAGGACTGAGGAGTTGCTGAAGAGTGGTGGGGGAGGTAAGGTTAGGGTCTGGTGCTCTATTAGGGAGGTAATGATGGCTTCAGAGGAGCTGCTTGAGGGTGTCAGGGAGCTGTGCAGGAAGTACGGTGCAGGGTTAACATACCACTTAGGTGAGTACCAGGGTGAGGTTGACTACACTCTAAGTAAGTATGGCTTAAGACCTCTTGAAGTTATGGATAGGTTCGGCCTAACAGACATTAAGCCAGCGGTCATAGCTCACGGAGTGTACTTCTCTGAGCCCGAGGTCGAGATACTCAAGAAGAAGGGGATCTGCGTCTGCTGGTGCCCTACTGTGGACTCAGTGCTCATGGGCCCGCACTGGCTGGGACTTAGGTATAGTGGGAAGCTGATGTTCTGCTTAGGCAGTGATGGAGGTGCCTTCTCAACTCTTGACTTACTCCACGAGGTTAAGGTGGCTAGGGCTGTGAGTAAGTCGACTTCAGTCGCTCTAACTTATGATAAGGTGGGCTTGGACTCGAGAACACTGCTGAAGGCTCTGACTGGCTGGGGAGGTAGGGTGGTCGGCGAGAAGGTAGGAGCTATTAAGGAGGGGTACTCAGCTGACTTAACGGTGATTGACTTGAGGAGCTTTAACGCGCTCCCCACCTACGACCCAGTAGAATCCATAGTTACCTTCGCTGAGGGTAGTAACGTGAGTGACGTAATTGTTGATGGTGAGTTCGTGGTTAGGGAGGGAAGGTTAGTTAGGGTTAATGAGGAAGAGATCAAGGAGAAGGTGCTTGACGCGCTGCCTAAGCTTGAAGAGCTGATCAGCGAGTTGAGGAAGAATCTAAAGCTAGGCGTCAGGACCTAGCTCCTTACTAGAACGTACTTGCTCCCATACCTGTACAGCTCCCGTGTGCCCCCAGCCAACCTAATGCATCTTGCAGCATCACCTATGCACTCCCTACGCACTCTGAATCCAGCTACGTACTTGATGCCTGCGCTGAAGAGTGGTTCAGGGTGTAAGCTAGCTGTAGCTCCAACAATAGCTACTTCACCAGCTCTGCGGCAGAGTGATAGGATGTAGTCTATGGTGTCATTAACTATGGATGCCCCAGTCACAATTACCTTATTAGCCTTAGGCAGTACTCTAGGAGCTGCTGTATCTGGCAAAGCGTCCTGCCTCCTAAGCACATTCCTCTCAAGTACGTACACCTCCTTCACCACCTCCTTAACGCGCCTAACCAGCGGCCCAATGTAGCCTACGAAAGCAACCACATCACCACTGCTGAACTCCATAACGTCGAGGAGGTCCTTACCTGAGGACTCCGGCGGTATC
>CAYQIX010000059.1:0-7840 GCA_964417765.1 uncultured Desulfurococcaceae archaeon
AGAGGGCATTTCACGGAGGTACATTCACAGGAAATACGGTCACGTTAGCAGCTGGCCAAGCATACATCAAGTACTTAGAAAGGCATAGGAGCCTCTACGATGAATTCAACAGTACTTGGGAGCAGGCAAGAATGGAGCTGCGGAAAGCGTGCATAGGTAGTGATGTAGAATGCTACATAACTGGTGCAGGATCAATGACAGGCATACACTTCACTAAAGAGGAGCCTCTAAATCACTACATGTCCCACTACATGAAGTGGAGCCACGAAGTATATAACGTAATGCACATGTACTTCAGGCTAAAGAACATCATATACCTGAGTGAGGACGTAGCTCACATACTGCCCTCAATGGCTCACAGCAAGGTGCAGGTGAAGTACTTCATAGACGTGTTTAAGGAGTTCCTAGAAAAGGTATCTAAAATTCAGAAACGGAGGTAGACAGTATTTTTGATATTAGTCTAAAAATGCTTGCTAGCCGCCAGTGCACACGTCCTCTACACGCTCCTCAGCTAACCTACTCCTTAACTTGATGATGAGCTTCAGCGCGTCAACTAGTGCATCGACATCTTCCTCCGTATTGTATATGTAGTAGCTAGCTCTGACCGTTCCCTTGAGCCCCAGCCTGTAGTGTAGTGGGTGGGCACAGTGCATTCCAGTTCTAACAGCTATACCCATTAAGTCGAGGGCCTTACCTACTGTGTGGTGGTGGAGACCCTTCACATTAAACGATATAACACCACCTCTGACCTCGACATTCCGGGGGCCATATATTTCAACGTCACTACCTAATTCTTCGAACCTCTTGAATGTGTAGAGCGTTAACTTCTTCTCGTGCTCCCTCACATTCTCCATACCTATCCTCATCAAGTACTCAGCAGCTGCGGCCAGACCGATCCCGCCAGCTATATTCGGCGTTCCGGCCTCGAACCTCCACGGAAGGTCGTGCCAGACGACATCATCTAGTGTCACGTCTTTTATTGTGTCTCCGCCGGACTTAAACGGCTCTAACTCCTCTAGTATTTCTCTCCTACCCCACAGGACACCTATTCCTGTAGGACCTAGCATCTTGTGGCCGCTGAATATTAGGAAGTCTATGTCCAGTTCTCTCACATTCACTGGCATGTGCGGTACTGCTTGCGCACCGTCAGCAACAACTATAGCACCTACTTCATGAGCTAGCTTAGCTATGCGCTTAACGTCATTTATTGTTCCCAGCACGTTGCTCATCATCGTGACTGCCACGACCTTAGTGCGCTCTGTGATTAGCTTCTCAAACTCCTCGTACTTGAGGAGGCCGTCATCGGTTATGTCTACGTACTTTATCTTAGCTCCCTTATACTTAGCTAACTTCCTCCACGGCAGCATATTGCTATGGTGCTCCATAACAGTCAGGACTATCTCATCACCTGGGCCGACATTCTCCATGCCCCAGGTAAAGGCTATTAGGTTGGCTGACTCCGTAGAGTTATAGGTGAATACTACCTCATCCCACGAGTAGGCATTTATGAAGTGAGCTATTACTTCGTGTGCTCTCTCATACTCCTCACTAGCTTCCTGGCTTAATGTGTGGAACCCCCTGTGTACGTTTGCGTTGTGCCAGAAGTAGTACTTAACTATAGCAGCAATAACCTGCTTAGGCTTCTGTGTAGTTGCTGCATTATCGAGGTAGACGAGCGGCCTATCATGTATCTTCCTACTAAATATGGGGAAGTCCTTCCTTATTTCATACGGGTCTAGGCCCGGCATCAGTCACTCCCTCGAAGACTTCTTCGCCTCAGCTTCAGCACTAATTGCCTCAAGAAGCTTCTTAAGTAGCTCAACAACATCCACCTCCTCCCTCTTTGGCAGCTCAACCTTCTCACCCCTTTCAGCCTTCTCCGCCCTCGCCTTGAATTCCCCGACGACCTTCTCGAGTTCAGTATCAGTTAGGTAGCCCTCGTACTTCTCCTTATAGGCTACCTCACCGTCCTTAACATGCAGCAGGTACGTCGTAGGTGATGCGTGGACGTCGAATGTAGTGAATGTTTTGCTAGCTGACTCAGACCTGCAGTTACGTGCAAACCACTCGCAGAGGACTATGACGAAGTAATGGTCACTTAACTCCTTAGCTGCCTTACGCACGTATGGAAACCAGTACTTATCGTACTTCCTGCATGCAGAACACTTGGTGTTGTCGAAGTATATTATATAGTACCCGTCACTTCTAGGTAGAAATGCTTCTCCATCAACTGAGGTCAGTACCCACTCGTCATTCAGCTTGTCATACAGGTAGATACCGTGTGGTGAGTCAGCTCCTATTACCTTGTACCTCTTCAGGGAGGCTACCTCCTTAAATAACCTCCTGGCTAGCTCCTCAATAACTACTTCATCTCCCGGACCTGAACCCCCGCTCATTCCGCTCCCATACTACAGTATCCTAAGTAGAAGATAAAGTATGTGATGGGTGAAGAGCCTGACGTTTTAAATCAATCAGTAATTCTGAGGTAGTCACTGGTGGTGATATGATGCCTGACGTAGTTAAGGTCAGCGAGAAGCCCAGAGTAGGTATTGAGCCAGCACTTAGCTATCTCCCATGGGTTAGTAGGGACGAAGTTAGCACCCTAGAAGAGAGAATAAAGGAAGTCAAGGACAGCTTCAAGGATGTGCTAAGCAAGCTGGACAGCACGGAGCTCAGAGTTAAGGAGCTAGAGAATCTCAAGAACTCCTTAGAAAGCAGGATCACGTCTCTGAGCAAGGAGCTAGATAGTGTGAGAGTAGCCCTGAAAAACACAGCGCCAATAGCATTTGTGTCGAAGCTGGTAGGTACGTGGAAGGGCATGACGTGTAGCTGGGTGATCGAGAACGTATGTACTGCATGGAAGCTCAGCAGCGAGGTAGCTAGTGAAATTAAAGATCACTTCGGTGACTCAGCACTAGTTAAGGTGAATGGTGACTGGAGGCTTGCAGTCAAGAGCGTCCCGCACATATGCGCCTTCTGCCCACTCTATAAGCCGAAGAACGGGATCTCAGGTGAGGAAGGCAAAACATAGAGTATTTTTCTCTAGCTTTACTACTTTTCTTAGTACGTATAAGTTAGCGTTGCAAGAATTTATGAATATAAGCACGATAGTTATTACTGGAAGCTGCACGGGAGTAGCTTATGAAGTACTTTGCTTCAGCGCCGCTAGGGATCGAGGAGGTGGCTGCTGAAGAAGTCTGCGAGCTAGGTGCGTCCTCAGCTGCTCCTGATGTAGGTAAGGTATTCTATGAAGGTGACTTGAGGCTAATGTACCTCAGCAACTTCATGCTGAGGACAGTCAACAGAGTTTTCATATTACTCCTTAAGGAGAGGTTTAAGGACTTAACCGACATAGGAGGGTTAGCGAGGTCACTGACCTACAGTGAGTTCATTAATAAGGATTTGAGCTTTGCAGTAAGAGCTGAGAGGCACGGTGAGCACGACTTCACGAGTTTAGACGTCAAGAGAGTTGTAGGAGCAGCAATTATTGAGTCCTACATGGAGGAGAGGGGGCATAGGCTCAAGGTTAACCTAGACAATCCCGATGTAGAGTTCTTTGTTCTAGTTAGGGATGATGAAGTGATTATGGGCATCAACACATCTGGCAACTCGCTTCACAGGCGCAACTACAGGGTCTTTAACCACCCCGCAGCCCTAAAAACCACTCTCGCTGCCGCAATGGTCAGACTATCTGGACTGAGCAGCAGTGACGCCCTCTTAGACCCCATGTGTGGTGGGGCGACAATACTTATTGAGGCAGTTCACAAGCTGCGGAGGTACCCCCTAATAATGTTCCGCAGTGACTTCGCCTTCAGGAAGCTACCCATATATGACGAGTACCTAGAGGCTGAGGTTGCTGAGAAAGTACTTGAGGGTATGCTCTTCGACTCATTCAAGGTGACGGGAATCGATATAAGCCCTAAGTCGCTTGAGGGCGCTAAAAAGAATCTGAGGTCAGGATTCGTCGATGATACAGTCAGGCTGCTGTGGGGTGACGCAGCAAGAGCTGAGACGTATGAGGGGGTAGATGCTTCAGTAATAATAACTAACCCACCCTACGGCATGAGGTCGCACAATATTAAGAAGATACCTAGCTTCTACAGAGACTTCCTTAAAGTAGTGAGTGACCTCTACCACGGCGCGACGCTAGTAGCTATAACAGCATCACATAAAGCATTCGAGGACGCACTAAACAATATATCAGCAACAATAATAAAGAAGCTGAGTGTCATGCATGGAGGCCTTAACGCGGTAATATTTGTTGCAAGGATCTGAAGGAGAAATACTTAATAGTATTGTTTAAGTCATAGGAGATGTATATAAAATACCCTGCACAAGCCTTTAATGGTGGTGTAATTGGCTGAAGCCGTCAGGTTAGGCATAGTGGTTGCGGAGTTCAATTACGATGTAACCTATCTGATGCTGCAGAAGGCTCTGAATCACGCTAAGTTCTTAGGTGCTGAGGTAGCTTACGTAGTTAAGGTTCCCGGGACGTTCGAGATACCCCTAGCTGTTAAGGAGCTCCTGAAGCTGCCCGACGTAGACGGTGTCGTAGCGCTGGGTGCGGTAATTCAGGGTGAGACAAAGCATGATGAGCTAGTTGCTCAGCAAACTGCTAGGAAGATCTTAGATTTAGGTGTGGAGTTTGGTAAGCCAGTAACCCTAGGCATAATTGGGCCCGGGGCATCCAGGATGCAGGCCCTAGAGAGGGTCGAGGACTACGCAAGGAGGGCTGTTGAAGCAGCTGTTAAGATGGTTAGGAGGCTTAAGAACTTAGAGGAAAGTGCTTATGAAGGACAGACAGTAGTGATTGAGTGAAACCTCATGGTCTACGCTGGTACGCTAGAGCTCGTAGGGTATAGGGAGTGGACTGAGTCCTTAGGGCCTGACAGGGAGTGGTACATACAGCTAGTTCAGGCTAGGCTCTACCAAGTAGTTCAGTCCTTCGTTAAGGACTTCAACGGCATGGCCCTCCCCCTCAGGTACGACATACAGCTCCTCTACCTACCCTCAGACATCGACATTAAGGACTTCGTGTACCAGCTAAAGCAGTGCCTTAAGCCATACTCACCAACACCTACTAGAGTAACTCTGTGTTGCGGCAATCCTGTAGAAGTTCTCAGAAGGTGTAAGGAGCTGCAGTATAATGAAGACTACTACGAAGAGGTGTGCAGAGATGAAAGCGAGTTAGTCGTTGCTCACGCAGACCTAAACTACTTTACCTTAAGGACGCGCGACCAAGGCGCTTACCGGTCATTCATAGTTGTGCTTAACTTAGTTAGCACTATAGCTTCAGAGCTCAGTGATAAGGCTGTGGTGCAGTACTTAGGCGGTGACAACCTAGTCGCTATAACTAGTGAGGAGTACCTAGAGGACGTGCTGAGCTCGCTGACCAGTAAGGACAGCATTAAGGTTGGCGTAGGCATATCGAAGTACCCTAGGAGGGCCTTCGAGGCAGCAGCTGAGGCCCTCGGAATACTAAGAAGTGAGGGCAGAGTAAGGCAGTACCACATCATTAGAGCTTAAGCATGTTAGTTTTGCTTAGGAGGCAGCACCTACTTGATTATCAATGAATTAAGGATAGCTAAAGTAGCAGAGGCTTTCAAGGAGGCTGGAGGCCTTAAATTCGCTAAGGCCTTTGAGGAAGCAGACCCTCAGATGAGAGTTGCTGAGGGGCTGTGTAGCACAGCTGGGCACTTAACCCCACTGCTTCTGGCTATTAATGCGTGCGTGAGCTACGTACTTGCGGGTAAGGGCGAGGAGTGCTGGAGTTCATTCGCTGACTTCATAGCTTCTGCAGGTAGGCAGCTGAGCAATTACTTAGAGCTCACTGAGTTAGTTAGGGGGTTCGTGAGCAAATCTAAGCACCATAGGCTAGCTAGAGCAGCAAAGTTAAGTAGGCTGAGTAAGCTGACAGGATGCAGCGCGCTTAGGAAGTTTGAGAGTCCTTACATAGAGTTTATCGAGAATCCGCGCTCCCTACTGAGGACACTTGCTGAGTGCCTTAGGAGTAGTGAGTATGCGAAGACCGTGGTGTTCGCAGTCAAGATGTACTACTACGGCGTTAAGGCGTGCTTAGGAGTAGACATTGTGCTCCCCAAGGAGATTAAGGTCCCGGTTGATAGGAGGGTTGCATACCTAGCATATACCTCAGGGATTGTTGAGGTGAGCAGTGACGACTTAGGTAGGGAGGAAGTTATTAGGAAGTTGATGGCGAGAGCAGAAGTGGTTAGATTAGCGTGGGATAGGGTAGCTGAGTTAAGTAGCATCCCGCCCCTACATCTGGATGCGCCTTTATGGGTCATAGGCAGGTATGTGGGGTTAGGGAAGAGTGTTGAAGATATTGTTGATGGAATTGACAAGCTACTCGGCGGTAGAGTGCCTGAGAATAAGCTTGAGTTAGTTGTTAGGGAGCTCCTCCATAAGCTCGCCTAAGGAATTATCTTGCCCTCGACCTCAGGCTCTTTAATCCCCTTCGACCTCAGGTACTCCCTAGCCTTAATAAGCAGCTCGTTAACCATGTACTCAAGCTTCTTTGCCGCGAGTGCTTCGCCGTAGATGCGCACCTTAGGCTCAGTTCCGGACATCCTGACCAATATCCATGACTTATCCTCATAATTTATCCTGACACCATCTATCGTCAGTACCTCAGCACTCTCTGGTGCTTGAGAAAGTAAGTACTCTTTGAGGACGTTATAAAGACCCTCCTTATGCTCCTTAGGCACTCTTATCGAGTAGCGTGCCTGCGGGTAGTCCGGTATTTCACTCATTAAGGCATGGATGTCCCTCCCCTCCTCAATCATTAGCTTAACCAGCAGGCCTGCCTGGTAAACACCATCTATCCACGGCCCCCACGAAGGATCTATCAGCTTCCAAGGCTCGGCAGCAATGACGGCATTACCGTGCTTAGCTAGCCCTTCATGGACCTTGCCTAGCCTAACAATTACTAGCTCACCACCCATTGACTCAACTACATCCTTCACAGCATTTCCACAGTCTATAGATACTACTACTTTCCCTCTCGCTAAGCTCAGCTTGTACTTAGCTATTAGCGCTATTAGCCTGTCCTGCTTTATGAAGCCTGTCCTAGGATCTACTACAGCCAGCCTATCACCGTCACCGTCGTGGGCGAAGTACACGTCAGCGCTAAGCTCTTTAGCTACAGGTATGAAGGGCTCTAGAACGTCAGGCCTTGGCTCAGGGCACCTGCCGGGGAACCTACCATCTATGTTCGAATTAATTGATACTACGTCAGCCCCTAAATTCTTGAGTAGCTTAGGGGTGGTCAGGGATGCAGCACCATTAGCTGTGTCAACAAGTACTTTAGGCGCTTTCCTCACTTCCGTAGGTGCTAAGGCGCTATTAAGCTCCTCAAGGTACTTGCTAATTACCTCACCAGCTACTTCATAGGTTCCTACAGAGTCCCAGTCGGCGAGCCTCCATGACTTCCTCGCTATGATCTCCTCTATTCTCTCTTCATCACTAACTAGGAACTCCATTCCGTCACTTCTAAACACCTTAATGCCGTTATCTGTTGGTGGGTTATGCGATGCTGTCACGTAGACTCCTGCACTACACTTATGTCTGTTCACGTACCACGCCAGCGTCGGAAGCGGCACTAGACCTACGTCAACTATGTCAGCGCCCGCAGCCATAAGGCCTACTGAGACAGCTAACTTAAGCAGTGGCGTAGTAAGTCTCCCATCCCCGCTTACGGCAATGCTACCTCTGCCAACGTACGTAGCTACGGCTAGCCCAACGTTGTAGGCTAGTTTGGGCGTGACTTCCTCTAAGTACCTCCCTCTAATACCTGCTGTGCCGAATAACCTCCTCAAGCAGA
>CAYQIX010000060.1:0-7750 GCA_964417765.1 uncultured Desulfurococcaceae archaeon
CCTCTAAACCACCAATATCCTCCCACCTAACCTCAGGAACCTCAACAAGAACTTCCCTTAAGCCGCTTGGGCTTACCTCCCTCATAGCCTTTAGGAAGTCATCCATAGTTATCTTCAGATTCTCTAGTACTTCTGCAGGGATCTCATCGCTATCTAAGTCAATCATCGGTAGAACGCGTCTTAGCGCGTTCATTGCTGCTTCTCTTACTAGTGCAGCTAAGTCAGCGCCAGTAAAGCCGTGCGTCATGTCAGCTATCCTCTTTAAGTCAACATCGCTAGCTAGCGGCGCATTCCTAGTATGTATTTGGAGGATCTCCAGCCTCCCCTGCTTATCCGGAAGCGGTATTTCTATCTCTCTATCGAATCTACCAGGTCTCCTGAGAGCAGGATCAACCGCATGGGGCCTGTTAGTTGCTGCTATAACTATAACATCGCCGCGGCCCTCAAGACCGTCCATCAACGTAAGTAGCTGCGCTACAACCCTCCTTTCGACTTCTCCAACCACTTCATCTCGCTTGGGTGCTATGGCATCTATCTCGTCAATAAATATTATAGCTGGCGCGTGCTTCCTAGCCTCCTCAAATATTTCCCTTAACCTCTGCTCTGACTCACCGTAGAACTTGCTCATTATCTCAGGGCCATTGATAGCTATGAAGTATGCGTCAGACTCTGTAGCTACTGCCTTAGCAAGGAGTGTTTTGCCGACGCCAGGAGGCCCAATTAGCAAGACGCCCTTAGGTGGGTCAATACCCAACTTCCGAAATAACTCCGGGTGCTTCAGAGGCAGCTCTATCAGCTCTCTCACTCTCTCGATAATGTGCTTCATGCCCCCTATGTCCTCGTACGTTACCTTAGGTAGCTTTAGGAGCGTTGGCGAGCGCTCGATTATGGTTATTGCTGTCTCGTCAGTTATTATTACAGGGCCAGAGGGCTTCGTCTGAACTACGTAGAGGAGTATTGGTCTATTAAGAACTTGAAGTGGCACGACATCACCTTCAACTAGCGGGTAGTCTATTAACCTCCGCTTGAGTGTCCTAACAGAGTTTTCACTACTACTTATCTCTAGTGTTGAGGTGCCAGGTGCTAGCTTAACGTGTAGCGCTGGCTTTATATTTGCTCTTCTAACAATTACCTTCTCGCCTATTCCAACACCTGCATTCTTTCTTATTATACCGTCCATTCTTATTATGTCGTTGCTCTCGTCTTCAGCATAAGCAGGCCACGCAATAGCTACAGTGAGTCTCCGGCCAGTTATTTCAACTACGTCACCTGGCTCTACATTGATGTAATTCATTACTCTCAAGGGAATTCTTACCTTACCTCTCATTGCCTCGTATCTCTTAGCCTCAGCTACCCGCAGAACATACTCACGTTGCTTAGGATTCTTACCTGATGTCATCGTCAATCAGTCCCAATAGCCAGAGTTTTTCTAGGTTAATGTACTTAAGTGATTTTCTGTGCTTAGATTAGGCTACTCTAATTTACTAATTCGTATAATAATTAATAATTTAGAGCTTATCTATATTGACTTAGTATACCATGGTATATCATGTAGAACTGGCAGCAGGGCATAAGCAGTATTCTTACTCATACGTAAGTACGGCAGTATCGCACTTAAAATGCTTCAGTTCTCGTAACCATTTCTACGTCTACTGATGCGACGCCCTTAATTGACGTCAAAATGTTCTCTATGTCCTCAGTACCTCCTTCATACTCCTCAGGCATTATAATAAATAGCCTCAACGCGTATAAGCCGAACGCCACGTAAACTTTCTCATGCCTCACAACTTCAAACTCCTTAGGGAGCTTGGCCTTAACCTCATCAACAAGCTTATCCAGATCTACATCTATGTCCTCAGGGTTAACTCTCACAGCAACTAGTACCTTAGCCATAAATGTCACCTCAAGGTCCTTCGAATCCACAGTTAGGGCACTTATACGTCATAGCTAGCTCCCTACACTTCTTACATCTCCATATAGCTACTGTACCACAGTTAGGGCAGTAAAACCTCACTCCCTTCTCGTGCGGCGCGATTAAAGAGCCGCAGCTGCTGCATATTGGCGGGGTAGCAGCCTCTATTATTACCGGCTCCTTCCCCTGATTGGATTCCTGACTCATATTCATTACCTAGTATTGGGGTTTAAACTGGGCTTAATAAGCCTTAGCTAGGGGTACTTTAAGCAGCACCTGATCTTACCCAATTAACTAGTAAAAGTGTTTAATCTTCCTAGCAAACTTATGATTAGGGGTACTTCCTTGGGTGTGAATATAAGAGAGTTAATACCTCAGGAAGCAGTTAAAGTAATTACTGACTTGAGAGAATTGCGGGGGAAGATAATAGCTATTGATGCTTACAATGCACTTTATCAGTTCTTGACAGCAATAAGGCAGCCTGATGGTACGCCATTAATGGATAGTAAGGGGAGGATAACAAGTCATCTCAGTGGGTTATTCTACAGAACAATAAACATTATTGAGGCAGGAATTAAGCCTGTGTACGTATTCGATGGCAAGCCGCCGGAGCTGAAGGCGAAGGAGCTAAGTGAAAGAATGAGCTTGAAGGAGGAGGCGAGGAGGAAGTATGAGGAGGCAGTGGCAGCAGGGGATATTGAGGCAGCTAGGAGGTATGCTCAGATGGCATCTAAATTAACGACGGATATGGTGGAGGATGCTAAGAGATTGCTGTCAGCTATGGGCATACCGTGGGTCCAGGCACCTTCGGAGGGTGAAGCGCAGGCAGCGTACATGGCGTCAAAGAGAGATGTGTGGGCATCTGCGTCTCAGGACTATGATTCGCTGTTATTCGGTACCCCTAGATTAGTTAGGAATCTGACGATATCAGGAAGGAGGAAGCTGCCTAGGAAGAATGTCTATATAGAGATAAAGCCTGAGGTAATTGAGCTTGAGAAAGTGCTTAAAGCGCTAGGTATAACCAGGGAGCAGCTAGTAGATATAGCTATATTACTAGGTACGGATTACAACCCAGATGGCGTAAAAGGTGTTGGACCAAAGACAGCGCTAAAGCTGATAAAAACGTACGGAAGTATTGATAGAGCTCTTAAGGCTCTTTCAGGCGCTAAATTCCCGGTACCACCAAGTAAGATAAAAGAATTATTTCTAAAGCCTGAAGTAACAGATAACTACAAACTTGAGTGGAGCGAGCCTAGAGAGGATGAGGTAATAAGCATTCTTGTTAAGGAGCACGACTTCTCTATTGAGAGGGTTAGAAGCGCTTTAGAACGGTTAAAGAAAGCGTATAGAGAGTATATTAAAGGTGGAGTGAGAGGTCTGGATGCGTGGTTTAAGAAGAGGTAATGTTTGTAATGTAAGTACAAAGATGACGCTTAGCTGCTGAGGCAGTAGCTACGTGAGAGAAGCATCCTCAATTAGGTAGTAGCCGCAGTATAGTTCTGGGAACCACTTAACTACTGACTTGTGTATCTTAACAGCGTGACCATAGAAAAGAGGTGACGAGATAACAAATGTTTCTATCTCACCACCCTCGCCAACAGGGTTTATGCTGAATTTGCGACATAATCCTATGAAGCTGCTTAAGTCTTTGCGCGTTATTACTTTCCCGAGCCATCTCATAGTCAATCCAAATGCCTGGACGGCGACTATGATGAAGCCAATATAGTTAACTTCCTCAGCAAGTAGATTTACGGGGTTACAGCCCCAGAGGGGGGCGAGGTGTTTTAATCCCAGCTCTTCTGCAAGTAAGTCAACTCGTTCCTTCTGGTAGCGTGAGGCAGTAGCACCGCTGATTATGTAGTCTATACTATCATGTCTGTTCAGTACGATGTCTTTTATGTAGTTCCGCAATTCCTTTACTTCCTTCTCCTTTACTCCACTCACGTTAACCATGTATAGTGGCACACTCATTGCTCGAGCATGTAGTTTAACGTATCTCAAGTTAATTGCGTGGAACATCCATGAGTCCGTGGTCCTAGGTACTGCCGTTACTAGAGCAACTACCTTCACGCCAGCCTCTAGTGCTTTAATTATTGAGTAATGAGAATCCTTGCCGCCAGTATATAGGGCAATAGCTTTCTTTAGCAATCCACCTTCCCTAGTATCTCTATTGCTGCATTAACTACATATGAGGGGCAGCTACTGTCGCCTGATTTACAGAGTGAGATCAGTATGCCGTCGCCGTCTCGGAGCCACCTGCACCTGCGTATAGCACTACTTACTCTGCTAGCGCCAGTAAGTTCCTCTAGCTCTTTAGGCGTTGGCAGGTATAGTTTAGAGTTAAGTAAGTATATTACTAGCGCGCCTTCGGCTCCATAACGTACTACGCAGTCCCTAACAGCTAGAGGTCCTCCAAAATCCTTGATTAAGTTTATGCCATCTCTTAACGCTACGCCGAAGCCATCATAATCACCATCACACAGATCCCCTATTGGCAGGTATCCAAGCAGATGAATACGTAGGTTAATACTCTCAGCAACCTCCTTCCCCAAACCCGTGAGTAGGACGCCAGCAACTCTATCAACTATGATTAAGTTCTTCTCACGTAACCTCTTAATTAATGTCTTAATACTGGCTTCACCTAACCCCAGCTTTTTCATCAATGCCTGTCTTCCAAGCGGCTGATTCTTGAGGAGTTCAGTGAGCATTAAGTATACGTGATACATTGTGAATCTTGGGAACACCCCGCGCAGAGGCCTAACTAACTCACTTATTAGTATGGCCTCCTTCATAGTCCTTACATCGTGTTAATAGTGTCTGACAAACAATATAATATTTATTATTGTAAGCCTACTTTCATGGAGGGGTGTAGCGCTTGAAGTCACTTAAAGGTAAAGATTTCATATCAATCACTGACTTTACTACAGAAGAACTAGAGTACGTGCTGAGGACTGCAGCAATAATGAAGAGTAGGTACTATTCAGGTGAGAGAGTCATACCGGTACTGAGAGGCAAGACACTACTTCTAATATTTCAGAAGCCAAGTACTAGGACTAGAATAAGTTTTGAGGTAGCTATGAAACAGCTGGGAGGAGACGTCATCTCACTGACTTGGAAAGAAATGCAGTTGGGCCGAGGAGAGACCATAGCTGATACAGCACGAGTTATTAGCAGATACGTTGACGCCGTCGCAGCCAGAGTTTATAGTCATGATGACTTAGTTGAGCTAGCAAAATATGCTGACATACCAGTAATTAATGCATTGAGTAATAAAGAACACCCGTGTCAGGCAGTAGGTGACATGCTGACTGTATGGGAGAAGAAAGGCAAGTACAGTGGGCTCACGATAACTTTCGTAGGTGATGGCGGTGATAATGTACTCCACTCATTATTACTCATAGCTGTTAAGCTGGGTAATAATGTACGGATAGGCACGGCCCAGGGTTATGACCCGGATCCTGAGATATGGAAGGTAGCGGAAGAAGAGGCTAAGAAAAAGGACGTTATAATAGAGATTGTTAGGAGCCCTGAGGAGGCAGTTAAGGGTGCAGATGTAGTTTATACGGACGTATGGGTGAGCATGGGTCAGGAAGCTGAAGCAGAAAAGCGAATTAAAGACTTATCACCTTTCAGGGTCACTAAAGAACTAATGAAGTTGGCGAAAGAAGACGCCATATTTATGCACTGCCTGCCAGCCAAGAGAGGGTATGAGGTTGTTGATGAAGTAATTGACGGGCCTCAGTCAGTTGTGTGGGATCAGGCTGAGAACAGGCTGCATGCTCAAAAAGCAATACTTGCCCTGCTGCTCTAGGCATTAACGAGAAGCTGTTTTTACTCTCCTCTTTCTCCTTTTCTTCTTACGCTTCTTGCGTGTTCTGGTCTTTCTAGCTTTTTTGACAGTTTTCTTTTCTTTCTTCCTTTTCTTCTTTCTTGCTTTCTTTTTCTTTTTCGCTTCAGGCAGTTTACCAGCTTTTTCTTTAAGAAGCAGTATTCTTTCCCCCTGATCTGTGATTAGTTTTATACCGACTATACTACTAGAGTTGTCACTTGCTAGTACCTCTACTTGACCTTCATGAATAAAGAACGGACTTTGAATTTGTATGTGATTTTCTTTAAGCATTTTTGCAACTATTACATTCTCTTCAATACCTTCTATGTTTTGCCTCTCTAGGATGCTAATTTCTAACACCTTAGATATCTTAGGGTAAAGCACGTACTCATTAAATTTCCTAGCTAAATTAACTAAGATTTCTTTGGGTTCGCTTTTTGTATTATTTAATGAAACCACAAGCAGTTTTTGACATTCTATGCCATATATATGCTCCTTGAACTTGCCGTATAATTCGTCCTCATTTTCATCAAACTTAATTGCTGTACTTAGGGTCACTTCCTTCTCTAGAGTGGGTTTTAAGGCAGTTATTTTTAACTTGCCTGTATCTATCAAATCCTCTGAAAAACAAACTATTCTATATTTAGGCATTATGTAAGCTACCTCTTATAACCTATCTTTCTCAAGAACTCGTGTCTTTCACGCTTTTCTGCGT
Source organism: uncultured Desulfurococcaceae archaeon (assembly GCA_964417765.1). GTDB lineage: Archaea > Thermoproteota > Thermoprotei_A > Sulfolobales > NBVN01 > B83-G16. Next base: position 6,457 of record CAYQIX010000060.1, read on the forward strand.
CTCCCTCTATGCCTAGAGGAGTGAATCCGTCAACAACACCTATAATAGATCGTCCCTGGTTCGTCTCAGCGACTATGACCTGCAGCGGATTAGCTGTTGCAGCATAAATGGTGGTTACTTCCTGCACGTTCTTCAGGCTATTTAGCACATTTATAGGCCACGAATTCTTTATGTATATCACGAATGTATGTCCTGCTCCTATCCTTAGCGCTACTTCCTCAGCTAGCTTTCTCAGTTCCTCGTCGTTGCCGTCCGACCTTATCAGCCTCTTGCCGCTTGCTTCACAAAAAGCTATTCCGAACTTAATTGTTGGTGTTGATGTAACTAGCGCTTCATATAGATCCTCAACAGTCTTTATGAAGTGTGAATGCCCTACTATTACGTTAGCCCCCTCAGGCAGCGGAATGTCAACTACCTCTATCTTCTTTAACTCGCCCACGATAATCACCTAATGTTAGTAATATTTAACTGAATTAAAGGTTATCTATTAAGTAGTCTCTCTATTTTCTTTTTTCTTATTACATAGAACCTGTCTGCATATCTCTTCATAACACCAAAGCACACATGATCATTAATAGGTTCTACATGCAGTACGCTGTCACTACCGTACTCACGGTTCTTCATAAGTAGCTTCTCAATCTCCTTAGCTAACCTCTTACCCAGACTTCCTGTTCTCCCGAATTTTACAGCTCCATACCGAATTCTTTTTTGAGTCAATTGCTCTATAACACATTCACGTACTTTACCTACAGGGCAGCAGAAGTCTATCTTAACTATTCTTTCTACATATGCTGGCGGAAAAGCAGCTAATATCCTAAGTAGTTCTGCAAAGCTAAGGTTAGTGTAAAGGAGTAGAACACCTTTGAACCTGGTCTTAACTACTGAGACACTACTGTCGTAGGGGAAAATCGCATCTCCTAATTCCCGTGCAGAGAAGTCTTCTTTACCAAACTTAACTGTAACTACATAATTGGGGGTAGGCTTATGAAGCAATTAAACTTACCCTAAACCTCTCCACAGATTCTTCTCTTAGTATACTCAAACATTGAAGAAGGCATCCAAGCAATCCATGCTGGTAACTTCTTTATGAATTCGTAAGCCTCTTCCCACCTTTCAAGTCCTAAGTCCCTCGCTAGTGCGTCAAGAGAGTATTCTGACCTAATGTACTTGTAGACTATTGCCATAGTGTTCTCATCTATCGGTATCTCCTTACCGCTGCTTAGCTTAACCACCAGCTCGCACATCCTATCATGCCTACAGATTGTATGATAGAGAGGTTTTTAAGCATTAAATA
>CAYQIX010000061.1:0-7612 GCA_964417765.1 uncultured Desulfurococcaceae archaeon
TTAGCTATGAGTATAAACCTTGTTACATCAACGTACATCTCCATAAGCCTTCTTAGAGCCTGCTGCGCATCTGCTGTCATGTTATCTGCTTCATCTAAAAGCACGAGCTTGAACGGTATATTAGCTGGGAGCTTGCTCCTGGCGAACTCTTTAACCTTGGTCCTAATTACATCAATACCTCTCTCGTCACTGGCATTTAACTCAAGCAAGTACATCCTATAATCTTCGCCATACAAGTCATGTGCTAAGCAGTGAGCAGCCGTTGTTTTACCCGTACCTGGCGGACCAGCAAAAAGTAAGTGTGGCATGTTCCTCTCTTTAACAAATTGCTGCAACCTCTTAACGATGTCTTCTTGATTAACAATTTCAGTTAGTGACCTGGGTCTGTATTTCTCAGCCCACAGAAGCTCAGCTAATACCTTCCTAGAGTCTCTTGTTGTCATTCACTCCACCACAAATTAATTTATAAGTAAGCTGAAAATTTATTTACCCTAACACTTAATAGCATCAGCGCTTAGGCTCCTCTATCCTCTTAACTACTGACGCATAAGCTACCTTATTATTCTCTACCTTAGTAATTCTAACAGTAACTTTTTCTCCAGGTACAGCTCTGGGTACTATTATGGTGTATTCCTTGAACCTAACAATACCCCTTCCTTCCATATCCATGTCACTTATCTTAACGGTAATTTCATTACCTAATTCTAAGCTGCTGCTTCTCCTATTTTTTAAGTTTCCGTATATACTTAACCTATTAAAATCTATTTTGTAGGGATCCTTGTACTTCCTGTACCTAGTCATCTTGAATTACACCTAGTTACGTACGCGTCTTTCATATTACTCAGCACGGTATAAAAGATGTCTTGGGGGTAATAAAATATTAGTAGAGTATGACAATGTGACAGGGAGGTATTGCATGACATCGATAATGACTGTAATAATAGATATCAGTGAGGACAGCAGAGTTAAGGTCACTATCTACGATGAAAAAGGACTTAAGACTAATGAAACCGAGGTACGTGAGAGTAAAGTACAGCTAATCAGTCCTGACTATGTCATAGTGTCTAAATATATGACGAAGAATGGAGTACTTATCGTCGCCAAGAACGTTAGGAATATTAGGCTGAGAAGAGCACTACTGAACTTAAAAATGTAGTGCAAATCACAATCACATGTGTGGGGACATCCATGATCGACGAGAGTGTCATTAGGGTGTATACAGAGAAATCAAAGAGTAGGAGAGGACTTCACCAGCGGAGAAGGCTCTATTTTGTTATAGATAGTGAGTGTAGAGAATTGAATTTTAAGATAATGAGAAGAGTAAGTATTAAGCCTTTATATGCTAAGGGAGAGGCTGAGGAGCACCAAATATCTATACCTGAAGGTAGTTATGTTATACAGCTGGACTTCAGAATGAACCCTAAAGGGAAGGTGGTAGGTGATGTTTTAGTATATGACCGTAAAGGTCAGTGTCTGGGCAGAGCTGTTTACCGTAAGCTAAAAGTCAGGCTAGTTGAAGGTCAGTCAACAGAGGTGATTAACTTAATAAGATGTGTATTTAGAAAGCTTAAACTACCGGTGAAAAAGTATGCAGTCATCAAGCTATGGTGAAGGTGAGGAATTGAAGAATAAAGTAATTTCTTCATTAAGGTCCTTTGGCTTTTACGTATTTACTAAGAAAGAATATCCTCACATATCTCGGCTATTAAGAAAATTGAGTTTGTGGAATTTATTTAAGATAAGACCACTCGGCAGTTCTAGAAGCTACTTCATACTAGAACCAGATGTTGCGGCTTACTTCACTGAGTGCAGGAACGTATGTATTAAAGAAGGTGTTGTTGACGTAAAGTGCTACTTAATGTGTAAAGAGCGTAAGGTCTCTGAATTAATGAATGAGATACTCAAAAAGCTGGAGGGTGGAGCTGTTGGGGGAGTTTAAGCAAGTAATTGTCGTTAGAACAGATATTAAGATGAGTAAGGGGAAGCTAGCCGCTCAAGTAGCTCACGCAGCTGTTGAAGCAGCTTACAAAGCTCTGAAGGACAGTCCTGAGTGGTTTTATGAGTGGCTTAAACAAGGTCAGAAGAAGGCAGTACTTAAGGGCGGTAATGAGAAAGATCTCCTCAAGTTAGCTGAGGAAGCTAGAGCGTCGGGATTGCCGGTATCTATTATTAGAGATGCCGGACACACAGAGCTACCTCCAGGAACATTGACAGCTGTTGGAATAGGGCCAGCACCTTCAGAGGTGCTTGACAAGTTAACCGGCAAGCTTAAGCTTCTTTAACTATGAGCGTGCTGCTTAATGATAATTAGGTGTGAGAGGGACCTCGATGTAAAAGTAGGGTTGCTCGTTTATGCTAGACCAGAGGTATATTTGGATAATTACTTCAAGCACATTAAGGGTCCAAGTACATTTCACGTTTATGAAGTATCTATTGATGCTCGTATCGCAGATCCGGACGCTTTGAAGTCAACTGATGTTGTCTGTAAGAATGGTGAGGTAATAGAGTTCCTGCTGTGTAAGGAGCGCGTCTCTACTATTGATGCAGTTAATTACGCTAGCAAAAAGCTAAAGCTGAAGCTCACGTATGCAGGCCTCAAAGATTCTGAGGCATTTACGTGTCAGTTTGTTAGAGCGCTATGTACTGGCGAGGTCAGGTTGAGTTCCCGCTACAGCCTACTAGATGGTAGGGTAAGGCTTTATACCGTAGGTAAGACTAGCGAGATTTTACATAGGGGGTCGCTACTTGGCAATTACTTTAGGGTCTTACTCAGCTTTTCAGGAGGCGTTACCGAATTAAGTAAAGCACTTAAGACTCTAGACAGAGTAGTTAATGCACTCCCGAATCTTTTGCTACCGAACTTCTTCGGATACCAGAGATTTGGCACGAGAAGACCCCTCACACATCTCATTGGAAAAGCAATAGCAGAGTGCAATTTTGAGGAAGCAGTACGGTACATAGTTGGACATCCATTAAGAACAGAATCCGAGAAGGTTGCAGCAGCTCGAGAGGCATTTGAGAGAGGTGAATTAAAAGAGTCTCTCAGGTTATTTCCTAGGAAGTTCTGGATAGAGAGATCTATAATCCGTAAGCTTATAAGAGGATTCAGCCCAAAAGACGCTGTTCTAAGCTTAGACCATAGAATTCTTAGGCTGTATGTTGAGGCATATCAAGCATATCTATTTAATATTGCATTAAGTACTGGCTTGCTAGAGTGCGGCTCAGTTGAAGACTTCAGTAAGAGATGCGGTATTCTGCCCTTGCCAGGTCCAGCTGACGGCAAGTACGTTAAGGGGAAGTACTGCCGAGATCTAATTACGCAGGTAGTTAAATCTAAGTGTACTGAAATATGCGATACTAATGAGGTAAGAAGATTATTTAGTAAGAAAGCGAGGCCTACGTACTTTAAGGTGCTTAGACCTGTGTACAAAGCACGAAGAGAGGGTGTCTGGTTTGAGTTTGAGTTGCCGAGTGGGTCTTACGCGACTGTTTTACTGAGAGAGATGTTGCGAGGCAATCTCATTCTACCCTAAGTGGGCTAGGGAGTTAATCGCTTCTTATCTCTCGGAAATAGGGTTACTTCTCTAATGTTTCTTGCGCCGGTGAGCATTAAAGCGAGTCTACCGAGTCCCATACCCCATCCGGCATGCGGTGGCATGCCGTAGTCAAACCACTTAAGGAAGTACCTGAAGCTTTCTGGGTTAAGTCCCTTTTCCTTGAGCCGCTTAATAAGCAAGTCCTTAATGTGTATCCTCGTGCTTCCTGAAGCTAATTCTAAAAACTTCCAGTTGAGATCAAATGACTCAGTGAACTTCTCATCATCTTTTTTAGGCATTGTATAGAATGGCTTGGCTTCCGAAGGCCAGTCTATTATGAAGAAAAGCTCTTCTCCGATAATTCTATGGAACTCTCTCAGTTCAGGCGTTCCAATATCGTCGCCGACCTTAATGTCGTAGCCTGATTCTTGAAGTATCTTAATCACTTCCATATATCTAAACTTCTTTAAGGGTAATTTAACCTCAGGTGGCTCGTAGTTTATTATTTTTAGCTCCTTACTACACTCCTCCTTTACTGCTTTAACAGCTTGGTAGATAACATTCTCAAGTACTTCCATGACGCTACTGTAGTCGGCGAACGCCATCTCTATGTCGATACTTATGAACTCGGCTAAGTGATATGGTGTGTCTGATTCTTCAGCTCTCCAGGCTGGGGCTATCTCGAATACCCGCTCGAATGCGCCAGCCATGAGTTCTTTGTAAAGCTGGGGGCTTTGGGCTAGGTATGCCTCTCTACCGAAGTATGCTACAGGAAATAGTGCCGCACCGCCTTCAGTGGCTGTCGCTATAATCTTAGGTGTGAATATCTCTACAAAGCCGCGGCTGTAAAGTTCCTCTCTAATAGCCCTTAAGGCCACAGATATTATCTTGAAGTAAGCCCTCGTTTCTTCCCTGCGCAAGTCAAGTACTCTCTCCCTTAATCTCGTATCTATATCGGCTGGTACTTTGCCACTGACATCTAAAGGTAGAGGCGCTTTGGCCTTACTGTGCACTATGATCTCCTTAGGCACTATCTCATAGCCGTTGGGAGCTCTCTTATCCAGCTTCACAATACCTCTTACACTTACCGTGGACTCAGGTGTTAGTTCGTAGAATACTTCAGCTAATTCGGGTTGCTCCTTCTTGCTTATTACGACTTGAATGTAGCCGTCTTTATCTCTTATAATTAAGAATTTCTTACCGCCTAAATCTCTCTTTAGGTGCACCCATCCAGCTATAATTACCTCCTGCCCAGCCAGAGACTCGTTTATTTCTGAAGACAGATGGGTTCGATACTTCATTTAAGAGATCACCTTAATCTTCGGTACGTATCTTTACATTCATACCCGTGACTACCGACAGCACTTGCTCCAGAGCGTATATGTTTGAAGGTAGGTATCTGCTGTCGCTCCGCGGTATGCGCACTATGTGCTCTACAGTGCCGTCAGGCAGCCATAGTGTATTTACACCTATTACTCGAGCTGGATAAAGCAACTGGCTAGCTATTTCCCTAATGTTAGTATTTGACTTATTTATCACTCTAACCTTCATTTTTAGTCCATCACTTAGTGCTCGACCTAATCTCCCTAGAGTTCTGGATGTTACCTGCTCCTTTATCTCTATGACTAAGATTAGGAAGTTATCTACGTTTATGGCCTTATGATACGTCGCGTTCTTTAAGAACTTGAATTCTGGTTTCTCTTCTAGCTCCAGCAGTAATCTCATGACATCTACTTCAAATTTCTCAACCTCTCCACTACTAACTAACCTCTCACATCTAGGACACAGCACACCCGTCTTTACACATATGTGATCTAGCGGGATCTTCACTTCCGCTCAACTCGCTAGCGTCACTATCTTATTCGTTAATCCTACTGGAGTACTACCTAAAACTTTTTCGCCTCCATTCTATAAATAAGAAGTAGGGCTCAACCAAGCACAAGAGTTTAAAACCCCACACACCCTACCTTCTTAGGTGGGTGCTGATGCCTATCACTGATCCAACACTACTTAAGATAGTAGAGTCAAGGATACTCAACAAGATGATATGCAGGAAGTGTGGGGCACTAAATCCTCCAGGCGCAACTAAGTGCAGGAGATGTAGAAGCAGGAACCTCAGGCCTAAGAGGAGGAAGCTAGGAGGTAAGAAGGGCTGATTTTAGTAACCTTGTAAGTTATATCTTCAAGCCTGCTTCTTTAAGCCTCTTCTTAATTAGCTTAGCTTCATATTCATCAAATAAGTTCAACCTGTCAATAATTTTACCTACACTAATACTTAGGTCCTTACTACTTATTAGATCGGCTAAGAACCTTAGGTCCTCAAAATCAGCATCTCTGCCAGCCTTAGCCTTAAGAACTAGGTAATCCTCTAGCCTCAGTATTTTAATATCAACACTACCTATAGACACGGTTCTCGCGTCTTCAATCATTTCACTCGGTATGTAGAAGTCATAGATATTTTCATGAAGTTCTATAGTCACCTCATCTCCCCTAAAGTGACAGCGCAGTTGCGGTGTCCCCCATTCAGTCTGTCCTACTAAACACTTTAACTTCCCGGCAGCATCACGTACTATGTCCTCATCAAATGTAGGCGATATTGTTGTAGTAAATATATCTATGTCGTCTTCAAATTCCTTAAGCTTAAGGTAAATCATGTAAACAGTACTACCTATTATGACTCCATCTATACCGTTACTCCTCAGCTTAGAAACAGCCTCAGCAAGAGTCTCTCTTTTAAATCCCACATTACTCACCTTACCTTATACGCTAGTGTGTTCACAGAATTAAACTTTATAGGCAGTCATAAACTACTATTGATGGAGTGTGCCGGGGTGGCCGAGCGGTCTAAGGCGGCGGGCTGCAGTGGTTAGCTACCGGAGAAACCCGCTATTTCGCGGGTTCGAATCCCGCCCCCGGCTCCAATAACTACTTTCGCATCCTACCTAACTCCATTACGTACTTCTCACTGTTAGGTAGGGCAAGAAGAGCGAAAGATCACCATGTAGTTACGCTTAAAATGGGTGAAGGTAAATTCGACATCCTAGTGGTCTATCGCTGCGTACGTGCTAGGACTATAATGACGGAGGAGGTGATGTAATGGAGCCTAGAGAAGCTGAACGCAAGGAAGCAGCAGTAGCGTTTGTAGTTAATACCTTAGCATGGCTTCTGAGGTTAATAACAGGTATGTACATAAATAGTATGGCGTTAATAGCAGATTCGTGGCATTCGATGTCTAATAACATAACTACATTGATAGTTTTAATTAGTAGTAAGGCAGCATCCAAACCACCGGATTCTTCACATCCGTATGGGCATGGAAAGATAGTTGACGTTGGGTCCTTAATTATGGGCATAATACTTCTAGGAATGTCTATATACCTACTTCATGAAGGAATATCTAGATATCTAGTAGGCTATAGCATCATCTCTGGGTATGCACCGCTAGCAATTACAATAGTCTCCGCAACCTGCCTGCTAAAAGAAGTACTTGCGAGATATGCACTTTACTTATACCGTGTGAGTGGGTCTCTGCTGTGTAAAGCTGATGCGTGGCACCATAGAGTGGATGCATTAACTGGCGTTGTGGTAGTACCTGTGTTTATACTATCACTGCTAGGTGTCAGCTCCGTACTGTTTGATTTAGCTGCTACTATAATGATAGCTGCACTAATTATGAAGGAGGGATTTGAGATATCGAGAGAAGCTGTACTTTCACTAATTGATACAGCCAGACATGATATTGCTGAGAAAGTGATTCAAGTTACAGCTGGGATTAAAGACGTAGCAGAAGTTCATGATGTTAGAGTAAGAAATTATGGAGGGTACTACTACATAGAAATGAAAATTCACGTAGACCCAACAAAGACTATTGAGGAGGCTCATAGAGTAGCAGAGGAAGTTGAAAATAAAGTGAGAAGTGTGATACCTAGAGTAGTTGAAGTAATAACACACATAGAACCTACAACACCTCATAAACAGTGATTTTATGTAACTAATATTATCGAACATTTGATGGACCGCAGGGATTTGAACCCCGGACCTCCGCCGTGTGAGAACGAAGTAATATTCAAGAGATT
>CAYQIX010000062.1:0-7429 GCA_964417765.1 uncultured Desulfurococcaceae archaeon
ACTAGCTGCTTCCACCTGTAGGCTAGGTCAGGGAACTGAGGGTCTACGTAGACTGTCGCGTGCATCTGCACTCTAGTGCCTGGCTTACCCACATACCCATCAACCTTGATTAGGGGTCCCTGGGCTAGTATGTGCTCTAGCACCCTAACCATCAGTAACTTGTGTTCGTACCTAAGCTCGTCGTCGCGCTCGATGACGACGGTGTTAGCTGCTGACCTGCTCCAGATATTAGATGCCCAATTCCATGAGCCGTTCTTGTACTGGGTACCGTATAACTTAGCTCGCTCAAATAAGTCAGGGGGGTTATCAAGAATAGCTTTTAGACCTGCCTTCTCCTTCAGCTCTATAATCCTCCTAAAAGTCTCCCTGAATTTCTCAGGTGTCATTTCCTCGATCTTAGGTATTACGCCCAAAGCTCCCACACTAGGATGATGTAAGAGTAACTTAATAACTTTTTCGTGGGTATGAACCATTCCTCAATTATTAAGTTAGCTTAACTGTATCATTACTTAGGGAAGAGAGAGTATTTAATGCAAGTAAAAAGTGTTATATTTTTCCTTAATTAGAAATGTTGTTCTTAACTAGAGCTCCAGCCCCCACTCCTTAATCTCTTTTTCTGGCGGGGGTTCGTACTCATATACCTTGCTGTGCGCCCACCCAGCTAGCTTCTTAACCTCAACTAGTAGCTCAGCATACTTTAGTGCTGCAACAACGGGATCAACTACTGGCACCCCAATTATCTCCTGCAGCTCTTTGAAGAACCCGAAGAATATTGTGCAGCCAAGTATAATTACTTCAGCACCTTCATTTATGGCTTCACGAGCTACCTTAATTAGCCTCCTCTTAGTCTCCCCCTCATCCTTGTGGAAGTCATAGACACCTAAGTCAACAGACTTGAATGACTGGAGCTTATCCTTTAGCCCGTAGTTGATTACGTTCCTCATCATGAGTGGTATCCACTTCTTCCTGCCGACAATGATAGCGAACTTATTGCCTAGTGTTGCAGCGATGTGTAGGGATGACTCACAGGGTGCCGTCACCACCATATTAGTTATCTCCCTAGCTTCGTGAAGTCCTGGGTCGTAGAAGCACCCTATTACTGCTGCATCATAGCCTTCCCTCTCAGCTTTCTTAACGAGCTTTAGTATCTCCGGTATAACTAGGGCGTCATAGCTGTAGTACTCTAGGTGAAGCGGCCCCTTACTTAGTGAGGCTACATCAACTACCGTATCAGGGCGCTTGTACTGATTGAGGTACTTCTTCATAGGTTCATCGAAGGCCGAGGTACCTATCGGGTTTATGAAGAGGATTCTAGTTGGCATTTTTAGAACCTCAACCTAATCTAGAGTAGTAAGTAAAAAACTTAGTGACGTGTGGTACATGCTGTAATTAATTATTAGCAGTCAACTTCCTGAAGCATAAATTAAACAGTGCTCAAACCATAGTTTGTGTGAATTAAAATTTTGTAATTAATTAACTAAATAAACTTATGCTTTAATGGCTCTCTTAGTCAGTAGGTGGCACGCAACGTAGTGACCTGGCTCAACCTCTACTAGCGGCGGCTCTTCCTTACTGCATATCTCAATGACGAACGGGCACCTAGTACGGAACCTGCAACCTGACGGTGGGTTCATTGGGCTTGGTATCTCACCTCTGGACTCTATGCCTTTAGGCTTCATCTTCTCCTCTTCGTCGGTCAGTACAGGTATTGATGACAGCAACATCTTAGTGTATGGATGCAGCGGGTTCTTGAAGAATTCGTCAGCTGTAGCTATCTCGCATATCTTACCTAAGTACATTATAGCTACTCTATCAGCTACGTTCCTCATGAGGCTCAGGTCGTGCGTAATGAATAGGTACGACAGGTTGTACTCTTTCTGAAGCCTCATCAGTGTCCTAATGATTTTCGCCTGAATAGATACGTCGAGAGCAGACGTCGGCTCATCAAGCACTATGAACGACGGGTTAGTAGCTAGAGCTCTCGCTATAGCTACAGCCTGCTTCTCACCACCACCTAGCTCTCTCGGGTACCTGTACATGTAGTCTTCTGGAGGCAGCTCAACAGCGTCAAGTAGCTGGGCTACTCTCTCCTCTAGCTCGTGCTCATCCTTGATATTTGAGTACAGCCTAAGCGGTAAGGCAACAATGTCCTTGACTGTCTTGCTTGGGTTAAGCGATGATGCTGGGTCCTGGAACACTATCTGAATGTCCTTCTTTATGTGACGCGGCCTCTTAGCAGCAGGTACTGAGATGTCATGTCCCTTGAATATAACCTTTCCAGACGTCGGTGTGTACATTCCTACAATCACGTGCCCTGTAGTGCTCTTGCCTGAGCCTGACTCTCCTACTAAGCCGAAGGTCTCACCGTACCTAACGTTAAAGCTTATGTCGTCGACAGCCCTCACTACGCCTAGTGATATCTTGAAGTACTTCTTTAGGTTCTTTACCTCAAGTATGTACTTACTCTGCGCGGGCACCTCAATCACCTCTTGTAATATAGCCAGCAAGCAACGAAATGACCTTTACTGACCTCAATCCATGGGGGCTTCTCTTTCTTACACCTCTCCTCAGCGTAGTCGCATCTCGGGCAGAACCTGCAGCCTGGCGGCGGGTTCAGGTAGTCTGGCACTCTGCCCTTGATACCTTTCCCTATGCCGCCGCCTGTCAGCTTAGGTACTGACTCGATGAGTCCCTGGGTGTATGGGTGCATGGGGTTCATGAATAATTCGTTGCTTTCAGCCATTTCAATTATATTGCCTGCATACATTACGTAGGTTCTGTTAGTCATTCTTCTGACAGCACCTAGTGCGTGGCTAATTAGGATAACAGATAGCTTCCTCTTCTCAACAATCTCATTAATTAGCTTAAGGATCTGGTCCTGAATCGTCACGTCTAAGTTCGTTGTTGGCTCGTCAGCTATGAGGAGTTCGTGTGCTGAGGCTAAGGCCATAGCAATAACTACTCTCTGCCTCATTCCTCCGCTGAGCTGGAATGGGTAGCTATCGAATACTCTCTCGGGGTCAGGTAGCTTGACTTCTCTGAATAAGCGTAGGGCCTCTTCTTTGAGCTCTTTCTTTGTCATTTTCTTACCTTCATATGCCTTAGAGTACTTTATGATGTCCATCATCTGTTCGCCAATCTTAAAGACAGGGTTAAGCGCTGACGTCGGGTCTTGGAAGATCATTGAGATGCTGTTTCTTCTAATCATCATTAGCTCTTTTCCTTTCATCTTCATTATGTCCTTAGATCCTCTATATAGGGCCTGTCCCCTAACCCCTACTGCATTAGGTGCTAAGATCCTAAGTATAGCCTTCATAGTTGTTGACTTGCCGCAGCCGGACTCACCTATAAGCCCTATTCTCTCACCTTCGTTAACATATAAGTGCACGCCGTTGAGTACCTTAAGGATCCCCTTATATGTCTTGTAGTTCACGTAGAGGTCCTTTACTTCGATGAGCGGAGGCACACCACCTCACCTCTCAGCCGCGAATACGTCTCTTATACCGTCGCCGAGTAGGTTAAATCCGAGTATAATGAACGATATCGCTAAGGCCGGAAATATGCTTATCCACCAGTACTGTGGCAGGTACTGACCGCCCTCAGCAACCATAGTACCTAGGTCAGGTGTTGGTGGCTGAGCGCCTAGACCGACGTAGCTCAGTGATGCACCGAGAAGTATGACCCATCCTACATCTAGTGTTACTTTCGTGAGTATCGGACCTAAGCAGTTTGGTAGTACCTCCCTAAACATTATGTATGACTTCTTAACTCCGAGAAGCTCTGCAGCTATTACATAGTACTCGTTTCTAATTGACGACACAGTATTGTAGACGAGTCTTGTGTACCACGGCCACCACATCAGCGAGACAGCCATCATGGCATTGAATACGTTAGGTTCTAGGACGGAACATATAGCTAGTGCTAGGACAAGAGGCGGTACAGCAATGAAGATGTCGGCAATTCTCATTATGAGCATATCTATCCATGTACCTCGGTAATAGCCAGCTATTAGACCTAGTACTACACCTGGCGGGACAACTAAGGACAGTACTACACCAGCCATCATCAGCGAGAATCTAAAGCCGAAGAATACTCTGCTTAGCACGTCCCTACCGTAGGCGTCCGTGCCGAATGGGTGCTTCCAGTTAGGTGGCTGGTATGCCTCAGCAAAGTTTATGTAGAAGCCAGCATGATCAGGGTAAGGAGCTATGACTGGCGCAAATATCGCGACAATTACGCAGAACAAAGATATCCCTAAGCCGACAAGTGATAGCGGGCTCTTTCTAAAGTTATACCAAGCTCTCTTTAGCGACTCTCTGCGCGGCGATGGTTTCTTTTTAGTTGGTGCTCCCGAGCCGCCTCTTAGTCCAACAATATTTAGGAACTTCATTTTTACTCACCCCTCTCTAAGTACCTAATTCTAGGATCTAGGTACGCGACCACAATGTCTATGATCACATTCGCGACTGCGTAGATTACGCCAATAACCATTACAACAGCTACTATGGCGTTTAAGTCCTTATTTAACATTGCGTTAATTCCGTATCTTGAGAATCCTGGCCAGTTAAATACTAGCTCTACTAGGAATGCATTGCTCAGTAAGGCTGCTACATCCATGCCCATGACCGTCACTGCAGGTATTATGGATGGTTTGAAGAGGTACTTGAGCATTATGAGCCTATCAGGTAAGCCGTGGGATTCGGCTAAAGCTATGAAGTCCTTACCTGCATTATCAACCATACCCATTCTTATGATTCTTGCGTCCTGAGCCATACCACCGATGCAGAGGGCTACTGCTGGCAGCACCATATGCCAGAAGTGGTCCCTAAAAGCGAGGAAATCACCTGCTATTAGTGCATCGATTAGTGGCCACCCAGTAACTTTCGGCGGTGGTGTAACGCCTTCACTAAAGCTACCTTGGGTCGGGAACCAACCAAGCCACCAAGCAAATACTAGCTGGAATATGATAGCCCACACGAATGAAGGTACTGATATTCCTATATAAGCAAAAGCTCTCACTAAGGTGTCAGGCCACTTATAGGCCCACCTACCTGCTATTACTCCAAGAATGATAGCACCAACTACCTCAATTATGGCTGCGAGTATAATTAGCTCAAGTGATGCTGGCAGAAACTCGTATACGTCACTCGTCACGCTTCGACGTGTAACTATTGAATATCCTAGATCACCGCGAAGTACGTCCCTCAGCCAGAGAATGTACTGGATGAACAGCGGCTTATCGAGGTTAAGCTGCTTTCTGATCTGTTCAACAACCCATTCGGGGGCTCTAGGTCCTGCAGCCATCCTAGCAGGGTCTCCAGGCAGTACTCTACACAGAGTAAATACTAGTATTGAGATACCTATTAACGAGAATACTATAAAGCCTATTCGACGCACCATATACGTCGACAGCTTCATGTACTACCCCTAGACATTTTAGGGAAGGGGTTTAATAATTTATACGTTCCTTTACAGAGAAAAATTTAATAACTTTACTTAGTTAATTTAACAGAATTTCATTAATTGAGAAACGCTAATCGATTTTTAGTTAATTAAAAAATATTTGATGTGTAAAAGAGTTGAACAATTTTGTTTTAGCCGCCTTGTAGTAGCTCAGCTCTCTTGTCTGGATATACCTGTATCTGCTTACAGTCGATGTTGTAGCCCATGACTGGTACAACCTTTGATGGGTCCTTAGCCTGCGGCCAGTCAACATAGTATGACTGGTATGGGAACTTTGACACCTGATCGAACAGGAATAAGCTCCAGCACTGCTCTACAGCCATTTTCTGTAGCTCACAGTATAACTTGAATCTCTCTTCTCTATCGATGGTTGACAGAGCCTTCTCGATTAACGCGTCTACGGTTTCATTCATCAGCCACTCGTTCTGCTCCCATGTTGGAGCTGACTTAGAGTGATATCTTGACTCTAGTAGTGAGCCAGCCTCAGGATAGTGGGCAGCTACGAAGATTGACACTATGTGCGGGCTGGTCTCTAGCTGAGCCATGTACTCAACAACCTTGCTCCACGGATTCTTAACTACTTTAACTTTTAGCCCTATCTCAGCAGCGCACTTAGCAAAGAGTAGTGCTACCCTCTCCTCAGCAGGTACGTCTGCAACCCACCAGAACTCTATTTCGTACTTATCTGGATGCTCGACTATGTCTGGGTAGTACTTAGACTTCTTCAGTTCTTCAATAGCCTTGTTCAGGTCTCTCTTGTACTGCGGCACTGAGCACCATCCAGGCAGGATCTGTGGTACTGGACCGACAGCTAATGGACAATCTGGGAAGATGTCCCTAACTACTGTCTCATAGTCGAATGCGTAAGCTAGAGCTCTCCTCACATGCACGTCATCTAGTGGTGGCTTCTGGACGTTTAACATTAAGTAGAACTCGCTAGCCTGTGGCAGAAGTGCAATGTCTACGCCCTCAATCTTGTCTACCTGCTGAATGATCTCCTCAGGAAGCCACTGGTCACCAATCTCTAACTCTCTCTTAGCTAACATGGTAACCTCTCTTGACGGTGCACCAGCTGTCGGTAAGAATATGACCTCGTCAGGTGCATTTGGAGCTACAGCTTCCTTGTTCCAGTAGTCTGGGAACTTCACCATGTGGACATATTCTTCTAGCTTAACCTCCTTAACCATGTATGGTCCTGATCCAGCGTCATGAAGCAGCATCCACTCAGTTGCGAAGTCACCGTACTCACCGTATGGACCTGGCTTCTTTATGTGTGCCAGTACTTCCTCCTTATCTACAATGTAGAGCCTGACGAGACATATTAGGAATGGACCGAAGGGCTTCTTTAACTTAAACTGTACTGTATACTTGTCTAGAGCTACAGCATCCTCAACATATGGCAGGAACAGGTAAGCGTAGCCCTGACCTATTGTTAGGAGCCTCTTCATAGTGAATGCAACGTCCTCAGCTGTTAGCTCGCGGCCACTGTGGAACTTAATGCCAGGTCTTATCTTGAATGTCCACACAAGACCGTCGTCGGAGACAGTCCACTCAGTAGCAACCCAAGGTATAACATCTCCTTCTGGAGTTGGCCACACTAGTGGGTCGTATAGCTGAGTGAAGGCTGTAGAGCTCGAATAGTCAGATCCTATCGCTGGGTCTATGTAGGTAGGCCAAGAGAACCCTACTCTCAGGATCTTCTTCCCAGGTACTGCTGTAGTTGTAGTTGGTGTTGTCGCGGTTGGTGTTGTTTCTGTCGGTGTTGTTGTGGGTGTTGTTTCGGTTGGTGTTGTTGTAGTTGTTGTAGGTGTTGTAGTTGTTGGTGACGGACTTGATGTTGTTGTAGGTGAAGTCTCAGTAGGTGCCGGACCAGGCATAGTAGCCAAATACCCAGCAACAACAGCAATTACCACAATTACAATTATAACTGCAGCCCATACAGCTTTAGAAGCCATACTTATGAACA
>CAYQIX010000063.1:0-7193 GCA_964417765.1 uncultured Desulfurococcaceae archaeon
TAACATAAATATAAATACTTACATGTAATTATCTTGTAATTATATTTGTGATATTGCACATGTTTACCCTAGTGGCACTAGCGACCTCTTAATATGCAGGATAAAAATTTAAGTCTTAAGCTTGGTGTTTGAGTGGGTTGATGAAAAATGCAGGTGGTTGACCTGAGCAAAATGAGTCCGGGGCTGAGGCAGCAGCTAGTGAATTATTTGAAGGAATTGGCTGATGAACTAGGCACTGACTTGAGTAACATAACTGTCTATGAGTGTGAATTTGCGCCCGTGCGTATTCAGCACCTAATTAATGATCTAGGCAAGAAGGGTTATGTAGTGCTTGAGACTCTTGTACTCGATGGGAAATTTTTCTTACTGACGCTGAAGAGGTCCGATAGAGATCTGAAGCTAGCTGTTGACTATGAGTTCAGAGGCTGACATACATCGCACGCTACGTTTCTGCTAAGGCAAGAATAACAATAGAAGAAAAAGATTGTTTAATTGCTTTCTCAGCTTGCCTATAGCCTACTTACCCACCTGCCCTTAGGTCCCTCTACGATTCTCCCATTGAATGCTATAATCATTCCTCTTAGGATTGTATGCTCAATCCTTCCCTTGAGCCTCCACCCTATGAATGGTGTTACCGGGTGCTTAGCATAAAGGTCCTCAGCCCTGATGACGGTCTCGGCGTTCGGGTCTACGATTACTAAGTCGCCGTCAGATCCCACAGCTATTGTTCCTTTTCTCGGGTATATTCCAAAGAGCCTGGCTGGATTTTCACTCATTAATTCAGGAATCTTGGTTAGCGGCAACCTACCATTCAGTGCTTGATCTAATATTAACGGTAAGAATGTCTGTACAGCCGTGAAGCCAGCAGCAGCTTCCCATATATCCCTTGACTTTTCCTCTCTTGTATGTGGCGCATGGTCTGAGCCTAATGCAGATATTATACCTTCTTTCACCGCCTTCCATAGTGCTTCTCGGTGGTGTCTTTCACGTATTGGTGGGTTAACCTTCATTAAGCAGCCATACTTACTGTAGTCGTCAGCAGACAAAATGAGGTAGTGAGGACATGTTTCGCCAGTGACGTTAAGTCCTTCATACTTAGCGTACCTAAGTAGCTCAACACCTTCAGCAGCACTCATGTGTACTATGTGTACTCTTCCTCCAGTCTTCTTAGAGAATAGCACTAGCTTACGTATGGCGTCCTCCTCGCAAATCGGAGGTCTTGACTCTAAGTGAGCTAATGGATCTTTCCTTCCACTAGCCTTAACCTTAGATGTAAAGTACTTAACTAAGTCCCAATTTTCAGCATGGAACGCAAGTGTTATGTTATATTTGGCAGACTTAAGGAGAATTTCATAGAGCGTGCCGTCATTAGGTGAGGGGATATTGCCTGTTGTAGGCCCCATGAAAATCTTAAATCCCACAGCACCAGCCTGAACGAGTTCTTCAAATTTATCTGCATTTGAGTTATGTATAACGCCGTAGAGGCCGAAGTCAACATATGCCTTAGGCTCAAGTAATCTCCTCTTCTCTTCAAATATACTCCTGCTATCTACTGGTGGCAACGTATTAGGCATTTCTAGAACTGTAGTGACACCACCTGCTGCAGCAGCTTTAGTGCCATTAGTGAAGTCATCTTTGTGAGTTAGCCCTGGTTCTCTCATGTGTACATGTTCATCTACTATGCCTGGGAAGATCAGCTTACCACTAGCATCTATTCTCTCATCAATACTCTGGGCACTTAAGTTTCTACCAATAGCTGATACGACGCCGTCTTCAATAAGCACGTCGGCTTTAAACAGTCCCTTCGGCAGTACGAGGGTTCCTCCTCGAATTAAGAGGCTCCCACCGTAACTCACTACTTAACACCAAAATTAAGTTGGGGAAGTAGTTAAAATAAACTATATTTGAGAAGTTAATTTTAGGTTAAGGTCGCTTAATTAGTTGTAATTTAAAAATAGAGTTGTTGTTAATGCTGATTACTTCACGCCTACGTAATTACACTTAAGTTTTTGTATATCGTTATGACTTTCATTAAAGTATTTTTCCCTCCCTTAACGCACTACACTTGTGGGATCGTTGGCGAGCAGTTCCCTTAAGCAAGAGGGCTTTAGATACATAGGTAAGAAGACGCCGAGGAAGGACGGTGTAGCTAAAGTAACGGGGCGCATGCAGTATTCATACGACATATATCTTCCTGGAATGCTCTATGGCAGAATACTGAAGAGCCCGTACCCGCACGCGCGAGTAAAGAGTATTGACACTAGTGAAGCAGAGAAGATGGGTGCAGTAGTTATTACATTCAAGGACGTTCCGCGGAAGAAGTTCAACATCAGACTTGTAAGTGTCGATAGGGTAAACTACAAAGACTGGGAAGTATTGACAGATCATCCCAAGTACGTAGGTGAGTACATAGCAGCAGTCGCGGCCGAAACTGAGGAACTAGCTCAAAAGGCACTAGAGGCTATTAAGGTGGAGTGGGAGGTCTACGAGCCGCTGCTAGATCCATTCGAGTCCATGAAAGAGGGTAAGCCGAAGATTCACGATAAGATACTCTTTGGGAGTAAGGAAGTAGATGTAAGGAACAACATAGCTTGCAGATTAGACTACAATGAAGGCGACGTAGAGAGAGCGTTCAAGGAAGCCGACGTAGTTATTGAGAGAACCTTCAAGACTAACAGAAGGTACCACATGCAGCTTGAACCCAAGGTAGCAGTAGCGAAGCCTGAGCCAGACGGCGGTATAACAGTTTGGACCACAACTCAGACAATACACAATACGAGAATACTGATATCACAGGTATTTGACATACCCATAAGTAAGGTAAATGTCAAGAAACTCCCCATCGGTGGTTCATTCGGCTCAAGCATTCAGACAAATCTAGTCACCTTGGTTGCTGTAGCATTGGCACTTAAGGCTGGTAGACCGGTTAAGATCGCATTGACTAGAGAGGAAGACATGTACGAACACTGTTCTTACCAGATGTACTTCAGGCTTAAGGTTGCAGCAAAGAAGGACGGAACCATCATAGCTGGTGAATTAGAGAACATCATGGATATAGGAGGGCATCAGATACAAGCATATCCCCTACTTGGCTGCCTGCTAGGTTGGTTCGTTTCACTCTATAAGTGGAAGAATATTAGGTATAAAGGCATTGCAGTATACACAAATAAAGTCCCATCCTGTGCGTTTAGGGGATATGGCAACCCACAAATTACTTGGGCAGTAGAAACGGTGATAGATGAACTTGCTGAAGCTTTAGGTGTTGATCCGATCGAGCTGAGACTCAAGAATTACGTTGGTAGAGGTGACCTCTTCTGGGGACAGGGCCCGACAGTAAAGTCAGTAGTTAAGAGCGATGGAGTGCCGGAGCTCCTTAAGAAAGGTGCGGAACTTATCGGTTGGTACAATAGGCCAAAGCCCGGTGAACAGAAAGGGAGGTTTAGGAGAGGTATCGGACTAGGTAGAGGTTTTCACACCTCAGGAGCTGGAGGAAGAATATCGGGTGAAGTGATAGACTTCACAGGATGCATTCTAAAGGTTAATGAGGACGGAAGCGTAGACTACATAACAGCACTCCAGGATCACGGCGGCGGTTCCCTTGATGCTCACGCTAAAATAATTGCTGAGGAGTTAGGTGTCCCACTAGACAAGATAAACATTATATGGGCTGACACTCAGACAACCGTATACGACGTGTGTACGCACGCATCTAGAGGCACTTACGTAGGTGGCGAGGCAGCAAGGAGAGCAGCGAGAGAGGTTAAGAAGAAGCTACTTGAGTACGCTGTTAGGCTGCTTGGTGATGTTGTCAATCCTGAAGCACTGACTATAAAGCCTGACGAAGAGCTAGGTCAGGGAGTAATTTACGTTGAGGGAATGCCCGATAAGAAGATAACTGTAGGTGAGGTAGCACGGGAGGCTTGGCAGAGGAATTGGGGCTCTATAGCAGCAGTAGTTACTTACAGGGCCACGAACTCCCCACCAGCCTATACGGTCTACTTTGTAGAGGTAGAGGTAGATACAGAGACAGGTATGGTAAGGCCCGTACGTGTAGTTGCTGGCGCAGACGTAGGAACAGTAATTAATCCAGACCTAGCTGCTGGCCAGCTGCACGGAGGTTTCGCACAGGGCTGGGGCATGACGGTTCTTGAAGACACACTGTATGATCCAGAAACAGGGGAGTTGATGTGCAGAGGATTCATAACAGACTACAAGATCATGACCGCTCAAGACCTGCCCAAGCTCGATGACTTCATAGTATTGTTCGCCAGCACTCAAGAACCCACAGGACCCTTCGGAGCTAAGGGACTAGGAGAAGCAGCACTTAATCCAGTAGCTGGCGCAGTAGCTAATGCCATCTATAACGCCATCGGTATAAGGTTCTACGAGCTACCAATAACGCCTGAGAAGATTCTTAAGGCACTCAAGGAGAAGGAGGGGGAGAAATAGGAGGTGATGGGCATGACTGGAGAAAAGTTTGTGAAACCGATAAAGCCTAAGGTAGATATAAATAAGGTAAATACACACATCATACCGTTTGAGTTCGAGTACTTTGAGCCCAGGACAATTAAGGAAGCAATTGAATTACTGACTAAGTACGGTAGTGAAGCGAAGATACTGGCTGGCGGCACTGACTTAATAGTTAGGATGAAGCAGAGGTTCATTGAACCTAAATATGTAATTAACATTAAGAAAATCAAGGAGCTGTGCTTCATCGAGGACAGAGGCGACTACCTAGCAATCGGTGCTGCAACTAAGCTACGTGAAATAGAGAAATCAGGGATAGTTAAGAGAAAGTTCACGGCACTTTATGAGGCAGTTAGATCTATGGCTGGCGTACAGATAAGAAACATGGCTACTATTGGAGGTAACCTATGCAATGCATCACCAGCAGCAGACACGGCACCCCCGCTACTAGTCTTTGAAGCTAAGCTAAAGATTGTAGGGCCTGACGGCGAAAGAATCGTTCCAATAAATGAATTCTTCTTAGGGCCAGGCAAGACCGTGCTGCAGCCAAATGAGTTGCTGGCTGAGATCCAGATACCCTACCAACCTGAAAATACTGGCTCAGCATTCATCAAAATAGCTAGGGTAGCGATGGACTTAGCTAAGGTAAACGTAGCTGTTGCTCTAAGGGCTGAAGATGGCATAATTAAGTGGGTCAAAATAGCGCTAGGTGCAGTAGCTCCGACACCTATAAGGGCCTATAGGACTGAGGAATTCCTAGTAGGTAAGGAATTTAATGAGGAGAACCTCAAGAAGGCTGCTGAAGTAGTTAAGACTGAGGTTAAGCCGATAACTGACATTAGGTCAACAGCAGAGTATAGGAGAGAAGTCTCAGGGGTAATTGTGAAAGACGCTCTCCTCAAGGCTTATGAGAGGGTCTATAAGGGGTGATCCAGATGGGAAAGGTAATTAGATTTAAGCTAAATGGGAGGCCAGTCAGCATTTACGTGGAAGACAATGAACTACTACTCAACGTACTGAGGGAGAAGTTAGGTGTAATAAGCCCTAAGTACGGCTGTGGCATAGGAGAGTGCGGTGCCTGCACAGTACTTATAGATGGTGAGCCTGTATTATCATGTCTCACCTTAGCAATTGAAGTAGATGGTAAGGAGGTTACCACTGCTGAGGGGCTAGCTAAGGATAGCGAACTAGATATAGTTCAGAGAGCGTTCATTGAGGAAGGTGCTATACAGTGCGGTTACTGCATCCCTGGCTTCATACTAATGGCTAAGAAGTTGCTAGAGGATAATCCAGATCCTGATGAGGACTATATTAGGGAATACATACGCGGCAATCTCTGCAGATGTACCGGCTACGTAAACATAGTAAGAGCTATCAAGCGTGCAGCAGAAGAATTAAAGTTTCACGTAAGCAGAGTAAAGCAGACACAGTAAAATATGGTTAAACAAATTTCATTTTTTATGTATTCGTAAAAGACTTCACTTAAGTAAAACTTTTAATTCTTTGCTAAACTACTTTACCAATGTAAGGGTGGTAGCGGTTGAGCTCACTGAAAGGAAAAGACATAATTTCAGCCCTTCAGTTTGAGAGAGGAGAAGTAGAGAAGCTGTTCCAACTTGCTGAGCAGCTCCGCAGGGAAATAAATGAGAAGGGCGTTCTTGACTATGCTAAAGGAAAGATAATGGCCACGGTCTTTCTCGAGCCTAGCACGAGGACTAAGCTGAGCTTCCAGTTCGCTATGGTGAGATTAGGCGGTGAGGTCATAGATTTCGAAGTTAGTGCTTCAAGCTTAGCTAAGGGTGAGACCGACATTGACACACTAAGAATTATTGATGGTTACGATCCCGATGTAATAGTCCTTAGGCAGAGCAAGCCTCACTTCCCTGAGCAAATAGCTGGAATGATAAAAGCGCCTATAATTAACGCAGGCGACGGTCCCAATGAGCACCCTACGCAGGCACTGCTTGACGTATACACTATATGGAGAGAGCTGGGTAAGGTAGACGGGCTAACCGTTGGTATCATGGGTGACCTGAAGTACGGCAGAACCCCGAGTAGCCTATCTTACCTGCTGTCTAAATTTAATGACATAACGATATATTATATCGCGCCGGAAGTACTCCAGATAAGGGAGGAAGTGCTAAAGAACATTGAGGGCAAGGTGAAATACTATTTAGTAAATGACGTATCAGAGGTCATGGAGAAGCTCGACGTACTCTACGTTACTAGACTCCAGAAGGAGAGATTTAAGGACCCAAGCGAGTACGAGAAGCTCAAAGGCAGCTATAAGATCGACAGGAACCTACTGAGTAAGTTCAAGCATATACCAATAATCATGCACCCACTGCCTAGAGTATGGGAGCTAGACCCAAGTGTTGATGAGTTACCTCAAGCAAAGTACTTTGAGCAGGCTAAGAACGGCATGTATGTCAGAGCTGCATTAATTAAGGAGGTACTTGGAATTTAACATATAAAATTTAAAGCTGTTTTTACTGATCTAAATAAAAAATTTATAGTAGGAAGTAACTTTATTTCTTCTCTAGCTCTTCAATGAACTCTGCTAAGAGCTGAATTCCCTTCTCTAGCTTATCCTCTGGCTGCGTTACGAACGTAACCCTAAGGTGGTTCTTGCCTGCATCACCGAAGATCGAGCCAGGCAGCATAACTACAGCCTTCGCTTCCGCTAGCTTGAACGTGAAGTCTATGTCATTCATACCTAGCCTCTC
>CAYQIX010000064.1:0-7156 GCA_964417765.1 uncultured Desulfurococcaceae archaeon
AAAGACGAGAAGGTTCACCAAAGATAGTACTGCTAATCGCAAAATAACTAGATGGGCTAAGCGAGAAGCATCACAGATGTTTGTACTTAAAGCAGTGAGGTATGGGCTAAAACCATTCTTTGTAGACCCAGCATATACAAGTAAGTTAGCGGAACTGATAGCTAAAGATATTGGTTTAGACAGGCATACTGCTTCAGCATACATTCTAGCACTAGAATACCTAGGATTAAACCCTAAAGATGTATACCAGAACCTACAAAGACCTTAAAAGACCTACAAACAAGGAGCAGTTCCAGAACCCTACACTCACCATGAATTGAGTTCCAACTTTCATACGTAGGTCACCGACCACCTTACCGAAGTATTCAGTAAATTTAGTGGTAATGTTATGGTAAGAATCAAGCTCAATACTACCTAAGAGCTCACTTAAGTTAACGCTATCAGCTGGGCCAATATAGCACCACTTACTCCCATGCTTAAAGTATACGTAGATTCGCCCACCTAACTTCTTCAGAACGAGAGAGCCGGTCTTACCGCACTTTGGGCACAGACCGCGACCAATGACTCTAGACGACGTACTATACACCTGCAGGTACTTAAGAGCTGTCCTATTTAATAAATGGATGCGCCGCACCTAATTAATGCAGGATAATGCTGTCTTTTAACACTACTTAAAGTAAAATTTTTACCTCCCATAGCTGAAGGTCTTAGTAGTGTGGTGTAGTAGCATGCGAGGATTAGACGTACTTAGGTGCGGCAGGGGTGCTGCATGATAGCGTTAATTACGTTCTTACTTGTAGTTCTATTCTCAGTAATAGTAGTGAGGATAGGTACCGTCGCACTAAAGATGACCGGGTTGTCAAGGGATGTAGCTGCTTTTCAGGCTCAGTCAGCATTCTCTGGCGTCGGCTTCACGACCTCAGAGTCTGAGTACGTTGTCTCGCACCCTGTTAGGAGGAAGATCATCAGGATCCTCATGCTGCTAGGGAGTGCGGGGCTCACTTCAGCTATGGCTACGCTAGTACTAACGTTTGTTGGCACTACACCAGCTGAGATGGCTTACAGAGGTATATGGCTGGTAATAGGTCTTGCTGCGCTCTACTTCTTCGCTAAGTCAAAGCTGGTTGACAGAGGGCTGAGCTGGGTCATTGAGAGAGCACTAGAAAAGTTTACTCACATAAAGGTCTACGACTATGAGCAGCTGCTTGGGCTGAGCAGGGGATACACGATATCGCAATTTAAGGTTAAGGAGGATAGCTGGGTAGCTGGCAGGAAGTTGAGGGACTTAAAGCTTGATGAAGAAGGCATTCTCGTACTATCAATATACAGGAGAGTTAATGGGCAGGAGAAGTTCATAGGCGCTCCTAACGGCGACACCGAGATACTTCCAGGCGACATACTCATATGCTATGGCCCTGAGGACGCGATAATGAATCTGTCACACCGGCTTAAGGGTATTAGAGGTGATATAGAACACGCTGAGGCTGTTAGGAGAGAGCAGATTAGAGAGCACATGAGGAAGATCTCAGGCGGATACGATTAAGAACTACTGAGGTCTAAACCTCACCTTCCTAACTTTAACTTTAGTTGAGTTAGTAACTGAACCACCCCCTAGATCTTCAGTAGAGTCGCTGACTAAGACATTAATTCGCACGCCGTTAAGCCCGAGAGCGTGCCTAGGCATCCAGATCACCCTCCTCGGCACGTCACTGCTAATTGCTACACGCACAATAACTCTCCCTAAGCTATTGTAGAGCTCTACTGTATCACCTTCCTTCACGCCTAGGTCAGCTGCATCATCGTAGTTGATCACTGCCACTGCAGGTACATCGCCGTAGACGTCCTCAAATCCAGTATGCATGTAGTTTGGATGAGCAGACGTTATTAACAGGAATTCACCATACTGGAGAACCTCTCCGCTAGGTGGATTAGGTAGTGGGGGCAGTCCTCTCTCAGCTGCTTTAGTACTGTATAGCTCTATCTTCCTGGTTGGGGTCTGGTATTGGGCTAGTGGCTTGTACGGCACCTCAGCCACCTTATCTCTCAGTAACCTGCTGAAGACCTCGCTGCCGAGGGCACCCTTAATAACCTCCATGAAGTCTGGTGCGACGCTCTCAGGGAGGTTTAGCTCGCGGGCAAGCTCACGCATGACCTCAGCTTCACTTAATGACTCACCTAGAGGCTCTATCACTGCTTCGTTAAGAAATATGAGGTTGTGCCAGTACCCGCACACGAAGTCAAATTTTTCGTAGAACGTAGGTGCTGGGAGAACTACGTCAGCGAGCTTAGCTGTATCGCTCCAGTGAGTATCGTGCACAGCTGTGAGCACGTCCTCACGCGATATACCTTCTATAACTTTCTGGAGGTTAGGTAGCGTTGCTGCAGGATTAGTTAAGTGGATGTACACTAGCTTAAACTCGCCTCTAGCTAGGTGATGCCCTACCTTCTGCATGCTCACGACCCTAGAAGGCTCCCCTAAGTCAGCGCCAGCAATGTAATTGAAGTCTATGTTTAGGCCGTCTCTATTTCCGTAGTAGAAGCCCCTGTGAACTCCTAGTACTGCTGGGAGAGCAGCTATAGAACGTATGATCTCTCCTCCCCCATGCCTCCTCTGTAGGCCGTACCCCATGAGGACGCAGAATGGCCTTAACTCATACATGACCTCAGCTAACTCTATGACGTCCTGCTTGGGCACTCCCGTGCGCTCTTCCACGAAATCCAAGTCATACTTCCTTACTAAGTTAGAAAACTCCTTAAACCCATGTACGTACTTGTTAATGAACTCCTCATCTACCTTACCCTTACTTATTAGGTAGCTAGCTATTCCTAGGGCTAGTATTCCGTCACTACCTGGCTTAACCTTGATGTAGAGGTCACTCAGCTTTGCTGTCTCACTTCTCCGGATATCAATCGCGATTAGAGGCGTGTTTTTCTCTGACCTCACTTCACTAATTAACCTAAAGAGGTGTGGCGCACTCACGACTGGGTTAAAGCCCCATAAGATGAATAGCTTAACCTTCGTGTAGTCTCTAGGGAGGATCCCATACGTAGACCCATATATTAGCTTAAGTGCTGCTTCACCACCAGCATCACATATGGAGTAGTCTGTCCTAGCAGCTCTGATGAAGTTCCACATCCTTCTTGAGAAGTACCTAGTCACTAGCCCTATGTTCCCAGCGTACTCTAAGTACAGTATCTTTGATGGTTCACTGAGCAGCTCGCTCAGCTTAGACGCTATGATACTTATGGCTTCATCCCAGCTCACCCTCTTAAAGCCTGACGCAGTCCTAACGTACGGGTACAGTATCCTCGATCGAGAGTAAACTCTCCTTGGGTCAGCAATAGCTTTAGGGCAGAGCATTCCTTTAGTAGGGAACTCAGGTGACGCCCTAACCTGTACTAGCTTACCTCCTCTAACATCAGCTAATAGCCTGCACGTATCGTAGCAGTCTCTCGCACAAGCTACAGGAATTAATGGGCTCAAAAGGAACACCTTAGATTCTATGTTTGCTTTATCAGACCTTCTCTCAGCATGAGCTTCACGTACTCCTTTGATCTTCTAATTAACTTTCTAATTGAGTCCCTAAGCTCATCTGTACTCATGCGCACTCTCGCTACACCCTCTCTAATCGCTTCCTCAGCTACAGCTGTGGCTTCCGCAACGTAAGCTTCCTCCTCATCCATCCTAGGTATTATGTAGTTCTCGCTTAAGCCCTTCTCCTCTACATACTTAGCTAACGCTTCTGCAGCTGCGATACACATGCCATCACTTATCTTCTTAGACCTGACACTTAGTGCGCCCCTGAATACTGCTGGGAAGCCTAAGGAGTTATTTACTTGGTTCGGGAAGTCAGACCTGCCAGTAGCCACCACCTTCGCGCCAGCTTCCTTAGCTTCATGAGGGAGAATTTCCGGTACTGGGTTAGCTAGTGCAAAGACTATTGGGTTGTCAGCCATCAGCTTAATCCACTCCTTCTTAATTACGCCTGGCCCGGGCTTGGAGGCAGCTATGACTGCGTCAGCACCCTTAAGTGCCTCAGGTATCCCGCCTGTCAGGCAGTCCCTGTTAGTCTTTAGTGCTGCGTCATACCAGTGCGGCGCCTTATCCTTAAACTCCTGAAGTCTCGGGTGATTTCTGTGGAGGATGCCTATGCCTGGCCTCTCAACAACCACTACATTACCTAAGTCAACGCCATATATACCTAGGTACCTGAGTATTGAGTAGTTAGCAGCACCTAACCCTACGAGGACTATCTTAGCTTTCCTCAGGTCCTTACCTACGACCTTAAACGCACTAATTAGTGCGGCAAGGACTACTAGCGCCGTACCCTGCTGATCGTCATGCCATACTGGGATATCTAGCTCCTCCCTGAGTTTATCTAGTATGTAGAAGCACTTGGGGCTCTCAATGTCCTCTAGGTTAATGCCGCCGAAGCTAGGCTCTAGTGCCTTAACTATCTTAATGAACTCCTCGGCGCTGCTAGCCCCAATGACTAGGGGTACTGCATCAACCCCACCTAAGTACTTAAATAATAGCGCTTTCCCCTCCATAACCGGCAGTGCTGCTTCTGGGCCTACATTACCTAGGCCGAGGACCCTAGTCCCATCAGAAATTACGGCTATGGTGTTCCACCTACTCGTTAACTCGAACGATTGGTCAGGGTCTTTCTTGATGGCGCGGACAGGTCCTGCAACACCCGGGGTATACCATATTGCGAAGTCTCTTATACTCTCCACAGGTACTTTAGGACTTACTTCGATTTTACCGCGGTAAGTTCTGTGCAGCTTAATTGACTCTTCAAATACTTTTTCCCTGCTCAACTATGATGCACCTGAGTAACTCAGTCTAATGTAATATAGTATTGTAAAATAATTAATGATTAGGTTTCCCTTACTATGTGTCAAGCTCCTTCGGATCGCTATTAATTGATGAAAAACGTGTTATTTTATTATCTTAGCTAACTCCTTCGATGCTTCGTCTAGGAACTTAATGAATCCCTCCTCATCATACATTACTAGGTACATCTTCTCTCTTATTAAGTCCCTCAGCCTTCTTAGGTCATCATTTATTTTTCCTTCAGCTTCCATAACATCTATTAGCCTTGCTGCTGCGTCAACAAGTCTGAGCGGCCCATATAGCTTTGGCTCGTCGACACATCCTCTAGCACTAGTTATTAAGAATGACAGTACCTTAAAGTGCGGATCCTTTAATAGCTCCTCCTTACTTATACCCGTCAACATGCACCACCTCCTCTAGAGGCCTCCTCTTAGGTGGCTTAGGCCAGGTCTTAGGATACCCGAAAGTGATGAGTAGCGCTGGCTCAATGTGATCTGGTATGTCGAGGAGCTCTCTTATCGCTGCCTTATTGAATGAGAGTATTGGGCATGACCCTATGCCGAGGGCGTAAGCCATAAGCATCATGTTCTGTGCTGCCATAGAGATGTCCATTAGCGGCATGAACTCGCCGATCTTACCTGCTTTCTTAGCTATCTCCTTGTTGACGCAGAGTAGGACTATTGCTGCTGGGTCACCAAAGAGTCCGGGTGATATGAGCTTTACCTTATTTATTAGCTCTTTATTCTTAATCAGCAC
Organism: uncultured Desulfurococcaceae archaeon; assembly: GCA_964417765.1. GTDB lineage: Archaea > Thermoproteota > Thermoprotei_A > Sulfolobales > NBVN01 > B83-G16. The sequence goes on from CAYQIX010000064.1 coordinate 5,594, forward strand.
GAACTCCCACGGCTGTAGATTGCTTCCGCTGGGTGCCCAGATACCTGCCTCGAGAATGAGCTTTAGGTGCTCATCAGGTATCTCCTTGTCCTCGAAAGCCCTGATGCTTCTCCTCCCCTTAATGACATCGAAGACTACTTTAGCTTTTTCAGGTAGCTGAAGTGTGGACAAGGCAGTAATCACCAATCACTACTTAAGCATTAGAGTAATAAACTTACGGGCTGAGCCGACAGCCGCACTCGAATAGATTAAAAAACCTATGTAAGACAGAGAATAAAGGACATCGCCCCAGGCACCTCTAACGCCGCCGCACATCGGCGGTGGGTGAGGAGGTGTTAACCTCCTCCCACCTCTAAAGCTTCTCTAGCACTTCAATATCGTGTGGCTCAAGCCTCCACCCAAGCGCTCCTTTAAATTCCTCAATCCTCTCCTTCCTTTCGCTCTTGGGGATGGCTGTTACGTAGGGTCTAGAAATTAGGTAGTTCAATGCTACCTGGACAGGAGTCTTCCCGTACTTCCCAGCTACCCTCTTAATTACCTCGATATCATTTACTCTGCCTCTCTCAATGGGCGTGTACGCCTGTATAGTGACTCTATTCTCAATGCAGTACTTGAGTAAGTCGTCCTCCACTCTCTTATCCAGTACGCTGTACTTCACTTGATTTATTACTATATCGTACTTGCTCGTGGCGTATATAGCTTCCTCAAGCTCCTCTCTCGTGAAGTTACTCACACCTATGTACCTGGTGAGGCCTTCACTGGCTATTGCTTCAAGGGCCTTCACCTGCCTAGATATCGGAACGTAGTAGTAAGGCCAGTGGATAAGTATCAGGTCAGCATAGTCGAGACCAAGCCGCCTCAAGCTCGCTCTCGCTGCCCTCACAGCCTCAAATGAATCTATGAAGTGCTGAGGCATCAGCTTAGTTACGACGAATACTTCATCCCTACTAAACCTCCTAACCACTTTCCCTACTAGTTCCTCAGCTGCGCCACTGCCGTACATCTCAGCAGTGTCAATCACGTTGAGCCCTAACTCAATAGCATGGGATAGTGCAGCCTCAGCTAGCTCATAATCTCTTATACCCCACGTACCTACACCAATTGCTATAATGAATTCTCCTGATCTACCAAGGGGCTTTCTGTCCCTGTAGTCTATGGTGAATTTTACCAGAATAACTCACCGATGTAATTAGTGTTAGAGAGAATTAATTTTGCAGTAAATTTGAAGACTATGTTATGTACGGAGACAGTTAGGGATCTTAGAGTGGAGAGAAAAATATAGGTTTGAGAGGTGTTTCCTACTTTACTTCTTAACTAGCTTCTCAATTGGTATGTACTCGCCCTTATACCCTATCTTCTCTAGGATGTGCGTCCAGGCACCGAAGAAGTTCGGTGCCTTCCTCCACCTCTCGGATGCTGGGAAGCCTAGTACAGCTACCTTCATGCCCTCCTTAGTGTCGGCGTTCGTTAGTGGAGTGCCGTCAACTGTCATTAGACAGATGAGGTCTGGCACCATAGCTGCTGGCTCGTTCTCGCCGTACCACGCGATCATGTTCTCGTTCT
>CAYQIX010000065.1:0-7097 GCA_964417765.1 uncultured Desulfurococcaceae archaeon
GGTTCAATATAACGTTAGTCTCTCCGTACCTTGAGGCTGACGTAAGTAAGTTGAGTGGTGGCGAGGTAGTCGTAACAGCTATTACTGCCCTGCTAGCACTCCATAATATAGTATCTGGTGGGAGACTAGGTTTCTTAGTTCTTGATGAGCCAACAATACATCTAGATGAAGAGAAGAGGAGGCAGCTAATAGACATACTTAAAGAATTTAGGGGTGGTGGCGTGATACCTCAGCTAATAGTTGTCACGCATCACGACGAGGTTAAGGAGGCAGCTGACCTAGTATATGAAGTCAGTAAAGATACATACTCTAAGGTTAGGGAGGTGAGCGGTGTTGAGTTCTGAGCTAATAGCTGCTGCGGCAAGGAAGCGAGATGAGATAATTAAGAAAATCGAGATTTTCAGTAAGCAGCACTACATTAATGAAGTAAGGAAGTTCTGGGTTTCATACGAGCCCTCACCTAAGGTACCTACTTCGATCGCTGGCGTAGATGGCAGTAATGTGAAGGTAGATTTTCAGGGATTCACGATATACGGTGTTACAGCAGCTGCCGTAATTTACCGCGAGCTGATTAACGGCAAGTATAGTGATGTAGCGACACTATCAGTAGCTGACATAGATGTCCTATCGCCGCCACAGGCTGCTGAGAGGGTAGGTCTGTATAGAGAGATACTCGAAGTTAAGGTAGCTATTCAAGCTATGCTGAGTGGGGCAGAGTACGTGCTTATGGATGGATCGCTCAGGTCAATACTAATAACTCCTTCACCACTTAATCAGGTACTACTATCGACAATACTAAGTAGGATAAAGCGTGAGTTTGGAGAAGAAGTATTCGATGAGATAGAAAGTGAATTAACTAGGACATTAAAATCTATCAGTGAAATAAAGGCTCACCCACTTATTGCTAAGGAGGTCACTGAGCCGATAGTTTACGAGGTCGATGAGAGTAGGTTGCAGATGATTATAGCTTTAGAGTACATAGAGAAGTTAGCAGTTATTAGGAGATTAATTAGTGATGCATACCTAAATAGTGTACCGATTCTATTCATCTCAAAGACCAGTAGGTCGCAGGCATACATTAAGCACTTCATTAAAGGTAAGACGCCAGTAACAGACATTATGGTATTTCAATACTTAACTAAAGAGCCGGGATTTTCTAAGCCGTATCTTGAGGAGAAACCCATTAAAGAAATGCCTAAGGTCATGGGGCTTAAAGAATTTTATGATAAACTGAGGATTTTACTAGTCTACATAAGGCTAGGTGAGGGGGAGCCAGTACTTAAAGTGGAGATACCGTACTTAGTAGGTACTTCAGCAAGTGATGTTCTAGATGACGTTGTTAAGGAGGTAGCTGATATATTAAAACCTATATCGGGTGGCAGGTACCCATACCCGCTTTATGAGGCGCATCGCGTAACCTACCTGAGTAGGGATACGTTTGCCAATGTAGTTGATGCGCTAGGTATTTCACGTTTATTAACTGGGCGTGAAGTTTTGGGTGAGTAATTATGTCAGCAGGTAATGTTGGACCGGATCTTAGCAAGTTGAAGCTTAGTGAATTAGGTAGAGTGATTGGCGAGACCTCCCACACAGGCATATACTTCACAGCAGTAAGACCCCCTAGGGTTGGTGAATACGTAATTATAGAGTACCCAGGCAACGAATACGTCTTAGGTATTGTTGAGTTATCGAAGATAGGTAATCCCCTGGTCTCAAGCAGTACCACGCAAGTAGATACTATAGCTAAAGCTGAGGTGTTTGGTGTCAGCAGGCATGACTACATGATAGGGTATGCGAGATTGCTAGCTAACCTATCTAAGTTAGTTAGAGAAGGAAAGATCGAAATACCTAAGTATCCTCCTAGACCTGCTGCCAAGGTCTTTGAGGCATCCGACGATATCTTAAAGGCTATCTTCGTTAAGGATAGGGATGATGGGTGGGTAAGGCTGGGGAGTTTGGTTAATCACCCTAATGTACCGTTCTACGTGAATGTTCAGGCGCTTGTTAGTAGGCACCTAGCTATACTAGCTATAACAGGTGCGGGCAAGAGTAATGCTGTAGCAGTACTAGTTAGGAGAATTGTGGACGAGTTAAGAGGTACTGTCTTGATAATAGACATGCACTCTGAGTACGGTAATGTTGCATCTAAAGTAAATATAGTTAGGCCTAAGGTTAATCCAGCAGATCTAACGCTGAGCGAGTACTACAGACTACTTAATTTGGAGCCTAAAGCTAGCAAGCAGAGGCTCTATCTGAGGGAGGCATATAGTCAGATCAAATCAGGAGCAGCACTAAGAGAGCCGGAGAAATTTCTTGATTTACTGATTGATGAAGTTAAGGGTTACCTTGAATCAGGCAAGTGTAAAGGAAGGAAAATACCTTCAAGCGATAGGAATTCTATAATTGATTTATTACTTAAATTACAGGACTTAAAGGACAGGTATTGGGGTACGGTACTTTCGCCTGAGGCCCCAGTAAAGCTCGCGTCAGTAATTAAAGTCGGCTATGCGAATGTCTTTCAGTTAGGTGAGGTTGATGAGGAGGTAGCTGATGTTATTACCTCACACTACCTCAGGAGATTGCTTGACGAGAGGAAGAAACATAGAGCTGGTGGTAGAGGATACCCTGTGCCAGTTCTCGTTGTTATAGAGGAGGCACACATTCTGATACCAAGAAATAGGTCAACGTTAACGAAGGATGTTGTAGCGAGGATAGCTAGGGAGGGTAGAAAGTTTGGCGTAGGACTATGTTTAGTTAGTCAGAGACCTAAGAACATAGACGATAATGCATTATCACAGACTAATAACAAGATAATTCTAAAGCTCGTTGAACCAGGAGACCAGAGGTATGTCCAGTCAGCTAGTGAGACACTGTCGGATGAGCTGCTATCGTTATTGCCCTCATTAAATACTGGGGAAGCTATTGTTTTAGGTCTCATGTCGCCTCTTCCGGCACTAGTTAAAGTGGATGAGGCTAAGTGGAAATCGAGCGGTGGCGATCTACCAGTACATAAATTGTGGCTTAATCACAGTCATGAAGAGGAAGGCAAAGACTTTTATAGTGAAATAGGTATCTAAAACTAACTGTAACGGCATAACAGTACGTCAGGTGGGTAACCGCTTCATCACCTGTCATTCTCCCCGAAAACTCATCATCTCCAATGCAGTGATTCCCTCTTAATTCTCTCACTCCTGACACTTCTTAAAAATATAGCCATTTACTAGTTAACTTACGGTGCTTTATCGTTTCTGCAGTAACTGTTTTAATATCTGAGGATTTTCTTAATGATAGCTACGGGGTGGTTTACTGTTATAGCTGACACCTACTGGCTGGCAGTTGCAGTAGGTGCGGCGGTCTTTGTCGCCTGGAATAATGGCTCCAATAATGCAGGGAACATTATAGGTACTGTTGTTGGGTCTAGAGCCCTAAGCCTTAGGAAAGCCTTGATACTTGCGTCACTATTTGAATTTGTGGGTGCAGTATTATTCGGTAGGTTTGTTTCACTAACCCTTATGAGGGGCATAATTGACATAACATTAATTCAAGATACGCGAATCGTTATCGCCGGCATGATATCAGCACTTCTAGCAACAGGGCTCTGGGTCCTCATAGCGTCAATACTTAAGGTGCCGATGTCTATATCTGAGAACATTGTTGGTGGTATAATGGGATTCGCAATCGCGTCGCTAGGTTTAAGTCACATTAATTGGAGTACCATAAGCTTCATAGCTGCGACATGGCTGTACCTTCCAGCAGTTAGCGCAGGGCTTGCATTTGCTCTTTATAAGCTGTACGGGAAGGCACTACAGAATGAAAAATTGCTGCCGTACGTGCTAGCAACCTCAATATTTGTCATGGTCTTCTCCTCGGCGTTTATGTTGATTATCTCGGTTCCCAGCGTCTCTGACGTCACACATACGCTACTTGTTTCATTACTAGTGGCAGTCCTAACTATTCCTGTAATTATTGCTGTATGTAAGCTATACATAAGAGTGTTTTCGAGAGCATTAAAAAGAGAAGTTTATGTAAAACTCCTCCTTCTCGTTTCTGCCGCAGCCATAGCATTTAGTCATGGTGCTCACGACGTAGCTAATTCTGCTGGCCCCCTATCAGCTATAATGCTGGCACTTACATCATCTACCGGACTACCCTCCACGATAACAGTGTCTGAAGTAGCATTAGTCATTGCGGCATTAGGCATGTCCGTAGGTATAGTAATGTGGGGTTCAAGAGTGGTCGAGGTAATAGGAACGGGCATTACAACACTGACGTATACTTCAGCCTTCTGCGCTCAGTTAGCTGCGTCATTAGCTATTTTAATAATTACTAGGTTAGGGCTTCCCGTCTCAACAACCATAGCTATTGTTGGGTCAGTAGCGGGTGTTGGGCTAGCTAAAGGCATTAAAGCAATAAATTTCAAGACTCTTATGAGGATCATTACTACTTGGGTTATTGAACTTCCAGCAGTCATGGCTACTTCTGCACTACTCTACATGCTCATGATTCGCCTTATATAGCAGTCAGAAGTAGTTAGTTGTGCTTCCTTAGTGCTATAGCTCTTATATAGTCAGCTGCGTCCTCAGCGTAATCCGTTACGCTCTCTAGCGACTCAATGAAGTTAAATACCATGAGAACTAGTGCAGGGTTGCTGATTTTTTCACCGACATCAACTAGGACTCTTCTTGCTTCAAGTGTAACGTCATCTGCTTTCTCCTCAACTTCCTCTACCTTTAAAGAAAACTCAATAGCTTTCCTTGCTTCACCTTCAAGTATAGCCGCCACTGCATTTACTAAAATATCGCATGCTTCAAGTCCCAGCTTGCTCAGTGACTCAACATGTGACTTAATGTCATCAGGTATCTCTAGGTAAGGAATTATTGAGAGGTACCTTGATGCTTCCTTAGCCATCTCAGACACCAGATCGAGCCTCCTCAGTATGTGTGCTATTGCCTCTCTGGTGGCGCTGTCTCTAATTACCTTCTCTAAGTTAAAGAGTATGTCACGTCTCAGCTCGTCAGCTTTAGTGTCGGCTCTAATAGCGCTTGATAATTCCTCTAAGGCATCACCAACTCGGACGTCATTAAGCAGCTTAATCCCTCGTCTCAAGTGCCTCATAATGTTTCTGACTTCCTTGATATACTCAAGAAGTGCCGCACTAATTGAGGATGGCAGCTCAACGATCAATTATTACACCACATGTCTAATTAATGTGCTTAGACAATAAATTCTTAAGCTAAGCTGAAGTGAAAGTATTCTTCACAATAAGCACCATTTTACTTATTAAACCTCGCTTAAGTTTACCTTTGGACTGGAGGTTAGTGAGCTTGGGAATTAAAGTAAGAGGAACTAAGGTGATCTTCAGACATAGCTACGTACCTAAGTGGATGTGGATTGTATCATTGCTAATAATGTGGAATGCAGTAATGTTCGGGTTCTTCATAACTCACCCAGTAAGCTACGTCCTCATAGTTGTCGGTGTGCTGATTCCCATAATTATGCCTATGCTCATGTCTACGATCTACGTAATAACTGATAAAGAAATAGTGGTGGCAAAGCGCAAGAGGATAATACAGAGAGTGTGGCTTGACAGTACCATTGACTTTAAGTCAAGTAACGTTAAAGCATACATCTATTCTTTCGGGCAGCCTGTTGGTGATATAGAAGTGTACAGAATAAGTAATGGTGAAACCATACTAACAATAAAGGGCGTTAGGAACCCGGATGAAAAAATTCGCTTTATAAGAAATGAACTTAAAAAATCCGGATGGTAATACCTAAGTACATAATGAATTGCAGGTGGAGCATGTAAATACCAAAACAAGAACATTTTTTAAGGAGACCTATAAAGAATTCGAGGAAGGTGAACTTCTAATGTCCAGTGAAGAGGTTAAGTCTACAGAAGCTTATCCTTGGAAGGACATAAGAGGCGACTACGTCCTGGTACCAGTGCCACCATGGGAACGTAGAACGCTGATGAACATATTCCTAGTATACACTGGAGTGCTGTCATGTCTCGCTGTACTGTGGGGCGGCGGAGCCCTAGGAATGCAGGGTAGTCTCTACGATGTAACAGTAGCTACTGTAGTCGGCGATATCATTCTTACCGTTATCGGAGGTTTAGTAGCATATATCGGTGGCACTGCACACCAGTCAACCTACGGTATAATGAGGCACATCTACGGCTGGTACGGCTCCTGGATATTCGGCGTTCTACTGTCTGGCATCCCCGCCTGGGGCTGGTTCGCTTACGAGACATGGCTCTTCGGAGTAATGATTCATGACCTAGCACCACAGAACCCCATATGTGATATCGCATGGGCTTCGCTGTGGGGAGGCCTGCTGATGACGACTACCGCTTACGTTGGATATGCTGGCCTAGCCTTCCTAAGTTACTTCACGGTTCCAGCATTCTTTGTATTAGTTACGGCAGGCTTCTTCGCAGGCATCCACTTCGGTGGAGGCTTTGAGAAACTATGGTCATTCGTACCACCGCAACCTGTAGGTCTTTCAGTACTAATCACTCAGGTAGTAGGACTATATGTCTGTGGAGCAATAATTACTCCTGATATTGCTAGATTCGCAAGGAAAGCTTGGCATGGCTCAGTTGCGTGGGGAGTTCAGATTATGGTGCTGATGACTTACTACATGATTGCTGCTTCAATGTTGACTATGGCAATGGGCGGCACGTACTTCTCTAAGGCGATGTTAATGGCTGGACTAGGTCTGGGTGCCTACTTCGTAGCGATATTCGGGCAGTGGACTACGAACGATAACAACCTCTACTCCTCAGCACTATCGTGGGATGTCTTCATACCTGTAAAGAAAAGAATATTAGTTCTCATCTTAGGTATTCTAGGATCAATCTACGCATGGTACACTGGCTTAACTGCTGGTGCATCAATGCAACCATTCATACAGTTCCTAGTGTGGTTAGGTACCTGGTTGCCACCAATTGGTGGTGTAATGATTGCCGACTTCTATGTATTTCAAGCATATAAGGGAGTACCAAGAAGCGAGAGGTACAAGATGTGGGTAGGTAAGGAGATACCACTAGTTAACTGGCCTGCCTGGCTAGCTATGGTAATTGGTGGCGCATG
>CAYQIX010000066.1:0-7085 GCA_964417765.1 uncultured Desulfurococcaceae archaeon
TCTTCGTGAGCGGGATCATGATTAGAGAGCCCCCTATTACTCAGTCAAACTTGGCCCAGGCATACCTACCCCTAAGGAGGTCCTTGATTACTTAAGGGACCGTATCGGCTGGGGCTTTACCGTGATTTACCCTAAGCCTAAGCTAGGGATATTAAGGATCGAGCACAGGCTATGGCCTAAGGACTTAACACTATCTCTGAGCTCTAAGGACGAGATCGAGGCTAGAGGCAAGCTAATCACTAACATTCTATCAAACATAATCACCTACGAAGTAACTAGGCTAAGGTCCTCAAGTGACAGGCATGGGGTCTTGGGTTCTGTCCCTACGGTTTTGTGAAAGGGGATATTACGTTAGGTTTTTCTGGGTACCTGTTGTTTGTTGTGTTTTAGTTGGAGTAAAAAGTCATAAAGATATTGGTGGTTGGGGGCTTGGCTGCTTTTACACGTGAACTATGTTTATGTTTAGCACCTTACAAACCATTTCTAGTAGGGGGTTTACTCTACTGCCTGTCTTTGGCAGTACTATGGTTTTTTCTATGGGGATTGCTGGCTGTTTGGTGAGGGCTTGTTCTGCCTTTATTACCTCGCTATATGTTAGTACTTGCCCTATGGCTTCCTTGACGGCGGCTGTGTCGGTGCTGCTCTTTACTTCGGCAATAGTTATGGAGTCGCCGGATAGTAGTTGCACGCATTCCTCGTGAAGAGGATCTAGCGTTAATGATGAGACCATTATTGTCCTTGTGACGTAGTGCGATAGCTTATTAGCTGTCGACCGAACCTTGAGCCCTGCACTAAATAGTTTTGAGTCGGCAGGAGTGTAGACGTATCCGGGCTTGAGCTTTCTTGGGTTCTTTATTATGATAACGTCAGCTCTTAGTTGAAAAGCGTGCGCAAGGAATTTTAGGGCCGACTCTTTGTACCTGCGGCTTAGGTAGTCCTCATCCGTCGTGAATCCGTAGCCCAGCTCCTTCTTCAGGGTGTGTGCTAGTAAAGTAACTCCTACAGGATATTCTAAAACAGCAGCCGCATTCAGGGAGCGGTTCAGTACTTCTGCCACGTAACGGGCCGTAATGTCATCGTGGCTACTGCTTGCCGTACCTACTGACTCCTTTCCCGATCTTGTAGCACCAGATAGCCCGGCTAGCAAATCCGTGCCTTTTGCTTTTAAGGCATTAAGAAATGTTATGATTTCCCTTCCTTTCCCAGCCCACAACACGCCTTGGTCGTCGTAAACTATTAGTGAGTTACTGACATACACATAACCCCGCCCCTTCCTGCTCCTGAACTTATAGGCGACACTTTCTGAACTTACATTTATGCCCATACCTCTAAGATAGCTGGTTGCTTTACTTATTCTCTTACTGTATCTTCTTAGCTCCTCATAAACCTGGGCGCAAATCGAATTATACTCCTCGATATTGCTGGGATCTGGAAGGTTCATTATTTCGTATTCTATTCCGTAAAGCCTTCGCACTTCATTTAGGAGCACATTAATTATCTGTTCCTCCTTTTCACGCTCCGAGAGAGCATATAGAGACGGGATGTATACCAGGCGGAACCTCGCAGACACACCTACAAACCAAGTATTAATCTGTGAGCTACCATATAAGTCATTACATCAATAACGTGATATGAAGTAAGCATAGTTACCCTATTTTTGTTGGGATTTATTGTGGTTCGTGATTTGGATGTTTGGGATGAGTTGTTTCTTGATTGTTATTTTAGGTGTGTTGATCGTGAGAATGTTAGGTTGGGTTTGAGGGGCGCTGTCACTTATTGTAATAGGGCCTGTTATGAGGAAGCTAATAAGATCCTAGGGCGTAAGCAGTAGCGATCTGTATTATTGATGTCAGTGTTTATTAGTTTCTGCGTGTCGGCAGATAGGGGTCAGACGGGCTGCCTCAGCATTTAGGGGTGGGTGTTTCGGGCCGAGCGGTGCCTCAGCCCTGGCTCCCTCATCATTCCCTTGCTTGATTCTCGCCATGACTAAAACTTATAAAAGTTACAACATTTTTCCTGTGCTTCTTTTGCAACTGTAGGTTGAGGTCATGTAGCTGAGGTTTTGTTTGCTGCTATTTTAGTGAGGTAGTATAGGCCTCAAAAATAGGGTGACTTTCTGGTTAAGGATTATTGCTAGGATAGGCAGGGCTGGTGTGGACTTAAAAGATCTCGAGGACTTCATAGTATCTGAGTTTGGCCTAAGTCTCTCGATGGCTAGATATTATGTTAGGTCACTTAAGAAGGAAGGTCTCATCCGCTATAAAAGACCTTACAGAAACTCCAAAAGATATGGATCGAACCTACAGAACAAGCTCCAAGAATTTTAGCTGACTTTCAAGAACGTTTCTTTAACGTATAAGAACTTCTAATAAGAAGCAGTGCCAAAAAGTTATAGCTATTATTGCAATCGTAGCATGACCAAAAGAGTGTAAGAACTTACCTTCAAGGTAGGCGTCAAGTGTTTTTGATAATTCATTAACTATTATCGAAGCATAAAATAGCACTACAGGTATTAGTATGTTATTACAGCTATCCTTGCCCATTAACTATCCTGTCCTTGCTTTATTATTACTGTTATGAATTCTATTTTCGTTGTTTCTGCGTTGTTAGCTATATTTTATAGGTGAGCAAATGAGAATGTTGATTGTCAATAGATTAGTCGCTATAATTGCCATCGTAGCAGCATTAGTTGCCCTTAATGCACCTATACTGCTAGTAACTCTACTTATAGTTATGGACGCAAAAATAAAGGATAACTTAGGTGTTAAGCTAGTAATTGAGGTTACTGGAAGGACGATATGATGAAAGTACACAGAAGGTGATTTAATGTTACAATACAAAGAATTTTACAACATGGCAGTCAAGGTAATTATTAATGCGATATTTTAGGATAGAATGATCCTGATGATCTAATGATAATGATTATATTTATTACTCTCTCAATAACTTCTATGAAGTAATTAAGAAAAAGTAATTAAGAAAACAACTTGATATAGGTTTGCGTTAATTCATATTATTTGGGTGTTTAGTTAACTTGGTCGATTATGTCGCTATTGTTGGCGATGCTATTAATTGGTTATGGAGTTTCAGGGACTATAGCACCAGGGCATTATCGAGTGCTTATCATGGGAACGCGTATCCTCCTACTGAATTGCTAAGGAGGAAAACTGAAGATCGTATCCTCTGGGCTTTTCGTAAAAGAAGTGATTTTGATAAATTACGTAATCAGGTAAAGGAGCACGGTGAGTTAAAGGTAGTGCTAATATCTAATTCTGTGCATGGGATTGTTAAGCGTGGAGTAATAGGTTTAGGAAGAATTACTAGTGACATGATCGTTGGTAATATCAAGTGGGATTATTGGCCTATTATTCCCAAAGAACAAGGCTGGGACTGGAAGTTCTTCATTGAAATAAAATACTGCATTCCTTCACTCATGGATAATATCGAGGCTTTAAGATCGCTTAGTAAACACGATTTCTCTTCACGGTCATTAAAACTTACTAAGATCCTCACCGCATGTTCATCTAACATTATCACTCTAATACCTAGCAACGTAACCCAAGGCTCCAGGTTCGATATCAAAGAAGACGAATACCTACTATTAAGGGAATTAGCTTTATCTAAATGGAAACTTGTAAAGACGACGAAGACAAATTTGAAAAATCTTGATTTAGGGAGTGTTCAAGAGATTGTAGATAAGTACGGGCTCTATTATTCTGCCGATGTTTTGGCTGCTGCTATTGCTGCTTTACGGAGCGGAAAACATCTGCTGTTAATGGGGGCTCCCGGTACTGGTAAGTCTATGCTTGCTAGAGTAATAGCTGAAGCTCTAGGGTATGATCTCGTAGCGTGTACTGCTTCAAGTACTTGGACACGGTACGACTTTATTGGCGGGCCCGTCTTGGGTAGAGGCGGCGAACTTGTGTGGAGGCATGGATACCTTCTTAAGGCACTCCTAAAGCACTTCAAGCTACAAAAGGAAAGTAGAGGAGCGATATTGCTTGTTGAGGAACTTAATCGTGCAGAAGCAGATAAGGTCTTAGCTGAATTCTTTACCATGTTCCCAAGTAGTAACCCTGATGAGTGGATCTTCCCCGAAGGCCTGCTTAGGGAGATTGAATCATACGGTAAAGACGACGAATCTAAGAAACTAATAATATATCTTAGAGAAAACAACTACAGAATTCCAGCCGATTTTCGAGTCATAGCTACAGTCAATACCTTCGATAGAGCATACCTATTCACCTTAGGCTACGCTCTTCAGAGAAGATTCGTAGTAATAGAAATACTCCCTCCAGAGAGTGAAGAAGACGAAATTAGAGCCACCATCAGACAGCTTAATCGTAAGGGTATAAGTAATGGTAAGTTAGAGAGCATAGTTAAAAACACAGTTAAACTAGTAAGAACATTAAGATCAGCTACAGGCAGGCCGCTAGGAATCGGATTATCTGTCGATTCAGCTAACTTAGCCTACGAAATGTTAAAATCAGGTTACACAACTGACATTAAAGAAGCTGTCGAAAAGGCTGCATCCTACGTCATACTTTCACAGCTAGAGCTAGTCCAAGAGGAAGCTGAGAAAATCCTAAGGAACATCAAGAAGGAATACCCAATCATTGCTAGGGAAGTTGAGAGGCATGTCATTAGCGGAGGATACTAAGGACGTTGAAATAGATAGAAGAGACGTAGAAGCTCTAGCGAAAGCACTCATAGATATATACTACATTATCTTAAGTTTAGGAGTAATAGTATATGAAACAACCAAAATTACTGCCAGAGGTCATAAAATAACATTACCTTCCGACTTCATTAAACATGCCCTCCTTATTAAGAGAATTAGTAAGGTGTTAGAAGAAATTATTTGGAGGGTCCTTTATTCCCCTTCGCTAGTGTTAATTGAGGAAACACGTATATCCAATTCCCCTGAAGGAAGGCTTGACATGCCCTTAACATCAAGGCTTAGGGCTCAAGGACTTTCCATGATAGCTACGAAAAGAAGAAGATTATCGATGGAATCAATTGAGAATATTTTCCTAAAGTCATTTCTTAAGAGACTTGACATAGACATATGTAGTGCCTTAAGCAAGCTATCTAACTTCACAAGCGACAACATAATCTACGATGCACTCCTTAAGGAATTTACTAAAGATTTCAAGGAGTCTTTACTTACGTTGAGGAGGCATATAAGGAGAATAATTGAGAAGAACTTCCTCAAGCATGTTAAGGTAAGTAAGCATTTTGTAAGTTATTCTACGATTAAAAGGTTTGCTTATCGCGTCTTAGAGAGGGGAATTTATCCATATAGTAAGATTGCGCAATTAGCGCTAGAGTACCTCAGAGAGAATACATTAGCGCTACTATCCAGATATGAAGCTAATGCCGAAGTATTAAGGGATCTGAAGCTCAGGCTATGGGATTATAAGCTGTACGAGGTCTATGTTTTTTATGTTATGACTTATGCCATACTACAAGAGCTACTCAAAGAGAAATCCGTTCCATTAATTGCAGGCTTATACAGCAATGAAGCACTGATTACTGTTAATCTTGGCAATAAAATAAAGGTACTTTACGATAGAAGCATCCCCTGTAGCAGCTGGATTTCCCATGGTAAGTATAGCATATTCAATGGAGATGAGATAAATATCCCGAGCGGAAGACCTGACATAACTATTCAAATAAGTAGCTCGGTTATAGCAGTGTGTGATGCGAAGTATAGAATATCTGCTGCAGAGCTTTCGGAGGCACGTTTTAAGGTACTAGGGTATATGCATGAATATAGTGCCCCTATAGGAGTACTGGTATTTGACCCGCAGCACCTCATGAGTAAGGAGGTACTCGATGAGGAAATAAGAGAAGATATAGAGTTAATGGACAGAATAAGAAAATACCGAGGCATCCTTATAGAGAATAAGAATAAATCATTCTATATAGTAGCGTTGAGTCCGGTACGACATACTGAATTAATAGAGACTCGAGAATATAGGCTACTTAAGGATTTATGTTCAAAACTTATCCATTATTTACATTAGTAACAACCTCTCTTCTCGTAACTTCAAATTCTTTTAGAAAATTCATGACCTCCTGTAAATCTCCAACAAAGCAAACCCTTCCATCTTTGTAACTCATCAATACCATAACTACCGTACCTTTACTCAACAGTGTACCCCAATACTATCCCCGGGATAAAAAGTGACAAGCAGGAAACTTGATGATCTCATCTACTTTACTTCTATTATTGAGTCTATGATTTCATATTTTACGGAGTCTACTAATCCTCTATCAGTTATACCTAGCTCAGGTACTGTTGGTAGTGTATGGTGAGAATAATTGGAGCTGTATGAATGGTGCTTTCGGTTTTGCGCCTAGTTTAGTTCATACTATTTCGTTTAGTTCGGTTAGCTTACTTACTACTTGTTATGCGGGCTTTTTCTGTGGGCATGTCGTTCGGGTTTATCCCTGCTACGACTATGTTGTGGTGGTCGTGTGCTACGGTTGAGGCTATAGTCCCTCTATTTAGACCGGGTCTGCGGGCAAATGCCTTACCTACGTTCTTCGCCACCATGTTCCTGTCTGCAACTGCTATGTGGAGTATGTCTCTATCGATGTCTGCCTGCACGTACCCGTCCTTGATGGGCAACCGCGCCCTTGATTCCTTAGTGATTATCTGGCCTGGGGCGATGTCTATTACCTCTTACTAGGTCATGTGCCCGTGAGCCCTGGCCTTCGCTAGCTAATTGAGGTAATGCCGCGAACTACTGGGTCTCAGCTCCCTCAGCACCGCTGGCGCTATTATTTGAGCTTTATGTGCCTGAGTGCTGTATGTGTATTGGTGTTTGTGCGTGTCTGTCACTTTCACGGTACGTATTCCGCGTAAGTTGGCTGAGAGAATGAAGAAGTTTAAGGAAATTAACTGGAGTGAGGTTGTTAGGAGGGGTATTGAGGAGTACCTTAAGAAGCTTGAGGAGGCGAGGACCGTTGTTGATGCTTCTGAGCTGGTGGAGGGGCTCTTATCTCAGGGTATTGACCCTAAGGATCTAGAGCCTAGGAGCTATGAGGAGGAGGTGAGGTACTACAGGAAGATAAGG
>CAYQIX010000067.1:0-7026 GCA_964417765.1 uncultured Desulfurococcaceae archaeon
TGGAGACCCGCTATCTATATTTTCTCAGAAAAGTAGTAACTTTGACTATGATGTTGCTCGACGGGCGGTCTGAGGAGTGATGATCCACTGTAGCGCTGAGTCAGTTGATGGAAGTTCTTTTTACTGAAAGTAAAGGAATTCAATGTGCGTTTTTCTGTACCATAATTCACTGTAATCTACTACGAATTACTCTACTCCTGAGGTATTTAGTTAGCTTATACCAACTAGCAAGCCAAGAAATGTTGGTGATAACGTAAATTGCTGTGGATATAACTTGTGCGGCTTCTTTTCCTATGCCCGGACCCAACAGGATAGATAAAGTGTGTGTGGCACGTAGTATAACTGGTTGAAGCGAAAACCATGCAGTAGCATAAAGAATTGCTGGCATGGGTGTAGCTATAGCCTTAAAAACCCTGTCCCACCTCATGGGAATCCTTATATTAACTTTCTAAGGTATAATAAATACAGTGATGACTACCTCCGGACCTGAGTATTGATGAGAAGGCATTTGTCTGATTATTTTCTGAATTTAACTTAGTGAGGACATCAATTATAGAAGTCATAGCGTGGGTTAGTCATCATTCTTCAGCGCTTATAGACCTTAATCATCCCTGAGACATAGTACTCTAATAAGGTATATTTATTTTTGTCAGCACATGATTTTTGGGCTTATGAATGCTGAGGTGGAGGTCAGGCAGGAAGCTAACATCCATGATAAGGAAGCTTGACGCAGTCATTGCCTTACTTGCAGCTAAGGAAGTTTATTCATATAAAGATCTAAGCAGCATACTTGGAATATCACTCACAACTCTAAGTAAGTACAGTCAAGGAGAGATAATTCCGAGTGAGGAAAAGGCGTCAATGATACTTACCAGGCTTCTTGACAGAAAGCTGATAAAGGACTTTATGTGCAGGCTCATCAGTAAGTACGATAGTGACTTACTGAGGATCTTAGGAAAACCTATTCTTGCTGAGTACCTCGGAATGTACTTATGTAACAGAGTGGTTGAAATGTTGGCTGGAAGTAAGGTTGACGCTATCATAGCTCCGACAGATTACTCGCTTCCTCTAGCTTCGATTATAGCGCTAAGATTGGGTGTATTTACTATTCCGTTAAGTACAAGTCAGTATGTTTTATGTTGTGATGAGGTTCAGGAGGATGTGAGGAGATCATTGAGGATAAAGCGTGAGTTAAATGTGGTATCAGTTCATGTAGTTTTCTCTAGAGATGATGCATTTGTGCTAAAGGACTTTATACAGCAACATAAACTCAGGTTAAAGCTAATTGAAGCATTACTCTTAGCAGATGCTTCAATTAGCATTAGTATGTTTAAAGGTGTTCTCATTGAAAGCATTCTACCTTAGGAGTTAACGAAGTTAGCATAATATTGCATTATGTGGCGGGCCCGCCGGGATTTGAACCCGGGACTTCCGCCGGGTCGGTGAAGCCCGTCTACGGGTTAAAAGCCCGCCGCTCTACCTGGCTGAGCTACGGGCCCACCATACTAAGTTGTTATAGGGGGTTTAAAAGGATAGCTAGGTGTCAGAGTAAACTACTTAAATCTTCAGAAAACCAAAGATTCTGGATTAAAGCTTATAATTAGTGTTCCGGACTACCTTAAAGGTTAGGGAAGGGTAGATAATATATGTCGGGAAAGAGAAAGTTTAAGATAATGGATCATGAGTTAGTTCCTAAGCACGAGGTAGTAAAGCCTGAGGAAGCAATTGAGATTCTAAAGGAACTAGGTGTAAGACCGGAGAATCTGCCATGGATAAGGGCCTCAGACCCTGTTGCTAAAGAAATAGGTGCTAAGCCTGGCGATATTGTTCGGATCGAGCGTAAGTCACCAACTACTGGTAAAATAATTGTTTATAGATTTGTTGTTGCTGGGTGATAGGTGTGGTGTCAAGTTCTCATAATTCTAATACATGGTTAACCCCTGAAGACCGCTGGATACTAATGGAGGCGTTTATTAGAGAGAAGGGTTTAGTAAGGCAGCATCTCGATTCATATAACGCATTCGTAACGGACTGGATAAAGAGGATTGTAAAGGAAAATAGCAGGATTGAAACAAATCAGCCAGGAGTGTACTTAGAAATTCTAGATGTAAGAATAGGGGAACCTCAGTTTAGGGAGGTAGAAGGTAACGTAGAGAAAGTAACTCCAATGATGGCAAGAATTAGGAACCTGACCTATGCAGCGCCAATAACATTAGTTGTTGCCCTATACGAGAGCGGCATTGAAGTAACGAGACAGGAGATACCGCTAGGTGACATGCCAGTAATGGTAAGATCGGTTCTTGATCCTACCTCGCGAATGAGTAAGGAAGAGTTAATTAAGATAGGTGAGGACTGGAGAGATCCAGGAGGTTACTTCATAATTAACGGATCTGAGAGGGTAATTGTTACCCAGGAGGATTTAGCGCCAAATAAAGTATTTGTTGACAAAGCTAAGGAGGGTTCGAACATAACATACACAGCGAAAGTAATATCAGCATCTTCAGGCTATAGGGTTCCGATAATTTTAGACAGACTTAAAGATGGCACGCTCGTCATTAATTTCCCGCCAATACCTACGAAGATACCGTTCGCTATAATGATGAAAGCGCTGGGACTTGAGAGTGATAGAGATATAGCTCTAGCTGTCTCTAC
Organism: uncultured Desulfurococcaceae archaeon; assembly: GCA_964417765.1. GTDB lineage: Archaea > Thermoproteota > Thermoprotei_A > Sulfolobales > NBVN01 > B83-G16. The sequence continues at coordinate 2,653 of CAYQIX010000067.1, forward strand.
AGACCCTGAAATTCAGAAGGAGTTAATTCCAGCTCTTCTTCAAGCACGCGAGATAAAGACTAGAGAGGAGGCATTGGATTACATAGGTTCTAGGGTAGCCATCGGTCAGGCGCGTGAGGCCAGAATCGAGCGTGCAGAGCAGATAATAGACAATTATTTCTTACCTCACTTGGGCTCGTCACCCAAGTCAAGACTGAAGAAAGCGCTGTACTTAGGTCAAATGGCCTGCAAACTACTTGAATTGGCTTTAGGTAGGAGGGAGCCTGATGATAAAGATCACTACGCCAATAGGAGGCTGAGGTTAGCTGGGGATCTGCTAGCTCAACTATTTAGAGTAGCATTTAAACAGTTTATTAAAGACTTCAGATACCAGGTTGAGAAGCATAGGTTAAGAGGGAGGAGATTAAATCTAAGAGCATTAGCGAGGCCAGATTTAGTTACTGATAGGCTAAGGCACGCGCTAGCTACGGGTAATTGGGTAGGAGGCAGGACGGGAGTTAGCCAGATAATTGACAGAATGAATTGGATTTCAACACACAGCCACTTAAGGAGAACTGTAGCCCCCCTAAGTAGAGGGCAGCCGCACTTTGAAGCAAGAGATCTACATCCAACTCAGTGGGGAAGAATATGCCCATTTGAGACCCCAGAAGGACCCAATTGTGGCTTAGTAAAGAACCTAGCACTAAGCGCATATATCTCAGTAGGTATAGATGAGGAAGAGGTAATTAAGGTAATTAAGAGTTTGGGTGTGGTCCCTGTCGAAGAGGTTTTTGAGAGATTGAGGACAGGTGATGAGGAGTTACTTCAAAACTTGTCAGGGTATGTAAAGGTATTTGTTAACGGTACGCTAGTAGGATACTACATGAAGGAGGATGCTAGTGACTTCGTAAGAAAGGTTCGTGAGCTGAGGAGAAGCGGTCAGCTACATCATGAGGTAAACATCTCTTACCTAAGGACAGAGCATCTTAATGAGGTATACATAAACTGTGATGCTGGCAGGGTAAGAAGACCGCTGCTAATACTTGAAAACGGCAGATTAAAGATAACTAAGGATGTTATAGAGAAAGTTAAGAGAGGCGAATTAAAATTCTCAGATCTCGTAAAAATGGGCTATGTAGAGTACTTAGATGCTGAAGAAGAAGAGGATGCCTACATTGCTATTAATCCTGAGGACATAACACCAGAGCATACTCACTTAGAGCTATGGCCTCCAGCTATTCTCGGAATAGCAGCGGCAACGATACCATATGCTGAGCACAATCAGTCACCTAGAAATGCCTACCAGTCAGCTATGGCAAAACAGGCAGTAGGGCTATATGCTTCAAACTTCATGCTCAGATTTGATAGCAGAGGACACTTCCTGCACTATCCGCAAAGACCAATAGTTCAAACGAGATTCCTTGATGTTATAGGATACAATGATAGGCCGTCAGGCCAGAACTTCATTATAGCGGTACTGTCGTTCACAGGGTATAACATGGAAGACGCAGTCATAATGAATAAGTCGTCCGTAGAAAGAGGCTTAGCCAGGTCGACATTCTATAGAGAGTACAGTACTGAGGAGTTAAAATATGCTGGCGGCCAACGCGATAAGATTGAGATACCTGACCCTAGCGTGAGGGGATATAGAGGAAGAGACAACTACATGCTGCTTGATGAGGATGGCATAATAAGCCCTGAGATAGAGGTTAAGTCAGGTAATGTTCTTGTAGGTAAGACATCTCCGCCAAGGTTCCTTGAGGAGTACAAGGAGTTCGGGCTAGCTGGTGTATCCAGGAGGGACACCTCGCTAACACTAAGACACGGTGATAAGGGTGTGGTCGATACTGTCGTAATAACAGTTAGCGGTGAAGGCAATAGACTAATTAGGGTTAAGGCGAGGGATCTCAGAATACCTGAAATTGGCGACAAGTTTGCGTCAAGGCACGGACAGAAAGGTGTTATAGGGTTACTTGTACCTCAGTACGACATGCCTTACACACCAGACGGCATCACACCTGACCTAATAATTAACCCACATGCATTGCCATCGAGAATGACTGTGGGTCAGCTAATAGAGTCTATAGCAGGGAAGGTAGGTGCTCTGAGAGGCAGGTTAGTTGATGGCACACCATTCTATGGCGAGAAGGTAGAGAAATTGCAAAAAGACCTACTCATGCTCGGCTATCCAGCCGATGGAACCGAGCCTATGTATGATGGCAGGACTGGCGAGCTGATAATGACGCCTGTATTCATTGGCATAGTATACTATCAGAGGCTGCATCACATGGTCGCTGACAAGATTCATGCGAGGGCTAGAGGGCCGGTGCAACTACTCACTAGACAGCCAACTGAAGGTAGAGCTAGAGAGGGTGGGCTGAGATTTGGTGAGATGGAGAGGGATTGCTTAGTAGGGCATGGTGCATCACTATTGTTGCAGGAGAGGCTACTCGAAAACTCTGACAGGACAGTAATTTATGTGTGTGCAGACTGCGGGATGATCGGATGGTACGATAGAAGGAGGGGCAGACTTGTTTGCCCGGTCCACGGTGAGAAGGGCAGGCTGTATCCTGTAGTTGTGTCTTATGCGTTTAAGCTGTTACTTCAGGAGATGATGAGCATGCTGATATATCCAAGACTAGTTATTAAGGATAAGTTCGAGGGTGTCTAATATGTCAGAGCAGAAGCTCATAGGGGGTATTAAGTTCGGGATACTCTCTCCGGATATGATTAGGAAGATGTCAGCGACAGCCATAGTCACATCTGAGGTCTACGACGAAAACGGCCTGCCAGTTGAAGGAGGTGTTATGGATCCTAGGCTTGGCGTAATAGAGCCTGGCCAAAAGTGTGCTACTTGTGGGAACACACTGGCTAGATGTCCAGGGCATTTCGGTCACCTAGAGTTAGCTAGGCCTGTAATTCACATAGGATTTGTGAGGCACATATACGACCTTCTCAGAGCTACTTGCAGACGCTGCGGCAGGCTCAAGATACCCGACGAAGAAATAGATAGGTACTTAGATCTCTACAATAGGCTTAAGGATAAGTGGCCGCAGCTCGCAAGCAGCCTCACGGACTTCGTTAAGAGGAAGGCGATTAAGGCTATGGAGTGCCCACACTGCGGTGAAAAGCAGTTTAAGATTAGATTGGAGAAGCCGACTACGTTTATTGAAGAAGGTCCTCTAGGTAGGCTCTGGCCTACTAAGGTAAGAGAGTGGCTCGAGCGCATACCTGATAGAGACTTGAGGGTACTTGGTTACGATCCGGAGTTCGCTAGGCCTGAATGGATGGTAATAACAGTATTGCCAGTGCCGCCAATTGCTGTAAGGCCCTCGATATTGCTAGAAACAGGCATTAGATCCGAGGACGACCTGACTCACAAGCTTGTAGACATAATTAGGACTAATGAGAAGTTGAGAGAGAGCATAAATTCAGGAGCACCCGAGGTCATCGTTGAGGACTTGTGGGAGCTACTTCAATACCACATAACTACGTACATAGATAACGAAGTACCTGGGGTACCACCAGCAAAGAGAAGGTCAGGAATGCCTCTGAGAACACTGGCTCAGAGACTTAAGGGTAAGGAGGGAAGGTTTAGAGGTAACTTATCTGGTAAGAGAGTTGACTTCTCAGCACGTACAGTAATAAGTCCCGACCCTAATTTAAGCATAAACGAGGTTGGTGTTCCAATTGAAGTAGCTATGATACTGACGGTACCGGAGAGAGTTACTCCTTGGAACATTGACGAGCTAAGGAAGTACGTGCTCAATGGACCCTACCGCTACCCAGGCGCGAACTACATAATAGACAATACAGGAAGGAGGATAGATCTGCGCTTTATTAAGGACTTGAAGGCAATTGCAGAGAGCTTAAAGCCGGGCTATATTGTTGAGAGGCACCTAATTAACGGTGACATAGTACTCTTTAACAGACAACCTTCGCTGCACAGGATGTCAATTATGGCGCATGTAGTCAGGGTTCTGCCAGGGCGTACGTTCAGGTTGCACTTAGCAGTGTGTCCGCCATATAACGCTGACTTTGACGGTGACGAAATGAACCTTCACGTACCTCAGACGATAGAAGCTAGGGCTGAAGCAAAGATACTCCTCCTCGTGCAAGAGCACATACTATCACCTAGGTATGGAGGGCCCATCATCGGAGGCATACAGGATTACATAAGTGGCGCATATCTGCTCTCATCAAAGGTCACATTACTCACTAAGGATCAAGTGTCTGACTTACTAGCTAGCATAAACTACTCTGGCGAGATGCCAGAGCCAGCAGTTTTATCACCTATTAAGGCATGGTCAGGTAAGCAGATAATAAGCCTCTTACTTCCTGAGGACTTCAACTTCTCTAAGGAAGCTAAGATCTCATCAGGTAACCTGAAGTGTA
>CAYQIX010000068.1:0-6935 GCA_964417765.1 uncultured Desulfurococcaceae archaeon
GTCATAGCAGCATCGGCACCTTAATCGGGCTCTTTTCTAGGTCCTCCGGCATCTTAAACGTATACCTCACCTCTGTAAATTCTTTACGGAATTCTATTACCTCTCTTTTCACTTCCTTAGGGTCTCTCCCGTCTATGAGTACCTTACGCATTAACTTAGCCACTTCCTTAAAGTCGCTTTCCTTCATTCCGAACCTGGTCATCTCCTGCACGCCTAGTCTCAGCCCGCTCGGGTCCTTAACCTTCTCAGGCGGGTCCCAAGGTAATAGGTTCTTGTTAGCTATGATGTTAGCATCCTCAAGGAGTTTCGCTACTTTTGCTCCACCACCCAGTTCTCTTACGTCAACTACTAGTGTGTGGGACTTAGTATATCCTAAATGCTCAGCAAGTACCTTAAATCCCTCACCAGCTAGTGCTTCAGCAAATGCTTTCGCATTTCTAACTATCTGGTCAGCATATTCTTCGCCGAAGTGAATCATCTCGATAGCTGTCACAGCCATAGCAGGTAACCTGTGGAGGTGGTGATTACTTATGAACCATGGAAAGACTGTCTTTGATACTGCTTTATACATTTTCTCATCATTAGTAAATATTATGCCTCCCTGTGGGCCAGGAAATGTTTTATGAGTAGATGATGTACACACGTCAGCACCCTCATGAATAGGATTAGGCCATCTCTTCCCTGCTATTAGTCCAAGTACGTGTGCTACGTCGTGAACGACCTTCGCCCCAACAGCATGTGCAGCTTCAGCTATCTCCTTGGTTGGGTGTGGGAAGAGGTAGACGCTAGCACCTAGTGTGACAAACTTAGGTTTGACCTCCTCAATTAACTTAACAGCCTTATCTACATCAATATTCCAGTTCTCTAGGTCGAAGGGAAGCTCTATCTGTTTAATTCCTAATGCACCTAGAGTGCCGAACTTAGTGTGCGAGACGTGAGCGCCAGCCTGGACAGGAGCTATTAGGGCTTGATCTCCTGGCTCTCCGAGAACTCTAAACACTGCTGCATTTGCAATCGTGCCGCTAATAGGTCTAGGTTCTATGTATCTAACATTAAGCAGCTTGCTCATTAAGTCCATTACAAGAATCTCTATCTCATCAGTGTATATATTGCCTTGATAGAACCTCTTCCTAGGCTTTCCTTCAGCGTACCTATGCATCATGTCGGTAAAATAAGCTGCTTCAGCAAGCGGAGACATTACATTCTCTGAAGCTATTAAGTTGATGCATTCAAACCTCCTCCACTTATTGTGACTGCGCGTAATTTCTATAACCTTAATTAACTCCTCAGGCAGTGACATGCAGTCACCACATAAGACTCGCTAATAAGAATATAAGCTTCATGTTGCTTTAAGGTACAAAAGCTCAGAATAGCTCCTCTTCAGGTGTTATTAAGCTCTTAATCTTTGCTCTGTACTTAAATATTAGCGCTATTATAGCAGCTATTACGCTAACACCAACCAGTACAGGTAGGTACCTGGTTAATAACGTGATTATCTTTGGGTAAAGTACTACTGACAGCTCCTCGTCATGATCTACAACTCTTTCAACACTGTACTTCTCGTAACCAGGCTGACTCACTTCAATAGTGTACATCCCAAATGGCAGCTTTAGATACGCTTCACCATCTACTATGCTGCTTGTGGCCTCAAACTTCAAGTTAATTCCTCTCGCAGTAACTACTCCTCCGCTTAACTTCTGCCCTATATCATTAACAGCAACAACTTTTACTGTAAAGAGTTTACGTAAAAGATCGACCTCGATCGTAGTGGAATTCACTATATTAACTTTCTTGATGAAGTCGGCGTAGATAACCTTACCTTTTAATTGTATGACATTTTCTCCCTTACGTAGAAATATCGCAAACAAAATAGGTGATGAAGCATTCGGGCGGATTTCAGCCACCTTATTTCCATTAATGAGTAGTGCTAATCTCTCTGCTGGACCACCACCTGTGTAGTGGTCCTTTATATGCAGCTCAATTTTTACGTATATTCTCTCTAGGGTTACATTAAGTGATGTTTTCCTGACTATTTTAATGTCTAGCTTCGTTACATTATATAACGGTATTTTTAGGAAGCTGTACTCAGGTAAGGGAACGAGAGTCAAGGTATGCAAGCCTTTCGTGACTTCAAGGGTAACGTGCGTGTAGTTAGCTGGCAGGGTCACTACGTGCTTATCGTCAATAAGTACCTTAATGGGCGTTAGAGGCGGTCCACCTGTCTGTTCGTCATATATGTTGAGAGTTAACTTTATTGAGTTAAGGTATAGGGGGATCACCTCTTGAGTATCTCCTGTTACGTTAACTATATATGTCCTGCTAAGATAGTATGGCTCTTCGTTAGGTGGGGGCTGAGGCCTTACTTCTAGGGTGAAAATTCCTTTGTCCCTAAGGATCAGCGTTAGGGTGTTTTTGTAGGCTGATACTAATGAACTTGCAATTAGTCTTCCTTCCTTATAGAGTAGAGTCTGAACCGCCTCTCTAGGCGGACCTCGTGTTGTGTTATCAATAAATCTTAGTGTTAATCTAAAGGAATTGCGTGTAAGGTACAAAGTTACGTTTCTATTCAAGGGTACGTTAATGTATGTGGTCAACTCTTGATATAGTGGCTTACCTACTACATATCGGCTAGATGTTACAGATAACTTGTATTGGCCGGGTAGGAGCTTCAGGTAGAAAGAGGAGTTTTTACTTGTAACTTCATAACTTAGAAAAGTCTCGGGACCGCTAAGTACGAAGTTCACGTTTTCCTCGATAGCCTTCTTTGTTTCGGAGTCGAGGATGCTGAAGTAAACGTTTATAGTAGAGTAATTGCACATAACCGTTACTTCCTGCACTTCCTTAGTCACTGATATTACTTCTGATACATTCTCGAGGTAGTCGACAGGAGGCTGAACAGTTAAGTTATATGTCCCAGGAAGAATGTATTTTACTCTGTACACTCCATTGTTGTCGGTAAAGCCTTCAGCCACTAAGGTACCCTTCATGTTATATACTTTGACTTCAGCATTAGCTACGGCGGTTCCATTAGCTGTAATAAGGCGGATGAGCAGGGGTTGTAATACCCTAGTGTCTAGATTAATAGGCCCCTTCCTGTTTATTATGTAGTCGCCAAAGCCCAAGATTAAGTACGGCTTGCTAGCAGTACCTACGACTAACTTGTTTAAATCTAGTGAGGCATAAATTGATGTGATTTGAGAGAGAGCGTGAAATGCTAGCGTTGTATTTATTCGGATAACTGGAATCATTTCATTTGCTGTTGGTAAGTACAGTACCTGTAGATTACCTCTCTTATCGCCAACTGTAATAGCGTAGCCATTATTTACTTTATTAGATATTGAGATAGAAGTCACTTGATCCGGCATGCGATACCCCCACAGAACCTCGTATCTCCCCCCTATTGGAGCACTCCTGAAGATATATACGACTCCTCCTCGAGTTCCAACTGCTAAGTATCTGCCGTCAGGTGAATACGCAAGCGCAGATACGTCAGAGAATAACCTATACTTAGTTGGCTCCATAAATTCATTGAATGAGGAATCTAAATACATGATTCTTATAGATGGGTAACTAGGATCGTCGGCAAACCTACCACTGAGCACCAATATATACTGAAATCTTTGATTCAATATAGAAACATCCAGGAAAGCATGAATTCCGTTAATTGATATTACATTAAGTAAACTTATGGATTTAATTCTCTTTGGAATTCCTGTACTCACGTCAAGTATATCTAGTATCAGCCTACGTACTGCTTGCGGCGGTTGAGAAATGACTTTACCCGGTACAGTGATAATATTGTTCTCTAGAGTATACACCCCAGCACTAATTTCCTCTAAATCGATGTTTGTAAATGTGTATCTATAACATACCCTCTCCACCTGTACGAAAATGGTTATATTTTGCCCTTTCTTACTAACTAAATCTATAGGAACCAAAGCGTATCCTTCCCGGTCGGTCACTCCTTGGTATACCGTACCTATCACATCGTTGCGGACGTAAACAATAGTATTAACTAGCGGTTCTTTCGTTGATGCGTTTATTACTTGAATTAATAATTTATCTTTAGGCATAGTGAAATAAGCTAGAATGATCGTATCCTTAGTCCCAATTTTGTTGCCGTACACAAACTTGAGCATCGAGTAATCAATAAGCTTTACATTCTCCATGGAGTACCTTGGGGCATTACCTACGACTTCCCCGATTTCACTCCATCCACCACTGCTTAAGTTGAATATCTTTATGAAGGATCTACTTCCCTGAAACATTGCAACGAGGACATTCTTAGATACATGAATTTTGGTAACCTGAAATTCATCGGCCTGTATGTACCTAAATACTAGACGAAGGTCCTTTGCCGAGAGTACTAAGGCTTCACCCTTGCTGCTCCCAAAGGCGTAAAACGAGGGTGAATACGTGTCATCGACATCAAAGGATGTTACGGCACCTAGGATAGGGTAGGAATTGCCGTATTTCTCAAAGTAATTAGAGTCAATTAAGGTAGCTACTGTGACACCGTTCTCCTCTCCAGCTAAGAGGATATTTTTCCTACTTGAATCTAGGCTGGCAACATAGATATTACTTAAGTTTGTGGGTAAGGGTATGACGAGGGGCTCACCATACGTGGAAAGTAATTCGACAGTACTTGATGCATTAACGTAGTTCAAATACGCTGAAAATGTGATCATAAAGAACAATACGGTAGCAGCATACAGCACTTTCTTTAAGGTAGCGCATGCAGTACTCATATATGATCTCTAGCTAAATGATCTATACATACCTTAATAAAACTAATTTAACAGGTAATTATGAAGAGAATGTCAGAGTCACCTGACCGTGGTTAAGTAGCTTACTTTACTTAGTGTCTTAGTGCCATTATTAGGTACTTTTAAAATCTATTAACCAGATATTTAGTTGTTAGGTATGGAGGAATAAAGTAGCTATGGTGAAGATTTTTTCTAAGTTCCTACGGAGGAAGGAGAAGAGAGGAGAGAAGCCGTCAGAAATTCTTAGGGAATTTATAGAGGAGGAAGCTAAGGCCATTGTTAAGCCGAGGGCATTCAAGGTACCGCCGGGATTTAAGGAAGTTGAGGCTTACCCCCTCTACGAACCATGGGCGTGGGCAAGGATACTTCAGGATCCTGATACTGGCGAGACCGTATACTGGCTAGATGAGATACCGCTAACGAGCTCTGAGAAGGGCATTTACGACAAGATCATGGAGATACTCTACTGGGAGCTCAAGCCTCCACCATCAGAGGAGCACCATCTTGAGTACTTCAAGAAGGAAGCTAAGAGAATAGTAATGGAGTACAGGATTAGATTAGGTAGGACTCCCGGCGTTTCGTGGTCTAAGATACTCTACTATGTTGAGAGGGACGCTATAGGTTTTGGAGCGATTGATCCCTTAATGCGAGATCAGAACATTGAGGATATATCGTGTGATGGCGTCGGCAGACCTGTATACGTATGGCATAGGAGGTACGAGTACATACCGACTAATATAGTATTTAACACTGAAGCAGAGCTAGATGCCCTAGTAGTTAAGCTAGCTCATAAGGCAGGGAAGCACATATCTGTTGCGTTCCCGATAGTTGATGCCATACTCCCTGGGGGCCACAGGCTAGCAGCTACTTTCAGAAGAGAAGTATCAACGAGCGGATCAACATTCACTATAAGAAAGTTCAGGGAAGACCCAATAACGATTGTAGATATGATCAAGTGGAGGACACTGTCACCCGAACTGGCAGCGTACTTGTGGATGCTGATAGAGCACAAGAAAACAGGCTTAATTTTAGGCATTACCGGGTCAGGTAAGACAAGTACATTAAACGCGCTAGCAACCCTCTTTAGGCCTACAATAAAGGTCGTTACCATCGAGGATACGCCAGAGTTAAGGCTGCCTCTCGAGAACTGGGTACAGCTAGTAGCCAGACCCAGCTACGGCATAGGCCCCCAGAAAATCGGCGAAATAACGCTCTACGACCTAATCAAGGTGTCGTTGAGGTACAGGCCTGACGTCATAATCGTCGGCGAGGTCAGAGGCGAGGAAGCATACGTGCTCTTCCAAGCAATCGCTAGTGTCTCATATGATACACCTATTCTTGTTAGAGATGCTGAAGGTAAAGTGACACTTATGGCGATCGGTGAGTTTGTAGATAGGTTCTATAGCGCAGGTGAGGAGGGTATAGCGAAATCCGTGAAGGGGTATGAGGTACTCAGCAATGATGGCTTCAACGTAGTGTGGAAGCCAGTGAAGTATGTGTTGAGGCATAAGGTTGGGGAGATATACGAGATAGAGTATGAAGGTGGTGGGAAGGTAGAGGCGACAGGTAGTCACAGCGTCTTTGTTCTAGATCCGTACACTCTAGAAATATTTGAGAAGCCTGTAGAGTTTCTTAAGCCTGGAGATCTCGTAATCACATTTGCTAGTAGAGGAGGTATTAGCGAAGGTTACAGATATATCGACGTGATTTCCCTCATTAAGGATAAGGATAGAGTTTATGTTGACTCACTGCCTCAGGGAATAAAGAGACTTACTAAAGGGAGAAACCCGATCCCACTTCAAGAGTATATTGACATAGAGAGAAAGATAGGTAGTGATAAGGCTGTGGTAAGGGACTGTATAGTTATTAGGCTTAAGCGAAGTAGAAGCGCCATCCCAGCAAGGCTTATAGTAGATGAAGACCTAGCTTTCGTGTTTGGTGCATATCTAGCTGATGGTTGTGTTAAGGATCATAAAGGAAAGAAGATATGCTTTACATTCGGTAAGAGCGAGGAGGAGGTAAGTAGGAAAGTCATTAGCATAATGCACAGGAAGTTCGGGATTAAGCCTTCCGTTGATGACCGCGGAACCTACGCTATATGTGAATATCACCATACGCTACTTGCTGAGATATTTGAAAGGCTATTGGGCCGTAACCTCAGAGAGAAGA
>CAYQIX010000069.1:0-6905 GCA_964417765.1 uncultured Desulfurococcaceae archaeon
AGCTCGATAAGGTCGTTAAGGAGAGGGATGAGCTCAAGGAGAAGGTAAAGCAACTTGAGGAGGAGAGCAAGAAGCTTAGGGATAGGCTCGAGGGGATAAAAGCAAAGCTTTCAGAAATACTCTCAAGTATCTGAGTATCCTTGAGCAAGTTGTCTAATTCTCGCTCGACACCCGCTACATTTTAGTAACTACTCTTTTTACTTAAAACTGAAGGATTAGAAAAGTTAATGAAAGCTGTGAACTACCTTAAAATCCTTGCAGTAGAAGGCTGTGAAAGTTCTCCTATATACCTGTATTTATATTATTTAAGTAGTAAATTATCCAGCACCACCTGGTTCTCCCTAACTGACTCACCCTATCCTGCACATGTTTTAGGCTATGCCGTCGACATCTACGCTCCCTACCCCTACATGCCTGCTGAAGAAGGTACCGTTTCGCAAATTCTCAGAATACCGACACCTAAGTACCGGTGCGATGCTATAACGAGTGACTGGGTTCTAATTATCGACCTGGGCAATGATATGGTGCTTAAGATTCTCCATGTAAAGCCGCAGGTTCGAGCAGGAGAGAGGGTATTCTTAGGTGATGAGCTTGGAGACTACATTATATCAGGATTCTTCCTTCCATGGTCTGAACGTCACATGCATGTTGAGGTGAGGCCTTCTAGAGACCCATTAAAGGTTAGGGGTGCATACAAGCTAGTACCTACTGAAGAGTTGCTAAGTACACTATCGAATATAAGTTGCGTTACTACTAACAGGTTCAGGATCACATATGTAGGGAGATCCTACTGCTTAGCAAGACCTGCTGAGGAAGGATTAATATGCGCTGACGTCAGCGGCAGCAGGTACGTCTGTGACTGCGGAATACCTCATTATGGTTACGGTGCTGCAGTAGGGAAGCTGAGAGCAAGCAACACCTCCAGTGCAGCTACGGTGGAGATCCTCGGCCATGAAGTAGGTGTCGTTGAGCTGGCTGAGCCTTACAGAATAATCTTCACACCTAAGTCAGTACTATACGTTAATAACGTACCTGTACGTGGTTTGAGTACATATCTGCTTCGGCGTGAGGTTAAGATAATACTTTCCGATAGGCAGCAGCTTAACCTATCAGTAGGTGATGAGGTCACTATAACCTTCATGTACTCAGATGTCTTCAGAATAAATAAGACTCTCAGATATCTCAAGAAGAGATAGTATATTACCTTCCGTAAAGACCATAATAGTGGGCTCCGGCATGAAGCTTATTGTAATTAGCGATACTCACGGTGAGCTAGACCAGGTTAATCTCTTAGTTGATAAGTTGAGGAAGGAGCAGCCAGACTTAGTTATCCACCTAGGGGATGACTCACCAGACGTTAAGCCTATAGAGGACGCTGGGTTTAAGGTAGTTAATGTGCCTGGGGTCTTCGAAGATGTTTACAAGAATGTTAAGGTAGCTAATAGAGTAATAATTAAGTTAGGTAGCTGGTACGTGCTCTTAACTCACACACCTGAGTCACACAAGAATGACTTACCTACTGATCCTAAGCCTGAAGAGCTAGCTAGCAGAAAGGCAGTAGACGCAGTATTTCACGGGCACACGCACATACCTAGGCTAGAGGAAGTTAATGGTGTCCTGTACCTGAATCCTGGGCACTTAAAGAAGTCAGATAAGAAAGGCTGGCCAGCAACGTACGCCGTAGTCGGTGTAGAAGGTAATGTGTTGCGGGCTGAGATAAGGAGACTTGCTGACGACGGCACAGTACTCAGTAATACATTCAGCAGGTAATAGCTATGTCTGAGAGCAGCGGTCTGTGGTACTGCCCTAGCTGTGGCTTCACACACGACTTAAGCAGGTACTTCTGGAGATGCCCTAAGTGCGGTAAGCCATTAGACATACTCTACCGCCCTAAGTGGGAGCCTGTTCAGGGCAAGTCAGGTCTGGCTAGGTACTTAAGCTCACTGCCGCCCGTCGGTAATTTAGTTACCTTAGGTGAAGGGGGAACTCCAGTAGTTGCTAAGAAAGTAGCAGGCGTTGAGGTGTGGTTTAAGCTCGAGTACCTAAATCCTACAGGGTCATTTAAGGATAGAGGAGCATCTCTAGCTGCTTCACTAGCCCTTAAACTAGGCTACACTAAGGTGGTAGAGGATACCTCAGGTAATACAGGTATTGCCGTGAGCGCTTACTCACGTATTGGCGGCCTAGATGTAACTATTGTGATGCCTGAGAAAGCACCTAGAGGTAAGAAAATCCTCTGTAAGCTCCTTGGAGCAAGCGTAGTAGAGACTAAGACTCGAGGGGAGGCAGCTGAGAAGGTTCTTGAGTTAATCAATGATGAGACATTCTACGTAGCACATACTTGGTCCCCGCTCTTCATAGAGGCTGCTAAGACTGTTGCTTACGAAGCCTTCGAAAGCGGATTTAGAGGCAACGCCGTAGTAGTGCCTGTAGGGTCTGGCGGGCTAATGCTCGGGATTTACAGAGGCTTTAAGGACCTCCTCAACTGGGGGCTAATAAGTGAGATGCCTAGGTTCATCGCTGTTCAAGGCACTTCAGTAGCACCCCTCTACGAGGAAGTCCACGGTGAACTACCAAGTAGTACGCTGCCTTCAGACCTAGCTGACGGTATAATGGTGCCTAACCCACCTAGACTTAGAGAGCTGAAGGAGGCTGTACTTGAGAGCAGGGGTAGCGTAGCTTTAGTGGATAATGACGACATAGTGAGTGCCTTGAAGGAGCTCCTCCGCGCTGGATTCATAGTTGAGCCTACTTCAGCCGCACCATATGCCGCACTAATGAAAGCAGTCGAGGAAGGGCTGGTAGATAGGGGAGAAGCAGTTCTATTGCCACTAACTGGCTCGGGACTAAAGACTATAGGAATGTTTGAAACACTACTCGCTAAATGAAGCTCCCTATATCCTGACGTCTCTACCCAAGTACCTCCTAGCCACCTCCTCAGTCCTCACATACCATTCAGGCACCTTAATCTCCGTAATAGCTCTATCGGGTGTGTACGCCTTAATATCGAGCACTGGTGTACCATCAAATAAGTCAAGCCCCTTAACGTACAGGTATCTCCCCTCCCTCTCAACCAACTCAACTATTGAGATACCTATCGGGTTCGGCCTGACAGGTGAGTCGGTAGCAAACACACCAACTAAGGGTAGCTCCTTCATTGGGACTCCGAATCTTGCTAAGCGCTTTGGCCTAACCTTGAGTATTACCCTGTGCTCGGGTTTAACCTTATGAAGCCACGTAATTAATATGATGTGAGAGAAACCGTCAATACCCTCCAACCCCGCCTCAAACTCCGGGAAGATCTCAACGATACCCTCAATACCCTCGGAAATCCACGAGTCCTTGACTTCGTCATCACTAGCGCTTACCCTGACTACACCTATGGGTTTTATGCTTATTTCTACTTTCTTACTCAAGGGCTTCTGACCCGAATAAGATAAATCTCCTTAACGCAAAATAATAATTGTTGAGGTGTCCTCCACATGCCTAAGATACTTATTCTCAAGGGTAAGGAACTCGAGGAGATTCTCAAGCCTGACATCCTTGTTGACGAGATCGCTAATGCCTTCAAGGTATTCTCTGAAGGTAAGACCGTCACACCGCCTAGGACTGTCATGTGGGTTGAGGGCAACTGGTGGGGTATAATGCAGTCGTACGTCCCCGGCTACGGCGTCGGCGTAAAGATAGTCAACATCATACCGAGTAACATTGAGCGCGGGCTACCTACGATTCAAGCTATAGTAACCCTGTTCGACCCCGTGAACGGTAGCCCCTTAGCCGTTATGGAGGGAGGAGTGCTCACAGCACTGAGGACTGCTGCAGCAAGTGCAGTATCAGCTAAGTACATGGCCCCTAAGGAGCCAGGAGCACTAGCTATAATAGGTACGGGATACCAGGCAAGGTACCAGCTGAGGTTCGTCTCAGCATTCTTCAAACCTACTGAAGTCAGAATTTACGACATAAGAGAGGAGGCTATGAAGAAGTTCAGAGATTACGCTCAGGGACTAGGCTTTAATGTAGTAGAGTGCAGCTCTCCTTCAGAGGTAGTTGAGGGTGCGAGAGTAGTCATTGAGGCATCAACTACTAAGACGCCCGTGATCTTCGGCAAGGACCTTGAACCGCCAGTACACGTAATAAGTATTGGAGCACACATGCCTGACGCCAGAGCCTTCGACGACGACGTCCTGAAGCTAGCTGAGGTAATAGTTGTTGACTCTAGGGAGGCAGTCTTAAGAGAGACAGGCGACATTAGAGTACCACTAGAGAAGGGCATAATAAAGAATGAGAACATAGCTGAATTAGGTGAGGTAGTAGCTGGTAAGAAGCCGGGCAGAGTAGGAGGAGGCATAACTATATTCAAGAGTGTCGGTCTAGCTATTCAGGACGCGTGTGCTGCTGCCTTAGCATACAAGGTAGCTAAAGAGAAAGGCGTAGGAACCACTGTAGAGCTATAGCCTTAAGAAATCCACCTAAACTAGGCAGCAACAACAAACATTTTTTAATTAAGTATTTAAACAGCACCGCATTGTCTGACCCCACTTTACTCATTAATGTAAAATATATGGCTTCTGAACACCTTCATTTTAATTCAAGTTAGCAAAGCTGGTTTCCTTCAGTAGCTCCATCTATTACTTAGTTGATGCTGATTTAATTCAGGTATGGTCCCGAAACACTTTTCTAACTACCCTTCAATATGTGGTGGGTGGTTTACCTATTGCCACGTACGCAAAACCCAACGCGCGACAGGCGCATATGGGAACACCCAATCCTAACGTTTAAACGCGGCCGAAAGGTGAAATTCTTCTTCGAAGGACAGGAAGTAGAAGCTTATGAAGGAGAGAGCATCGCTGCAGCACTCTACGCTATTGGCGTTGACGTCTTCTCCTACAGCATCAAACTCAAGAGACCGCGCGGAGCCTTCTGCATGATCGGTAAGTGCAGCAGCTGCTTCATGAAGGTTGACGGAGTGCCGAATACGAGGACCTGCATCGAGCCTGTGAGGGATGGCTTGAGGGTTGAGAGGCAGGAGGGGCTTGCAGAGATACCTACTGAGGGAAAGGGAGCTGATGTTGAAGAAGAGGAAATGCTAGATACGGATGTCCTAGTGATTGGTGGCGGGCCAGCCGGGCTCTCAGCAGCGCTAGTAGCAGCTAAGTACGGCTTAGAGACCGTAATAGTTAATGAGCACTTTAAGCTAGGTGGGCAGCTTCTGAAGCAGACCCACAAGTTCTTCGGCTCTAAAGACCTCTTCGGAGGGCTCAGAGGCTTCCAGATAGGGGAAGAATTGAGCAAGAAGGTGATGGAGAACCCCAACATTAAGGTACTCCTCCAGACCGTAGCTTACGGAATCTTCCGGGGCGGCTGGGTAGGTCTCGCAGGCAAGAACAAGCTCTACAGAGTTAAGCCGAGAGCAGTTATAGTAACTTCAGGTGCGTCAGAGAACTTCCTCACGTTCCCAGGCAACGACCTGCCAGGAGTCATGGGTGCTGGAGGAGCTCAGACCCTAATGAACGAGTACGGCATCCTGCCAGGAGATGAAGTACTTACCGTCGGCTCAGGCAACGTAGGACTAATTGTGTCCTACCAGCTACTTCAGGCTGGGGCTAAGGTAAAGGCAATAGTTGAGATACTGCCTGAGATAGGTGGCTGGTTCGTTCACGCAGCAAAGGTCAGGAGGTACGGTGTCCCGATACTAACGAGGCACACACTGAAGGCTGTCTGGGGTAAGGAGAGAGTTGAAGGAGCGACTATAGTTGAGGTTGATGATAGGTTCCGCCCCATCCCAGGCTCTGAGAGAGATATTGTGTGTGACCTAGTGCTCATAGCTGTCGGGCTAACCCCTGACACCAGGCTCTTCGCACAGGCAGGAGCTGTAATGCGGTGGGTGCCTGAGGTCGGCGGTCCCGTACCTCTGAGAACTAGATACCTAGAGGTAAGCATCCCAGGAATGTACGTCGCTGGCGACGCCTCAGGTATCGAGGAGGCTACTACAGCAATGCTAGAGGGCGAGATAGCTGGCCTCTCAGTAGTTACGAAGTTAGCTGGCTTTAAGGCAGAGGTCGTTGAGAGGCGTGAGAAGCTACTGAAATTCCTGTGGGACGAGTACAGGACCTCGCCACTGATGGCGAGGGCTAGGGCTGGTAAGGAGTCAGTAACTGTCAGTGAGGAGGAGATGGAGGAAATTAGGAGGAAGAACCCACCCTTCGTTTCATTTGGGTGAGATCATGGGTGAGAGGGCCTCAAACTTCAGGTCAACAGGCATTATAGGTTCTGAGGAGCTGAGCAAGCTCGGCCTCCTGCCACCTGAGGAGAGACTGCGTAAGGGACCTGTAGCGGTTATTGAGTGCCCAGAGCTCATACCGTGCAACATATGTGTTGATGCGTGCCCGTTCAAGGCAATATCCATGGAGAGAATAATCGACATACCTAAGGTCGACTGGGAGAAGTGCGTCGGTTGCGGGACCTGCGTAGCGCTCTGTCCTGGCCTAGCTATCTTCATAGTAGATGTGTCAAAGCCTGATAAGGCCCTAGTTACTGTCCCCCACGAGTTCCTGCCAGCACCTAAGGTAGGTGAAGAAGTCTGGCTGCTGGGCAGGGACGGCAAGCGCTTAGGTAAGGGCAAGGTAGTTAGAGCTTGGGAGAGGAATAAGACTTGGGTCGTGACGGTAGAAGTACCTAAAGAGCTAGCTATGGAGGTGAGGGCCGTATGGGTGGAGAAGTAAAGAAGCACCCAACAATAATCTGCAGGTGTAATGACGTAACTGTTGAGGACGTAGAGAAAGCTATCGATGAAGGCTACACTGACCTCGAGAGCCTCAGGAAAAGGCTGAGGATAGGTATGGGGCCGTGTCAGGGGAGGACATGCATACCGCTACTCATTAGGATACTGGCTAGGAAGTTAGGTA
>CAYQIX010000070.1:0-6871 GCA_964417765.1 uncultured Desulfurococcaceae archaeon
ATATTTCGACTATTCCTGGGCTGTTAGCGATTGGAGTAGGTATCGCATTAACGAACGTAGTACCACTGCCTGCTGCTGCAGCATACTGTGCTGCAGCGTAGGCGTATGCTTGAGACGCTGAAACCTCACCTCTTCTTAAGTCAGCTAGAAATTCGTCTGCGGTGTTGTAGTGTTTACCCTTCTCCGTCGTTATTATGTTAACTATTACGTCAGGTCTCAGGTTGAGCCATTCACTCACTAACTTACTTACAGCCTTATCAATACCTAGACCTCCTTCTATTCCTCTAGCACTGACTGGCAGTCCATGGGTTGAGTTGAGGTGTATACCCCTCTTAACCACTAGACTCTTTAGCTCCTCAGGAACCGGATAGTCTTTACCAAATACTTCCTTAGCTAATTCATACATTGTTCTACCAACTTTAGCATTGTCTACGTCATAAACACCCACGATCTCTATGTCTTCGATCTTGTATGGTAAGTTGTACTTTGCTAGTGGAATCCCGTAGGGCTCTATCAGCCCTTTCTTTATTCTTTCCAGCCCAACCGCGAGGTGTGTAGCTACGTAACCTGCTCCTAGAAGAACAACTCTGATCATGCTCCAACACCTCAACCAACTTTTATGCTAGGATTTATTTGCGGACAGAAATATAAGTTTATGACCTAATTACTAAAGGAGAGATTTGAGGGTAATTTATAATCTCTTTTATAAGAATTAGGGCAATGCTACATAACGAGAAAAACTATAGTACCACGTCTCCTTCCTTCATAACACTGAATGTCAACTCCTTGTAAGGAAGTATGACGACGTTCCTAGCTATATACACACAGTCTCGAACAACTACCTCATCACCAATAACACTATCTTCACTTACTCTAACCCACTTACCTATATAGCACCTCTCACCAATAATGCTCTTCATGATTAGCGATGATCCTTCAACAATAACATTACCTAGCAGTATGGAGTTAGATATCTTCGTGAACTTACCTATTCTACAACCATGATTTATTACTGTAAATGGACCAATTATAGATTCAGAGTCGACCACGACGTAGTCACCAATGTAGACAGGTTTTACAATCTCAGCACCATTTATGTCAGCTGACTTACTTACGTATCCGTCAGGATAATAATGGAGGAGTGCCTCAAAGTTGGCCCTCAAGTAGTCTGCAGGAACTCCTATATCTGACCACAACCCGTCATGTATGTAGCCATAAATAACTCCATCTTTAACTAACTTAGGTATGACATCTTTTGCTAATTTAGAGGGTGTCTTATCTGGGAAATATTTGAGTACTTCAGGTTCAAAGACATATATGCCTGCGTTAACTAAGTTAGATCTCACTTTATTCTTCGAAGGCTTCTCTATGAAGTCAACTATTCTATTATCATCTTCAATGACAGCAACACCGTACCTGTAAGGATTATCGACTTTTGTAAGAACTAGTGTAGCTAAGCTGCCGTTCTTCTTATGGTATTGTATGAGGTCCTTGTAGTTAATGTTGCTGAATATGTCACCATAAACTACGATGAATGTAGTATCTAGTCCTATGTCCTTATTTATTAAAGGTATAGGGCCGGCATCACCTAATGGCTTAACTTCTTCGGCGTACTTTATGAAGCACCCGATGCCTGATCCGTCACCGTACCTCCTCTTGATCATGTTGGCTAGGTATCTAACGGACAGAATAACCTCTCTCAGACCAGCCTTAGCTAGACCTTCAAGAATCCAATCAAGAAGAGGCTTGCCGAGAATAGGGAGTAGCGATTTCGGCTTAGTCAGTGTGAGAGGTCTTAATCTCGTAGCAAAACCGCCAGTTAGTACTATTGCTTTCAAAAGACTACACCATCTCTTATTTTACCGTCTAGGAAATAGGTTTTTCTAGCGACAATGTAGTGCATTAATGAGGGATCTGTATGTATCGCACAATTAGCCAAATAGTATAATGATTATAATAGATGATTAGAGTACCTAACAACCTACTTAATTTAAAAGCCTTAAGTGAATGTTTAATAGGTGTTTAAAATTGAACGATAAGGTAAGTATTAGCGATGATTCTGTATCAGTACTTACAGATATTAATAAGAAGCTAGACAGAATTATCGAATTGCTAGAGAAGTTAGTGCAGAGGGTTCCTCAAACACTTAGAAGTATCGCTGACGTAGAGGATGCACTCAAAACTGGGATCCTAGATGTAGTTACGCTGCTCTCAGTGCCGGACCACTTGAGGAAGACTCTCATTGCTTTAGCTAAGCTTGGTGGAGAAGCAACTTCTGAAGAGGTAGCTAAACATACTGGCAGAGCTAGGGCAGTTGAGTCAGCGTACCTCAATCAACTAGCAACTCTCGGCTACGTGATTAAGAGGAGAAAAGGTAGGAAGGTATATTTCATAATTCCGCAATTTGAGGGATACTACGAGGGTGAGTAATCTTTGAGGACGGTGGCGGTCCACTCTCAAAGAGGAGGGAGTGGTAAGTCCGTCCTCGCTGCCAACTTAGCTTATGCAATTGCTAGGGAAGGGTATAGAGTAGCATTACTAGACTATGACTTAAGAGCGCCTACGCAGTACTACATATTTAACGAGCCGCACGTGAACAGATTCATTAATGATTACTTAAATGGTGAGGCAGAATATAGCGATGTAATAACTAAGCTGCCAGTTGAAGCAGACAAAGGGGAATTAATGGTAGCCTTTGCTAACCCCTCAATAGAGGCCATTAAGGAGGCCCTGGTAAGGGGAAGACGCTGGGAGATGAGTGCTCTCAAGAAATTGATAAATCTCATAAATAAATTGAAGGAAGCAGGTACCGACTTAGTATTAATCGATACGCCACCTGGCCCTCAGTACTCATCATTGAATGCCATAGTTGCAAGTGATGCAGCAGTCCTAGTTACTCTTCCTGATAAAATCGAGATTAGAGGTGCTGAAATCCTGCTCGGGGAGATATATAGTTTAGTTGATGTGAGAGTAATGCTGGTAGTTAATAAAGTTCCAGCAAAGACGCACGAAGAAGCAGTTAAACTAAGTAGAGAAGTAGCGCGTAGACTTGGTAATGTTGAGCTGCTAGAAGCTATTCCGTACTATCCTGAGGTGGTGCTGTATAACGGAGATAAGTTAATGGTGAGAGACCTACCTGAGCATCCCTACAGTGAGCTCATAGCAGGTATAGCTAGGAGGATTTGGACTTACCTGTAAGTTTCATAGCTTTTTTGAGATAACTAGTTATCTCTCTACGCCTTAAATACTCTGGAGGCAGTGTTTCAGGCAGCAGGTAGAGTACGTATATGGAAATAAATAACGCCATGGTGACTATAGCTGTAGGGAAGTAGAACGACCTAAACATCATTGGTGTAACTATTCCTGATAAGATACCGCATGTCACTATACTGAGGCATATTCCAAGGAATCTCCCAGCATACTTTTTGGGTGCTATCTCTGCTGAAACAACTATTACGTAGGGTACTATGAGTGCAGCAGATAACCTACTGAATATTAGCATAAAAATATTCAATTCGATCGGTGAAATTATTAAGGCGTATATGGTGAGCATGAATACTGAAGTTATTCCGAGTAGTATTACTCCAGCAATACCTACGATCTTTCTTCCTAAGTTATCCATTACAATCCCAGCAAGGGCTGATAAGATCATTGGGAGGGCTAAAATGACTTCGCTAATTAGCTTGCCTGCAATTATGGAACTTATGTTGGGTAGTATGTGGCTTCCTATAATTAGTCCGTGCGCTAGAAAGAATATGTAGAGAGGTATTAGGAGTGTTAGGATCTTTATATCATATAAGGATACGCCTTCTTCAACATTGAATTTAGGGAGCTTGCCTAGACATGCTATTAAGAGTGCGCTGGTCACAGCCATTATCGATGCTATTACCGATAACTTCACGATATCATAGTTGACTACTATAAGTGTCAAGTATAAGATTACTCCTAACGTAACGCCAGTACCTACTAAAGTCCCTCTTCTACTTACGCTATAATGGTACCTAGCAAGTAGTCCCGCGTTCGTAAGTAAGTTACCGAGTAGAAAACCAAGAGTAAACCAGAGTAAGGTTGCGTTAGCTACGAATGACACAGGATTGTCTATTGCGTTAACAATGGCGGCATACGTAAGGTTTGTAATGGCCGAAGCAAGTAGGATTAATGCAAGGAGAGCTCTGCCCTTACCTTTGCTCCACACAAAGTCAGTGTATAATGCTGAGGCGCCAGTACCTAATATGATTGATGTTGCTAGTAAGATAACAGGTGTAGCTGAGGAGTACATTAACGCGCAAATATCGGTGCACCGGTAGGTAAGTACGTCCTTAAGGAATGTAGTGATGGCGATGTAGCTAATGTACATTGTAATCAATATTATCGGTAATGCATACGCCAGGTTCGTTAGTTTTGCTTTCAAGGTCACATTAGTCATACCTTATCTGATACATCGTTGAGAGTGTATTAAGTTCTTCGGTATTTTTGTGGAGGACAGCGCATCATTAATATGCTGAGTAGCAACTTTAGGGGGTGGTGGACATTATACATGGTCACTGCAGTAGCATAGGGTGCTGGGTTGGGGAACTTCCGAAAGGATGTAGACTGTGTATGGAGGGCCTCAAATCAGTTTTGTTTGTGACTGGCTTATGTAGTGAACGATGCTTTTACTGCCCGATCTCTCCAAGTAGGCGCGGTAAGGATGTGGTTTTCATAAATGACGTTAAAGTCGATGATATTGAGAAAGATGTTTTTTGTGAGATAGCAGCCTCGGGTTCTAAAGGTGTTGGAATTACGGGTGGAGACCCGCTAATTAGATTGGACAGGACTATCGAGATCATAAAAAACTTAAAGGATGTCTTCGGAGATGATTTCCATATTCACTTATATACAGCAGGTACTTTACTTAAAGACGAAATTATGAGTAAGCTAGTTAATGCTGGGCTTGACGAAATAAGGGTTCACGTAATTAGTGAAAGTTCATGGAGAGCTATTAAATTAGCGGTAAATTACCCCATATCCGTGGGTATTGAAAACCCCGTAATTCCAGGAAGCGTGAATGAGTTAAAGAATCTTATCATTAGAGCTCATAGTCTAGAAGTAGATTTCGTAAATTTAAATGAGCTTGAATTTAGTGAAGGCAACTACGTGAATTTAAGGCTGAGAGGTATAAAGCCGAGGTCCGGTAGTGTGGCTGCTGAGGGCTCAGAAGAACTTGCAATTAAAGTGATTCGTTGGGTAGAGGATACCGGAATTGAAATTAACTTGCATTACTGCCCAGCAGTATACAAGGATAGATACCAGTATGCGAGAAGATTAATGAGACGTGCACTGAATACGAAATTTGTATTCGAGGAAATTCATGATGGATTAGTGCGATGGGCTAATATAATATCATGTCCTGACTCAGTGCTTGATAAGCTAATTCTTACTGATCAAGCATTTACTACTAAGGACGGGGTAGCCTCAAATATTAGAGTTGCTTATGCACTAGAATGCATCTATCGAGTGATTGAAGCATTACCATTAACACCTAGAAGAATACTTAATAAGTTCTGAAAACTCAAGGCGATCACCAAAGTAATACCTTATTAAACATAAACGCTGCATCTAATTGTGAGGTAGATTGAATGAACTTAACAATACTTGCTCACGGTGATTCTGATGGTGTGTGCTCAGCTGCGCTAGTCACTGCAGCTTTAAGAGAGAGTTACCGGGAGATAAAGGTAATATTTACTCATCCAGCTGGCCTATTAAATGACTTTGCAGAGTCGGCTAAGGGAGATGTTGTTATTGTTGACGTAGCAATCAGCGAGCACCATGTTAAGGAGCTTGAAACAGCATTTAAGAATTACAAGTATGGTGTCATTACATATATTGACCACCATCCTGAGCCTTTGAGTTTAAATCCTAGGGAACTAGGTATAGAGGTCATCCACTCGTTGATGTCGTCTGCCTCCGAACTAACGTACAAGTACTTCACGAAGTTAGGAAAGCTCAGTAGGGAGTACGAGAGAGTAGCCCTTTACGGGGCCATAGGTGATTACCTAGATGAAACAACGTGGGTAAAGCAGACACTGGAGAAGTGGGACAAGAGGCAAATATACTTTGAAGCAGGGGTCTTAATTCAAGGGCTAGAGGGTTCCAGAAAGATGTATGACTTTAAGAGGCATGTGGTAGAGCACTTATCTAAGAATAAGAGACCTTCACAGTTAGGTGAACTAGTAGTTAGGGCGCTAGTAGAAGCAAGCAGTAATGAAATGCTCTATGAGTGGGTCAAGCAGAATGTTGTCGTTGAAGGTGATGTAGCTTACGTTGTAGACCCTCCCGGCAGCTTAGGTATAGCTGCGGTCTACGCCCGCGGAATTACTGAGCGCAAGGTAGGTATAGCGGCAGAGAGAAGGAACGACTTAATGATTATGAGCTTAAGAGCGAAGAGAAACTCTATAGACTTAAATAAGTTCTTGAGACAAACGGCGATGTACTTAGGTGGCTGTGGCGGAGGGCACCCGCATGCTGCCGGGTGCAGGATACCTTATAGGTCATTTAAAAGGCTTATTGATATGTTGAATAACGAATTAGGAACTCTTGGTAAGTAGTTTCAAGTATATGCCGTCAGTTAGGGCTATGTCCCATTCATCTGGCGTGTCAGCTATAACTTCAGACACTTTATGTAGTGCCTTAATATCTTCAGCTATTACTCTGCCCTCAGCTGGTATGTAGAGCACTGCCGAAAGTTCGTCAGATAACTTCATGTTATTCTCCTTCTTGTACTTCCATACAGCTGAATTCACCTTTATTAAGAGCTTAATCAAGTCTTCATTGCCCTCTTCATACTTTAAGTCTTCAGTAGTAAGTACTTCAGTGTGTATGCTCTTGCTAG